>NZ_CP006587.1:3066998-3367664 GCF_000737515.1 Hymenobacter sp. APR13
GAAACTGCCGGCGTGGTAACCGGCCTGGCTTGGACCAGCGTGGGCGGCGACATTCTGTTCATTGAAAGCCTGCTGAGCCGCGGGCGGGGCAAGCTCACGCTCTCGGGCCAGCTCGGCGACGTGATGAAGGAGTCGGCCATTACGGCGCTCAGCTACCTGCGCAGCCGCGCCGACGAGCTGGGCATCGACTACCGCCTCTTCGACCAATACGACCTGCACATTCACTTCCCCGAAGGGGCCGTGCCCAAGGACGGCCCCAGCGCCGGCATTGCCATCTTCACCAGCATTGCCTCGGTGTTCACGCAGCGCAAAATCCGCAGCCACCTCGCCATGACCGGCGAAATCACGCTGCGGGGCAAGGTGCTGCCGGTAGGGGGCATCAAGGAGAAGATGCTGGCCGCCAAGCGCGCCGGTATCCGCGACATTATCCTGTGCCAGAAAAACCGCAAGGACATCGAGGAAATCCCCGCCGAGTACGTCAAGGACCTCACCATCCACTACGCCGACCGGGTCGACGACGTGCTGCGAGTGGCGCTGCTCGATGAGCTGGTGGCGCACCCCATGCCACTCGTCGTGCGCGATGAAGCGCCGATAGCCCCGTCGCCCAGCGTGGAGGTGCAGTAGCAGCCAGCAGGTAGTTGGGAAGTGACCGGCAAACTCCAGGCGCGGAGTGCAATAAATGCACCGGCCCGTCCGTCTTAGCTTCTGCAACTACCTGCCAAACGCCGTATCTTGGTGCCCGATGACTGGACCGCTACACCGCCGTATTCTTGTGCCCTTATCCGTTGCCCTGGGGTTGGGCGTTTCGCCTGCCATGGCCCAGATTGGGGGGCAGCAGGCCTTCTCGTTTCTGAACCTGCCGCCGGGCGCCAAAACGGCCGCCCTGGGCGGCGTCAACGTATCCGTGCGCGACGCCGACCCCACCATGCTGCTCAGCAACCCCGCGCTGCTGAACGCCGAAATGGATGGGCGCCTAGCCCTGTCGTTTGTCGATTATGTGGCCGACATCAAGCAAAGCACCCTGGCCTACGCCTTCAAGCCCAAGGAAGCGGATGCCGGGCGGCGGTGGGGCGCGACCCTGAGCTACCTTAACTACGGCGAGCTGGTCATGCGCGACCCGGCCAACAACGTATTGGGAACATTTTCGGTGAACGAGTATGCGGCCGGCCTCACGTATGCCTACGTGCAGGGCCCGTTCACGCTGGCCGGCACTGGTAAGCTGGCCGTATCGGGCATCGGCGGCAACCACTCGGTGGGGCTGCTAGCCGATGTGGGCGCCGTCTTCAAGCACCCCGAGAAGGACTTTACGGTGGGCCTGGCCGTGAAAAACGCCGGCTACCAGCTCAGGCCCTACGCTGGCGCCGGCCGCGAGCCAATGCCGCTGGACGTGCAGCTGGGGGCCTCCATCAAGCCCGAGCACATGCCGCTGCGCTTTTCCATCACGGCCCACAACCTGCAGCGCCTCGATATCGTGTACCTCGACCCCAATCAGCGCGGCCAGCTCGACGAAAACGGCGAGGAAGTCAAGCGCAAGAAAACCCTCGGCGACCAGATAGCGCGGCATTTCGCCGTGGGGGGCGAGCTGCTGCTGGGCAAAAACCTGAACGTGCGCCTGGGTTACAACCACCTGCAGCGCCGTGAGCTGCGGCTCGACAACGCGGCCGGGGGCGCCGGTATTTCCTTTGGCGTGATGCTGCGCATCAGCCAGTTTCAGCTCGACTACACCCGCGCCGGCCTGCACGCCAGCGGCGCAGCCAACTACTTCACCGTCGCCCGCAACCTGAACTCGCTGTTCGTTAAAACCCAATAGCTGCCCTCGCACTGCGGCACACGATAAAGCCCGGGCTCCGGGCCCATCCGCGGCAAACATTTCCGGCAGCGCTACGGTATTTCCGCTACGTCTATTTCCCCACACCTTTTATGCTCGATTTCCAGACTTTTCTTACCCCTTCGCAGATAGTTGCCGAGCTGGATAAGTACATCATTGGCCAGCACGAGGCCAAGCGGCACGTGGCCATTGCGCTGCGCAACCGCTGGCGCCGCCTGCATGCCCCGCTGGACATGCAGCGCGAAATCGTGCCCAACAACATCCTCATGATTGGCTCGACGGGCGTCGGCAAAACCGAAATCGCCCGCCGCCTGGCCGCCATTGCCGATGCCCCCTTCACCAAAGTGGAAGCCAGCAAGTTCACGGAAGTCGGCTATGTGGGCCGCGACGTGGAAAGCATGGTGCGCGACCTGGTGGAGCAGTCGGTGAACCAGGTGAAGCAGCGCCGCAAGGAAGAAGTGAAAGTGCAGGCTGCCCAGGCCGTGGAAGACCTGATTCTGGACGCCCTGATTCCGTCCGTGAGCGGCGGCAGCAGCAAGTCGTCGGTCGGCTTCAGCGGTAGCCACGATGGCAGCGCCATGCCCGAGTCGGACTACGAGCTGAACGAGCGCACCCGCGACAAGTTCCGCGAGAAAATCCGCAGCGGCGAGCTGGACGACCGTAAAATCGACATCAAGGTGCAGCAGGGCGGCGCCCCCGGCATCGGCGTGCTGGGCGCCGCGCCCGGCATGGACGAGGCCTCGATGGCCGGTCTGCAGGACATGCTGGGCTCGATGATGCCCAAGAAAACCCGCAAGCGCAAAGTCACCATTGCCGAGGCTCGCAAAATTCTGCTCGACGAGGAAGCCGCCAAGCTCATTGATATGGATGAGGTGAAGGACGAAGCCATCCGCAACGCCGAAAACGCCGGCATCATCTTCATCGACGAAATCGACAAAGTAGCCAGCCGCAGCGGTAAAGGCGGCAGCGGCCCCGACGTCAGCCGAGAAGGCGTGCAGCGCGACCTGCTGCCCATCGTGGAGGGCTCGGCCGTGAGCACCAAGTACGGCATCATCAACACCGACCACATCCTGTTCATTGCTGCCGGCGCCTTCCACGTCGCCAAACCCTCCGACCTGATTCCGGAGCTGCAGGGCCGCTTCCCCATCCGCGTGGAGCTGCAGAGCCTCACGAAAGACGACTTCTTCCGGATTCTGAAGGACCCCAAAAACGCTCTCACCAAGCAGTACGAAGCCCTGCTGCAGGCCGAGGACGTAGTGCTGACCTTCGAGGACGAGGCGCTGGAGCAACTCGCCGAAATTGCCTTCAATGTCAACGCCGAGGTGGAAAATATTGGAGCGCGCCGCCTGCATACGGTCATGAGCCGCCTGCTCAACGACATCCTGTTCGACGTACCGGACCGCATCGGCCCCAACGCCCGCATCCTCATCACCCGCGACCTGGTAAATGAGCGCCTGCAGAACATGGTCGGCAACCGCGACCTGAGCCAGTATATTCTCTAATAGGGCCGCTGGCCTGGGCCATAGCTAGTTCCCGCAGTGCGCATACAAGACAAAAAGAAGTGGCCACCGGCCGCTTCTTTTTGTTTACGGCCGTATTTTCATTAGCTCTCACTACACACCATTCCTTTCATGCATTACTACATCATCACTGGCGCCAGCCGCGGCTTAGGCAAGGCGCTTGCCGAACAACTGCTGTTGCAACCCGATACCATAGTCGTGGGGGTGTCACGACATGCTACTATCCAGCACGAGCGGTACCGCCACCAGCCCTTGGACTTGTCTGACATGCTGGCTGTGCAGAACAACCTGTTCAAGGTATTTCCTGCCTGCCCCGATGCTGCCAGCATCACGCTCATCAACAATGCGGGTGTGCTGGGCGAGGTGAAGTACATGGGCGAACTGCCGAATGAGCACTTTGAGTTTGTGTTCGATGTCAACGTCATTGCCCCGGCTATGCTGATGAATACGTTTTTGGCTACCTACCAACAGCACACTGGTATTCCCCGAACTATCCTTAACATTAGCAGCGGTGCCGCTCAGCGCCCTGTAGATGGGTGGGGAGCCTACTGTGCCTCCAAAGCCGCCCTCGATGCGTTGTCAGCGGTGGCTCAAAAAGAACAAGACCTGCGTGGCTCCGGCATCCGCATCCGCAGCCTCGCCCCCGGCGTGCTGGACACCGCTATGCAGGAGCACATCCGCTCCGCTGACCGCGAGCAGTTCAGCGAAGCAGAGCGGTTTGTTGGTCTAAAGCAGGACGGCGCGTTGGTATCGCCCGCCGAAGCAGCTCGCCAGATCGTCCGGTGGCTGCAGCAGCCCGCCCAACCCCAGGAGCCGGTAGTGCTACGCTTGGCAGATTTGTCCGAATAGTTACTAGCGCTAGATATGCCAGCTACAAAAAAAATACCCCGACCACTGGCCGGGGTATTTTTCTATAAATCCATCAGGCTTAGTTGTAGCCCGGGTTCTGAACCATGTTGGGGTTGTTCAGGGTCTCGCGGAACGGAATCGGCAACAGCAGACGGTTTACGTCGGTGATGTTGAGAACCGCCTGGGCCCGGCCCGTGCGAATCAGGTCAAACCAACGGTGGCCTTCCAGAGCCAGCTCCACGCGACGTTCGCGCTCAATCAGATCCAGTACCTGGGTCTGGGTGAGGCCAGCCGCTACGGGCAGACCAGCTCGTGTACGAATACGGTTCAGGGCCGTAATGGCGCCGGGTGCGTCGTTCAAACGAGCCTTAGCCTCGGCGCTGATCAGGATAATCTCAGCTAGGCGGATAGCCTTGAAGTTGTCGGTGCCCGTGCCTGGGTCGGTGTATTTCACCTGGTTGCCAACAGCAATGGCGCGGCCGTTGAGCTGAAACGAACCGTTGGAGATGGTAGCGTCACGACGCTGGTCGCCGGTTTCGTAGGCAGTAGTGAGCGTTGAGCCAGGGCCGGTAGGGCTCATCTCGTTGCGGCCACCATTAGTGGTAGGCAGCATGAAGAAGGCATACGAGCTCTGGTTCTGGGCGTCAAACTGCACTTCGAAGATGGACTCCGTTGGGTTTTCGCTGGCCACCGCGGCACGGTAGCTGGGGTTGAGGGTGTACCCACCAGCCAGCACCAGGTCAGCCAGGCGCGAAGCCTCGGAGTATTGCTGGCGGTACAGTGCAATGCGCGCCTTCAGCGCCGTGGCAGCCAGACGTGAGGCGCGAGCAGGGCCGCCCGTGGTGGGCAGTGCTGCTTCGGCTTCAGTCAGGTCAGCCACCATCTGGTCATACACGGCTGCCTTTGGGTTGCGCGACACGAACAGTGTATTGTCCGGGGTAGTAGTGGGCGTAATTACCAATGGCACATCACCCCAGTAGTTGACCAGGTAGAAGTAAGCCAACGCACGAACGAACAGCGCCTCTCCGATAATCTGATTTTTTACAGCATCTGTGGTGCCCGTAACGGCCGGCGTGTAGGCAATGACGTTGTTGGCGCGGTTAATGGTGCTATACAGCGACGACCACATGTTGGTCACCTCCGCATTGTCCGGCAAAACGGCCCGGTTTTTCAGCTGGGCAAACGACGGGAACGTGCCGATGTGCGCCAGGTTGTCGGCCAGCATGTCGGCAAAGATGGGAACGCGCAGGCCCGTATTGTTGGCGCTTAGCAGGTTGCCGTAGGTGCCGTTCAGGGCAGCGCGGGCGCCTTCTAGGTCCGTAAATACCTGTGAGCGGTCCACAGAGTTACGCGGCTCTGGGTTCAGGAAGTCGGAGCAGCTGCTGGTGCCCAGACTCAGCAGCCCCAGAACTGCCAGCGTAGAAAATTTAGAACGAATATTCATGAACGTGAAGCTGTTGCGAAGTGGAAATTACAGGCCGATGTTGATGCCAACCTGGTATACCCGGGCTTGAGGGAATGTCAGGAAGTCGGTGCCCTGGGCAATGTTGGAGTTTGTGCCCGTGAACGTGTTGATTTCCGGATCCAACCCCTGATACTTCGTGAACGTGAGCAGGTTCTGGCCGGCTACGTAGATGCGGGCCGACTGCAGGCGCACCGGAGCCAGCCAGGTAGCGGGCAGGTTGTAGCCCAGCGTAGCCGTCTTCAGGCGCAGATACGAGCCATCTTCCAGGAAGCGGGTTGAAGTGCGGCGGTTGTTGTTTGGGTCACCGGAGGCCGCGCGCGGCATGGTGGTGCTGGGGTTGTTAGGTGTCCAGCGGTCCAGCGTAGTAGCCAGCTGGCCAAACTGCGCGTTCATGCCTTCAGCAAAAGCGCGGGTGTTGTTATAGATATCGTTGCCTTTAGTGAACTGGAAGAAGAAGCTCAGGTCAACACCTTTGAAGTTCAGCGTGTTGGTGATACCGCCAAAAAACTTCGGCTGGGCCGAACCAATGATCTGCTGGTCCAGCGCCGAGATAACGCCGTCGCCGTTCAGATCCCGGAAGCGAATGTCACCAGGCCGGGGCGTGGTAGCAGCGCTGTTACCCTGATAGAGGGCCGTTGGGTTGCCGGTCAGGCGGCGTGCCTCCGAGATGTCTGCGTTGATTTCATCCGCGCTCTGGTAAATCCGATCTACCACGTAGCCGTAGAAGCTACCCAAGGGCTGGCCTACTTCCACCCGGCTGGCGAAGCCAGCCAGGAATGCGGCATTGTTTACCAGACGGGTTACTTCGTTGCGGATAACCGAGACGTTTAAGTTGGTCGTCCAGCTGAAGCCGTCGTTTTTGACGTTCTGCGTGGTCAGGTCAAACTCCAGACCCTTGTTTTCCATGTCGCCGATGTTCTGGCGTACGGTGCCGAAGCCCGAGGTGAGCGGCAGCTGACGGTTCAGCAGCAGGTCGTTGGATTTGCGCCGGAAGGCATTCACCGAGAGCAGTACCCGGTTTTCTATCAGGCCCAGGTCAGCACCCACGTTGAATTCCGTGGTCTGTTCCCAGCCCAGATCCGAAACCCCCAGTTGCGTAGGAGCGAAGCCGGCCACAGCGTTGTAGTTGGCCAAGTTGCCGGCGCCCACGCCAAACAGGTTGCGTGAATCGAAGTTGCCGATTTCAAAGTTGCCGACTACGCCGTAGCCACCGCGCAGCTTCAACTCGCTAATGACACTATTGTCTTTCAGGAAAGCTTCCTCCGACACGCGCCAGCCCACCGAGGCGGCTGGGAAGTAGCCGTATTTGTTGTCGACACCGAAGCGCGACGAACCGTCGCGGCGTAGAGAGCCCGAGAAGATATACTTGCCCTGGTAGTTGTAGTTAACGCGGCCGAAGAACGAGAGCAGCGTCCAGAGCGTTTCGTCGGACGAAGCATCCGTTTTCACCGAGCCAGCCGAGAGTTGGGTGATTTTGTTGGTAGCGAAGCCCGAAACCGAGGTGATAATACCTTGCTGCACCGAGCGCTGCGCGCTCTGACCCAGCAGGAAGGTCAGCGAGTGGTCACCGAACTGCTTGTCGTAGCTCAGAGTGTTTTCGTTGATCCAGCCTACGTCGTAGCGGCTGTTTGCATTACCGCTGCCGTTGCTGCCTACAGCCTGCAGGGCTGTGCTCGGGATGAACACATCTTCCTTCAGGTTCAGGTAGTCACCCCCGATGGAGGAGCGCAGACGCAGGCCTTTTGCCAACTGGTAATCGCCGTAGAGCGAGCCGATAGCGCGGTTGTTGCGGGCTAGGAAGGTAGGCAGCGTAGCTGCTGCCACCGGGTTTTCCACCGAGTTGAACGGGTCGCGGCCGAACGTACCGTCGGCGTTGCGTACCGGAAACTGCGAGCCCAGCAGAATGGCCGTGCTCAGTACCCCGTAGATGTTGTTGTCGTTGTTGATACGGTTGCTCAGCGAGCGGCTGCCAGTCAGGCTCAAGCCCACCTTAAACTTGTCCGTAACCTGGTGGTCGAGGTTGAAACGACCGCTGCCCCGGGTGTAGTTCGAGCCAAGCACGATACCTTCCTGGTCGAAGTAGGTACCCGAAATCAGGAAGCGCGTTTTGGGGTCGCCGCCCGAAGCCGTGAGCGTGTAGTTCTGCACGCGGGCGTCGCGGAAAATCTCGTCCTGCCAGTTGGTGCTGGCGCCCGTGAAGAGCTGTTGCGAGGCAGGGTTTGGGTTAGTCGTTACATAACGGGGAGCCAGGCCTACGTTAGTGCGGGCTTCGTTGATCAGGTCCTGGGCCTGCTGGCCGTCGAGCACGTCCAGGCGGTTCCAGGTTTGCTGTACGCCGGCATAAGCATCGAGCGTGATTTTGGTTTTGCCGCTCTGGCCGCGCTTGGTGGTCACGAGCACTACGCCGTTGGCACCCCGCGAGCCGTAGATGGCTGCCGCCGAAGCATCCTTCAGCACCTCAATAGACGCAATGTCGTTGGGGTTGATGTCCGACAGCGCGTTGAGCTGCTGGTTACCTACGCCCACGTTGGAGTAGTTGCCGCTGTTCACGGGCACCCCATCCACCACGTACAGCGGGTCGCTGCTAGCCGAAATGGAGTTGTTGCCGCGGATCCGCACGCTGATGCCGCCGCCGGGCGTCCCGGAGTTGGACGTTACTTGCACGCCGGAAGCGCGGCCCTGCAGTACCTGCTCTACGCTGGCAACGGGCTGGCTGGCAAATTCTTTGGCCTGCACCTGCGATACCGACCCGGTTACCAGGGTTTTCGACTGTTCGCCGTAGCCTACTACCACCACCTCGCTCAGCGCTTTGGTGTCGGTTGCAAGTCCAATATTGATGGTGTTATCGTTGCCGATTGCGCGTTCAAGGCTAACAAAGCCAACAGAGCTGACAACCAGTGTACCGCCTGTTGCTGGTACATTGCTCAGCGAGAAGGTGCCGTCTGAATTAGTAGACACACCATTGGTTGTGCCTTTCAGCAGTACGGTCACGCCTGGCAGACCTTCACCGGTCTGGCGGTCGGTTACCCGGCCGGAAATACTCCGGTTTTGAGCCGCTACCTCCTGGAAAGCGGAGGCCATGAGCAGAGTGCTCACGAGTAAGGTTTTTTGCATGAGGAGTGTGTAAGAAAATGTGAATTTGTGTCTCTGAATGTAGAGGAGGAAAGTGTACCCAATCAGCTACATCACCAACCTCTGAAGTCCGAATTTACAACCGGATTACCAATTCCAAAATAAAGGGAGAATATTCGCTGATAGTGCGTCAACCGGCAAGTGACTTGCAACAGCTTGTTTAGAGGTAACCATGAAACAGGCTGTTGCAAGTCAGATTTTTTGGCTCGACAATAAATTGCTTAGGAGTAGGCCTCTATGGCACTTTATTGCGTGTTTTATCGGAAGCTCGCCACTTTATTAAATGCTTTTAATCTATTGTTCAATTTCAATGAAGAAATGGCACCTGTTAGAGAGAACCCTGCGAAAGCGCAAAAAAAAAGGAGACCAGATAACTTCTGGTCTCCTTTTTTTCAGTGATAACGGGTCTGCTAATCTTCCGAACCATCATCCCACCATACCCCATTGCCGATGGCAGTAGTGGGTACGTTGTCGGCGTTTGTATCCAACTCACTTTGCGGATACGGGAACCGGCGAGGGAAGAACACCGAGTTGCGGGGGTTGTTCAGGACAGGGAAACCCGTGCGACGATAGTCATTGTAGGCTTCAATCGACTGGTACACGAAGAAGGAGATGTACTTCTGGGTGATGATGTCGCGCAGGCTCAGGTTAGCCGCGCCCACGAACACGCGGTTGCGAAACTCCAGCGAAGCAGGGCTGGTGCTGGTGCTGATAAAGTCAGCGCCACCTTTGCTGGCTAGGTCGGTGTTGACGGCCGTCACGTAGGCTGCATAGGCCCCAGTCCGGTCGCCGGTGCGCAGACGGGCTTCCGCCTCGATGAACTTCAGTTCCGAGTACGTCAGCATCGGCTGCACGGCCGTGGCGTTAACTAGGTTAACCGAGGCGCGCGAGTAGCGGGTGCGGCCCTGGTCGTTGATGGCGGTGCCGTTTGGGGCACCCACCCGGGCGGCCGTAGCCACGCGACCTACTGGGTCAATCAGGAACGGGATACGCGGGTCGTTGTCGGCAGGGTTAGCGTCGGTGGCGGCGGTAGTGTTGCGCAGGATATTGAAGAACGTCGTGCTCACGGCGAAGTGGCTACGGTCATTCTCTTCCTGGAACCAAGGGTTTTCCCCGATAGCCGTTGAGGTGTACTTCGTGAACGACAGGTTATCGGCCGAGGAGGCAAAGGCATTTGGCATAGCTGCCAGCACCGCGGCCGCGGAACCGGCAGGGTCACGCTTGCTCAGGTGGTTGGCCAACCGCACTTTCAGCGCGTACGCCGCCTTTTTCCACTTAGCCGCGTCGCCGTTGTAGTAGAAGTCGGCTGCGCCTGGTGTCTTGGCCGACGGCTTGTCCAGATCCACAATGGCCTCGTCGAGCAGCGCATTCAGGCTGGTGTAAATGCTTTGCTGCGTGTCGTAGGTAGGCTTCAGATTAGCAGCCCCCTTGTTTGCCTCCGAGTAAGGCACACGGCCAAACAGGTCCGTGGTTACGCTCATCACGTAAGCCTTGAGCACTTTGGCAATGCCCACATAACGCCACGAGTCGGCTTCGGCACCACCGGTAGAGCCCCGTGAGATCATCAGGTCCAGATCCTGCAGCTCGGTGGCGTAGATATCGTCCCAGTTGTTGGACGTGGCCGTTGCATTGAAAGAAGCATTGGCGCGCTTATCGGCCGACTCGAACTGGGCATGCACCCCAGCGGTGTGCTCTACAAAGATAGAGGAGTACCAGGCCAGGTCGGTGCCCGAGATGCCGAAGGCCGCATCAACTGCTACCTGGGGCATGAGCAGCGCCAATGGAGCGTCTACCGGGCTGTTGGGGTTGGTGTTTATTTCATCCAGCTTATCGTCGGAGCAGGCGTTGGTTCCAAAAACCAGGCCCATCATCATCAGATAAGGAGTCAGTTTAGAATGTCTCATATGACAGAAAATGCGCAAGTAGAGTGAAGGAAATTAGAACGTAACACGCAGCGATGCGCCATAGGAGCGCAGTTGCGGCAGCGATACATATTCCAGACCCTGGAAGTTGGAGGCACCGCCTACACTGGTTTCCGGGTCGAAGTTGGGGTAGTCCGTAATCAGGAACAGGTTGCGGCCGATGGCCGAAATGGCAATGTTGCTGAAGACACCCGTTTTGCTAACCAGCGAAGTGGGCAGCGTGTAAGACAGCGATACTTCGCGCAGACGCACAAAGTCGGTGCTGTACACGTTCGACTCCGAAATACCGTCCAGTACCTGCGACCAGTATACCTGGTCGCGCTTGATGGCCGTCGTGTTAGGCGTGTAGCCCGTCACGTTGTTGTTGGCGTCGCGCACTTCCTTCACCCCGGAGAAGATGTAGTCTGACTCCCGGTCTTCGGTTTCCTTGTCCATGCCGTATAGCTTGGCCAGGCGCGTGTTGCCGCCGTACATCTGAGCTCCCCGACGCATGTCAACTTGCACGAGCAGGGCGAGGCCTTTGAAGCTGAAGTTGTTGGTAACGCCCAGTTCATATTTAGGCTGAACCTGGCCGATTACGCCGTTTTCCTCGTCAGCAACGGGGTAGCCGTCGTCGTCCACCACGATGTCGCCGTCGGGACTACGCTTGTAGCGCGAGCCAAATAGCACAGGGTAGAGGTTGTTGGCCTGCGCGCGCACGTTCGGCGTCACGAAGCCCCCGATGAAGATGTTGTCTACACCATCCGACAGCTCTTTCACGCGGTTCCGGTACGAGGTGTAGTTCGCCGTGATGTTCCAGTTGAAGCCATCCGTGCTCTGGAAGGGCGTTACGCCTACAGTCAACTCGTTGCCGGTGGTCTGCAGGTCGCCGGCATTGATGAAGCGCGACGTGTAGCCGGCCGATGGAGCCATCGGTACGGAGAAGATCTGGTCCGACGCCACCGACTTGAAATAGGTGTAGTCGAAGGTCAGGCGGTTGTTAAGGAACCGCAGATCGGCGCCAATTTCTGACACTTTGATGTTGATAGCCCGCAGATCCGGGGAGCGCAGGATGTCGCTTTGCGTCAGGCCACCTTGCCCGTTGAAGGGGAAGTTGATACCGTCGCTGAGGAAGCCGCTACCGGCGCCACCGCGGTTGAACACCGTGCGGGTCGCATACGCGTCGCCTGGAGCCTGCGCGGTTTCTGCGTACGAAGCGCGGATTTTAGCGAAGCTCAGAATATTCTGTGGCACCGAAATGGCTTCCGTAATCACGAAGCCGAGACCAGCCGAGGGATAGAAGATTTTGCGGTTGTCGCGCTCCAGGTTGGAGATGTAGTCCTGGCGGCCGGAGGCGTTCAGGAAAATCATGTCCTTCCACGAGGCAATCATGTTGCCGTAGAAGCCAACCGTGCGCTTACGGTCAAGCGTTTCGCTGGTCGTCTGCGTGATGGTAGAGCCAATGTTGCGCAGGCCACCGATGGTGATGCCCTGGCCCAGCATGCTCTGGAACCGGTTGCTGATGTTGTAGAATTCGTTACCAACCAGCAGGTTCAGGTTGATGTCTTCCGTCAGATTTTTATTGAACGACAGGTTGACGTTGGAGTTAACCTGGTTTTGGATAACGGAGTAGTCGTTTACCTGGCCACCGCTCGGAATAGCCGTGCGGCCGCCGGTGAAGCCTGAGCCCAGGTCGTATACTTCTTTGCCGTCGGTGGTGTACTGGTCAACCCCGACACGGTAGTTGAGCGACAGCCAGTCGGTGAATTTGTACGACGAGTTGATATTGCCGAATACCCGGTTGGTGCGCTCGTTGAAGTAGTTATGCTTCAGCGACCAGCGTGGGTTGTCGATGGCAGCCCGGTAGTGGATCTGCAGGAATGGGTTGCTGGCATTTTCGAATGGAATGCCCCACAGGTCGTAGCTACGCGGTGCGAAGTAAGTGGTGAAGAGTGGGTTCGACGTGTTCGAGCCACCGGCAATCTTATCGATGTCGATGTTGGAGTAGTTCAGCGAAGCGCCCACCGTCAGCTTAGGCGTAACCTTGAAGTCGCCACTGATCTTGCCAGTATAGCGCTTCATGCCCGTAGTAGGTACAATGCCATCCTGGTTAGTGTAGCCCAGGCCCACGGCATAGTTGCCATAGCTACCATTGCCTGCCAAGCCCAACGAGTGGTTGACTGTATGGCCAGTCTGGAAGAATGGATCTACGTTGTCGTAAACCTTGCCCGGCACCAGTGGCTTGCCGCCGTTGTCAAGTACGGTAGGATCCAGATCTGTCAGCAATGGTCCCCAAGAGAGGGACGTGTTAGGGCTAAATGTACCGGCACTACCCTGAGCGTACTTGCTCTGCAGATCCGGCAGCACAGAAGGGGTATCCCAAGAATAGTCGGTGCTGTAGCTCAGCTGAGCTGGCTTATCGATGCCTTTGCCGCGCTTGGTAGTGATAACCACTACGCCGTTGTTGGCGCGGTTGCCATAAAGGGCCGAAGCAGCCCCTCCTTTCAGCACCGAGATGCTCTCGATATCATTAGGGTTGATATCGAGGGCCCGGCTCGAAGCGTCGGTGCCGGAAACGCCACCGCCAAAGTCGGCATTGCTTTCAATTGGCAAACCGTCTACTACGTACAGCGGCTGGTTGTTACCAGTCAGAAAGCGGCTGCCCCGAATGGTAATCTGCGACGACGAACCAGGCATCCCGCTCGACTGCCGTACCGTAACGCCTGCTACCCGGCCCTGCAAGGCATTGGTAACGTTAGGCTGGCCGGCCTGGACCAGGTTTTTGCCTTCTACTTGCTGTACGCTGTAGGTCAGTTCCTTGGTCTGGCGCTCGATACCGAAAGCTGTTACCACTACTTCACTCAGCTGTTTGGAGTCAGTAGCCAAGCCCACGTTGATCTGGCTGTCGGTACCAATTGGGCGCTCTACGCTGATGAAGCCAATAGAGCTGATAACCAACGTGCCGCCAGTTGCCGGCACGTTAGACAACGCGAAGGTACCGTCTGAGTTGGTGGACACGCCATTGGACGTGCCTTTCAAAAGTACCGTTACACCTGGCAAACCCTCGCCAGTCTGGCGGTCAGTTACCCGGCCGGAAATACTGCGGTTCTGCGCCGCTACCTCCTGGAAAGCGGAGGCCATGAGCAAAGTGCTCATGAGTAAAGCTTTTTGCATAAAGGGTGAAAAATGGGTGAGTGAAAAAAGTGCTGATAAGCAAAACGTGAAGCTCCGTATAATCTGCAGAGTCCGAGCGTTAGGAAGCTAAACTTACAACCTTGCCAAGACTTCCAACAACAAAGCCGATAATATTTGAATAATTGGGATAGTAAAGCAGGGAAATCAAGCAGTAACTGTACATTATTCACTTGTTCTCAGTGGCGCAGTTTACAGCCCTTACGGTGATGGCAAAGGCGGCACAGAAGCTGATACAACAGGGTATATATGTCAATTCTTGCCTATTCTCGGCATAAAAGCCCTTCTAAGTGCTGGCACCGTGGTCCGGGCGCACTGAGCTAGTTTGCTACTGGTAAAGAGCCTCAGGTCTGTCAAAAGAATGAAATATAAGCTGGGGCAGATGTCGATAACACCTTCCCGCTGTGTTGCGTGCGTGAAAGTATTTATGGCTGCACTAAGTCGCATTGCCAGCCAGTAAGATGAGCACCCTGCAGAACTCTCTTGGCGATCTAAAGGTGGCCTACCATTACCAACGACTCCCATGTCTCACTACATTAGTTTTAGTGGAAAGCCAGGCTAGCGGGCTGCCGGCACTAGGCTGGTTTAAGCGGGTTTCAGCCAACATAAGGCACTCATAAAGTAAAGTATGCAGCTAATCTGACGCTTGCTGCTAACCAGCCTTTGACAACTATAGTTGAGTTGAAAGAGCTAAAAAAAAACTATGATATATTTAATTAATCAAAGATCAAATTGTCAGAAAAGCATTGGTTAAAAGGCGCATTTATATAAATATACTTGACTCCATTGACGCACTAAATGCAAATTTTACTGACTCCGGCGTCATTTCATTGAGTTTTTTCGCTACGTTTGGCCCAAACCTTTCACATCCTTCAACTTTCACTCACTAAACTCACTCACCTACATGCGTAAACTTCTCCTAAGTGCGCTGATGGTGTCGCCAGTCCTGATGCAGCAGGCAGCGGCCCAGAATCGCAGCATTTCCGGCCGTGTTACCGACACGGCCACTGGGCAAGGCCTGCCTGGTGTAACCGTTCTCGTGAAGGGAACCACGGTAGGAGCTTCTACCAATGCTGATGGCTCGTACACGCTGAGTGCACCTGCTTCGGCTACTACGCTGACTTTTAGCTTCATCGGTTACAGCTCCGTAGACCGCCCAATTGGCGACGGTTCGGCTGTGAACGTGGCACTCTCTTCTTCAACCCGCAACCTGGATGAAGTAGTAGTAACGGGTTTGGCCACTAACATTAAGCGCGCCAACCTGGCTAATGCCATCACCACGATTTCTGCCAAAGACCTGACGGGCAGCACGCGTCCTGTATCGGTAGATGCTGCGTTGAGTGGTAAAATTGTGGGCGCCAACATTGCCCAGACTAGCGGTGCTCCCGGTGGTGGTATGTCGGTGCAGTTGCGGGGTATTTCTACCATCAACGGTTCGTCGCAGCCTCTGTACGTTATCGATGGGGTATACGCTATCAATGCTGAAGTCGGCAACGGCGCCGGCTCGGCGGCCTTCTCGGGCGCTGCGGCCGGTACTGGCCGTACCAGCCAGGACAACGGTATCAACCGTCTGGCCGACCTTAACCCCAACGACATTGAGTCGATTGAGGTACTGAAAGGCCCCAGCGCGGCGGCTATTTATGGTACCCGTGCTAACGCCGGTGTAATCGTAATCAGAACCAAGCGCGGCGCTGCCGGCAAAACCCGCATCAGCTTCAACCAAGACCTGGGCTTCGCCGAGGCATGGCGTCTGCTCGGCAAAGAAGACTGGACCGATGCCAAGCTGGAGAAATTCTATGGAGGTGCCCGTCTGGCTGATGAGAAGGCTAAACTGGCCGCCGCAACGGCGTCAGGTAAGATATACGACTACGAAAAGGAAATCTACGGTAATACGGCTTTCCTGCGCAACACAGGCCTGAGCGTTTCGGGTGGTAACGAGCGTACCCGCTTCTACGTGGCCGGTTCTACCGCCAAAGAAGACGGTATCGTAAAGCGCACCGGTTTCGAGCGTCATTCGGTACGGGCCAACATCGACCAGAAAATTGGTCAGCGGATTGACATCGGCCTGAGCGGCAACTATATCAACTCTTCTAACCGTCGTGGTTACACCGGCAACGACAACAACGGCATCTCGCTGGGCTATAACCTGGCTTACACGCCGAGCTACGCGCAGCTGTTCCCGAACGAAGCCGGCCAGTATCCGGATTCCGACTACACCGGCGACAACCCGCTGGCAGTAGTTGGCCGCGCCATCAACGAAGAAACCACCAACCGCTTCGTACAGACGGCCAACTTCACGTTGCGCCTGATCGACAACGAAACCTCCTCGCTGCGCTTTGCCGCCCAGGGTGGTGTCGACTATTCGGCCAGCGAAGCCCTGCTCGCGCTGCCCGGCGACATGCAGTCGCAGCGTGCCCGGCCGCTGCCCGGCGTTGCCCGCGTATCGAAAAACAACTTTTTCAACACCAACCTGCAAGGTTTCCTGATCTACGACTGGAAACTGGGCGAGGCGCTGAGCCTGACTTCGCAGGTAGGTACCGTACGCCTATCGCAGCGCCAGAACCTGAGCTTCAACCAAGGCCAGAATCTGTCGCCCGGCGCTCCTTACACGCCTAACCGCGGTACTGTAACCACGCAGGAAACGGTGCTCACCAACGAAGCCGACGTGGGCTTCGTAGCACAGCAAGAAGCTAACTTCCGTGACCAGATCATCGCTACGGCTGGTATTCGTTTCGACAAATCCAACCGCAACGGCGACCCAGGTAAGTACTATTCCTTCCCGAAAGCCTCGCTGGCCGTCAACTTGGCCAAGTTCGGTTTTTGGACAGTTGAACCAGTGAACCTGGTGAAGTTGCGGGTTGCCTACGGTGCTACTGGCGGACCAGCATTCTTCGGCGCCCTCTACTCACCACTGGTAGCTACGTCCACGGGCGGCCGCGCCGGCCTGTTGCCATCCACGTTGCTGGGTAACCCCGATATCAAGCCAGAACGCGCAACCGAACTGGAAGCGGGTATCGACCTGGGTTTCCTAGAAAACCGCATTGGTCTGGAAGCTACAGTCTACAACAAAGAAGTGTTTGACTTGGTCAACACCTACTCGCTGGCTCCCGCTACCGGTCTGACGTCTATCCGCGCCTACAACATCGGCGATCTGCGCAACCGTGGTCTGGAACTGGCCCTGAACCTGAATCCCGTACGTAAGCCGTTCCTGAACTGGAACTCGTCGACGCAATTCTGGCTGAACCGCACGGAAGTAACCAAGCTCTACGAAACCCCGCTGCGGGTAGCGCCCTTTAACACGGGCTCCGGCTTCGGTGCCACTTTCGGCCGTAACGTGTTCGTAGTAGGTGAGTCGCCTTCGCGCTGGTACGGTACGCCGAACGATCCGAACAGTCCGAACTTCAGCGGCCTGACGCGTTACGAAGACGCGCAGCCGACGTTCCAGATGTCGTTCCTGAACTCCTTCACGATTGCCAAAAACTTCGAGTTGTCGTTCCTCTTCCACTGGAAAAAGGATGGCTACAACAGCAACCTGAGCGAACTGCTTAAGGACGAAGGCGGTACATCGAAAGACTGGAGCGAGGACAGCGGCTTGTTTGACGCCGATGGTAATCCAGTTACAAAGGGTGAGGCCCGCCAGGGTGCATCTACGGCTGGTCTGACGGCTCGTCAGTTCATCCAGAACTCGGGTTATGTTCGTCTGCGTGAGGCTTCCCTGTACTACTCGCTGCCTACCACTCTGCGTACCAGCTTGTTCAAGGAATATGTATCGAACATCAGAATTGGTGTGTCAGGGAACAATTTGATTACCTGGACGGATTATGTAGGCTACGACCCAGAAGTTTCCAACTTCGGCGCAACCTCCAACTTTGCTCAGGTTGACGTGGCCGGTTATCCGAGCACTCGCCGGGTATTCTTCCACTTGGGCATCGACTTCTAAGTCCTGACTTTTTCACCCTCTGATTTTTTCAACCATATGCATACTTTCTCCCATAAGCGTACGCTGACGGCCGCCGCGCTCGTCATGCTGCTGGGGACTTCTTCCTGCGGTTTCTTTGAAACCGAAGCCGTAACTGACCCCAACAACCCGAGCCTGAACGCCGTTCTTTCCAATGCCGACAAGGCGCAGCTTGATGCGCTGGCGGTTGGGGTAGAAGCTTCTTATCGTAACGGCCACACCGGCAACGCCCCCTTCAACTGGGTAGCCGGCGTACTGGGCCGCGAAGTAACGGTGCTTGCTTCCACCGAGTCGCGCTGGTACGCCGAGCTGCAGGGCACGCGCACCACGCTCGACGACGCCGCTTACTACAACGGCTATTACATTCCGTTCGCGCAGATGCGCCGCGCTGCCCAGGTGTTCCGCCAGTCGAGCAACAACAGCCAGGCGTACACGGCCGAGCAGAAGAAGGGCGTGGATGGCTTCACCCACACCTACGAGGCATTGGCTAAGCTGATGATGCTCAACATGCAGGGTGAAAACGGCATCCGCATCGACCTGGATGACCCGCTGAAACCCGGCAAGTTCGTGTCGCAGACGGAGGCTCTGGCCAATATCCGTCAGCTGCTCGATCAGGCCGTTCCGGAGCTGGACGCTGCCGGTGCCACCTTCGGCTTCCCATTGTCGTCGGGCTACGCCGGCTTCAACACGCCTGCTACGTTCAAGCGCTTCAACCGCGGCCTGGCGGCCCGGGTGGCTCTCTACCAGAAAGACTATGCTGGTGCCAAGACGGCGCTGGCAGCCTCCTTCCTGGACGCGGCCGGCAGCCTGACCGTTGGTCCTAAGCTGACGTTCAACCCCGCTATTGCCGGTGACGCTGGCAACCCTTACTTCCAGGTGCCAAGCAATACCGGTTCTACGGTAATCGGGGTGCCCGACAACGTAGTGGCGGAAGCTGAAACGGGTGATGCCCGTTTGGCTAAAATTGGCCGTCGCACGGCTGCCCGTGTAACGGGTGGCATCTCGCAAATCAACGAAGCCCGTGTATTCGCTACCAATACCAGCCCGCTGGATATTATGCGCAATGAGGAGCTGATTCTGATTTCGGCTGAAGCCAAGGCAAATACCAACGATCTGCCCGGCGCGTTGGCCGACGTAAACGTCATTCGCACGCGAGCCGGCAGCCTGCCAGCGCGCACCCGCGCCTTCGCCGACGTAGCTGAGGCTACCGACGAAATCCTGCGTCAGCGCCGCTACTCGCTGTTTTATGAAGGTCACGCCTTCGTGGACCTGCGTCGCACGGGCCGTCTGCGGCCGAATGTGGTGGCTTCCGCTGCTACCACTTTCCCGTACACGCTGGCCTTTAGTAGCACGATTGGCACCAGCGCTTACCGTCTGATTGCGGCCATGCCGCGTCCGGCTGCTGAGAAAGCCTGGGACAGCGTGAACCCGTAATCTGGAGCTGATTTCAGCAAGTAAAAAAGGGTCCTGCGTACTACGCAGGACCCTTTTTTGTGTGAATACTACAGGCAGCGGCCCGACTGGACAGCGCTTTGGCAACGGCTTTAGTTGGCCATCAGGTAGCCCCGGATATACTCGTCCAGGTCGCCGTCGAGCACGTTCTGCACATCGGTGCGCTCGATGCCGGTGCGTAGGTCTTTGATGAGCTTGTAGGGATGCAGCACGTAGTTGCGGATCTGTGAACCGAAGTCGATGCGCTTTTTGCCGGCCTCTACGGCGTCGCGGGCGGCGTTGCGCTTGTCCATCTCAATCTGGTAGAGGCGCGATTTGAGCATACGTAGAGCATGCTCCTTGTTCATGAGCTGGCTGCGCTCGATCTGCACGGCAATGATGATGCCCGAGGGCGCGTGCGTGAGGCGCACGGCAGTTTCCACTTTGTTTACGTTCTGCCCGCCCGCACCACCGGCCCGGAACGTGTCCCAGCTGATATCGGCGGGGTTGATTTCGATCTTGATGGTGTCATCAATCACCGGGTAGGCGAAGATGGAGGCAAAGGAGGTGTGGCGCCGGCCGCTGCTGTCGAAAGGCGACATGCGCACTAGGCGGTGGACGCCTATTTCGCTTTTCAGGTAGCCGTAAGCGAAGGGGCCGTCGATTTCCAGCGAAGCTGACTTGATGCCGGCACCCTCGCCGGGCTGATAGCTGAGCTGACGCACCGTGAAGCCGTGCTTTTCGCCCCACATGATGTACATGCGCATGAGCATCTCGGCCCAGTCCTGGCTTTCGGTGCCGCCGGCGCCGGGGTTGATGTCGATGACAGCCGACAGCTGATCTTCTTCATCGGAGAGCATGCGCTTGAATTCCAGCTGCTCCACGGCCTGCTGCGCGGCGGTGAACTCCTGGGTCATTTCCGCCTCCGTGGCCTCGCCTTCGCGGTAGAAGTCGTAGAGCACCTCCACGTTGCTGACGGATTGCTCCACGGCCTCGTAATCGTCGGTCCAGACTTTCACCGACTTGATGTCGCGCAGGATGGATTCGGCTTTCTTGGAGTCTTCCCAGAAGTCGGGAGCGGCGGCCTGGGCCTCGGTGGCTAGGACCTGTTCTTTGCGGTTATCGTAGTCAAAGATACCTCCTCAGGGCCTCGGCGCGGCCCTTCAATTCCTTTACCTGGTCGTGGGTCATTGGAAAGGTTAAATGGTGAGAGTTGAATGCACAAAGGTCAGGAAAATAAAACGGCCAGCCTCTGGCAGGAAGCTGGCCGTTTGAAACGGAAAAACCGGTAAGGCTGCCGCTGTGCTATACCGTTACCATCCAGCCGTGGCCGTCAGTCGCCTGGCCGGTGCGGATGGCCTGCAGGGCCTCGCTGACGCGCAGGGAGAAGGCATCGGCTGCGGGCTTGGGCAGCTCGTGGTCGTGGCCCTGATAACCGATGACGGCAATGGGAGCAATGGTGGCGGCGGTGCCCACGCCAAAGGCTTCCTCCAGCTTGCCGTCGGCTAGCGCCTGCATCACCTCTACGGCAGATAATTTGCGCTCCTCTACCTGCATGCCCCAGTCGCGGGCCAGCTGCAGTACGCTGCGGCGCGTGATGCCGTCGAGGATGGAGCTGCTCAGGGCCGGGGTCACCACCTTGCCATCGATGACGAAGATGGCGTTCATGGTGCCCGATTCCTCTACGTAGCGGTGCTCGGAAGCATCGGTCCAGATGAGCTGGTTGTAGCCTTCCTGCTGGGCAAGCTTGGTGGGGTACATGGCGGCGCCGTAGTTGCCGGCGTTCTTGGCGAAGCCCGCGCCGCCCTCTGCGGAGCGCACGTACTTCTCCTCGAAGCGCACGCGCAGCGGCTTGTTGTAGTAGAGGCCAACCGGGCAGGTGAAGATGACGAAGCGGTACGACTCGGAGGGGCGCACGCCGATGAACCCATCGGTGGCGTACATGAAGGGCCGGATGTAAAGGGCGCTGCCTGGCGAATTGGGCACCCACTCGGAATCGAGGCGGATGAGCTGGGTGAGGCCCTGCATGAACAGCTCCTCGGGCAGCTGGGGCATGCACATGCGTTCAGCGGAGGCGTTGAGGCGGTGCAGGTTGTCGAGCGGGCGGAACAGGGCAATGTCGCCGCCGGCATTCTTGTAGGCTTTCATGCCCTCGAAAATGGCCTGCCCGTAGTGTAGCGCCGAGTTGGCGGGGCTCACCGTCATGTCGCCGTAGGGCAGCAGCTGGGGTTCCTGCCATTCGCCGTCGCGGTAATCCACCACGAACATATGGTCGGAGAAGATTTTGCCGAACTCAATATGTTCGGGGTCCAGGTGTTCGAGGCGCGAGGCCGTGGTACGCTGGGTCCGGATGGTGAGGGTTTCGAGCATGGAAAAGGGAGGGTAAAGGGAAGGGGATGGGGGAATTTGGGCAGGTAAGCGGGGCGTGGTACTTGAAAAACGCAAGCGGTACGGGAGTAGTTGCCAAGACGGGCGGTATGGCCGGAAGTTGCACCAAAGATGGGGGAAAGGCGCAACTCCCCGCGGCTACATGCGCGGCTTCCAGCTAACTTCTTCGGCGCCAAGGTCGTGGCTCATCTGGCGGCTGAGCACGAACAGGTAGTCGGAGAGGCGGTTGAGGTACATCACCACCAGGTCGGCCACAAACGAGTCTTCGCGCAGGTGAATCACCAGCCGCTCGGCGCGGCGGCACACGCAGCGCGCTACGTGCGCAAACGACACCGACTGGTGCCCGCCGGGCAGAATGAACACCCGGAGCTCAGGCAGGTGGGCATTCATGGCGTCCATTTCGGCTTCCAGCAGCGTCACGTCGGCCTCGTGCAGGTCCGGAATCTTCATCTTCGACTTCTCGGGGTCAGAAGCCAGCGACGAGCCGATGGTGAACAGGCGGTCCTGGATTTCCTTGAGCAGGTCGCGGCGGGCGGCATTCACGTCCTGGTCGCGGAGCAGGCCGATGTAGGAATTCAGCTCGTCGACGGTGCCGTAGCAGTCGATGCGGAGGCTGGACTTGGGCACCCGGGTGCCGCCGATAAGGGAGGTCAGGCCCTGGTCGCCGGTCTTGGTATATATTTTCATGAAGCTGACTTAAGGAAGCGCACCGGCAGGCCAGCGCGGGGTTTGTCGAAAGAAAGAAGGCCTTTCAGCGGCGCTTGTTCCGGGTGAAGGGATAACAGGCAACCAGCAAAAAGGCCTTGCTCTCGACAAAAATACTAGGTTTTACTTGGCAATCTGCGCATGGTGGGTGGCCACATCGAGGTTCTCCAGGTCCGACTCCACCAGCCCGTCGCGCAGGCGCACAATGCGGTGGGCGTAGCGGGCAATGTCCTCTTCGTGGGTCACCATGATGATGGTGTTGCCTTTCACGTAGAGAGCCTCGAACAGGTCCATGATTTCGTGACTGGTCTTGGTGTCGAGGTTGCCGGTGGGTTCGTCGGCCAGGATGATGCTGGGGTCGTTGACGAGGGCCCGGGCAATGGCCACGCGCTGGCGCTGGCCGCCGCTTAACTCGTTGGGGCGGTGCTTGGCGCGCTCGGCCAGACCCACGCTGCGGAGCGCAGCCATAGCCTTTTCCTCACGGTCGGACTTGCTGTAGCCGGCGTAGATGAGCGGCAACGCCACGTTATCGAGCGAAGTGGCGCGGGGCAGCAGGTTGAAAGTCTGGAAAACGAAGCCGATTTCCTTGTTGCGCACGTCGGCCAGCTGGTTGTCGCTCATGCGGCTCACGTCCTTGCCGTTGAGGATGTATTGCCCGCCCGTGGGCGTGTCGAGGCAGCCGACGATGTTCATGAGCGTGGACTTGCCGGAGCCGGAAGGCCCCATGAAGGCAACATACTCACCGCGCTGAATAGTGATGGTAACCGAGCGCAGGGCATGGATTTCCTCGGTGCCCATCCGATACATCTTCGAGATGTCGTGGGTGTCGATAACGGGGTTCAGCATAGCCGGGCCGGGTTAGTTCCAGGGAGCGGCCGCCGCTGCCTGAGCGGCAAGGCGGGCGTCGTACAGTATACGAAAGGTAGCATATTCGGCGGGGGAAAGCAACGACCGCAGTTTGGCGAGCGAAGTAGCAGCGTATTCGGCCAGCCCCGCCGGAATGGCAGCCAGCGCGTAAGCCTTCAACAACGGTACAGACTCCGGGTTTACCTCCAGGGCTGCCTGCAGCGCGCCATAAGCGCCCAAATAATCTTTCTGCCGGTCATAAAACGCTGCTGCCGCCAGCACGCCCGGCTCCACAAAGGGCGCTTCCCGCAGCAAGCGGCGGTAGAGCTGGGTGGCCTGCCGGGTCTGGCCGGACTGGTCGGCCAGGGCTGCCTGGTAGGCGAGGCGGTAGGGCTGATGCGCCGGCGTGAAATGGCCATTGGTCACGAGCTGGCGCAGGCCGGCCGTGTTCTGCTGGCGCAAAAGCAGGTCGCCGCGCACCACGTTCCAGGTAGAAGCTTCCGGGGTTTGCTGGGCTGGGGCCGGGGCAAAACGCGCTACCGCCTGCGCGGCCGCGGCCAGCTGGTCGGCCTGCAACGCGCGGGGCAGTTGCGCCAGCAGTGCGGTTTCGCGCAGTTGGCCTTCGGGCAGCCGTTCGGCGGCAGCCAGCAGGTCGGCGGGGGGCAAGGTATAACCGAGCAAAGCCAGATACTGCGCCTGCACAGCCGCCGGAGCCGCGGCGTATGGTTGCGGGTAGGAGAGGGCCAGCACCTGCTGCAGCTGCCGGGCCGGACGGTGCAGGGCGGTATCAGGAGTGGCCAGCACGGCGGCGGTTGCAGCCCGTGCCGAGTCCGGCTGTTGGTTGAGGGCCAGGGCGTAGGCGCGGTTCAGCTGGGCTTCGGGGTAGCCGTTGCGGCTGGCGTCGGCAAAACTGGTAGCCGCCGAGCCGTACGTGCGCTGCTCCAGCAGCCACAGGGCCTGCAGGTTCTGGTAGTAGGCGGCGCTGGGCGTGTTGCCGGCCAGCAGCGGGGCCAGCGTGGTGCGGGCCGGTATCGGCTGGCCGCCATAGTGCTGCGTGAGGCCCCGCAAAAACGTCAGCTGCTCGAAGTAGTCGGCGTTACTTGGGCGCTGCACCAATTGCGTAAGGACCGGCAGGTAGCTGGTGTCGGCCTGCTGCACCCGCCGGAGCGAGGCGTGGTAGAGGCGCGCAAACTCAGCTACCGTCAGGTTGGCAGCGGGTGAGGGAGCGGGCAGCGCAGGCAGGGCCCCCGCAGTGCGCGGCGACTGTTGAGCCAGCAGCAACAAGTTGCTCTGCCAAGCGGCATCATCCGTGGTCTTGGCTTCCTGCGCCAGCTTGGCGGCATCCGCAAACTGGGCGTTCTGCAGTAGGAAGGCCAGGCGGTTGGTGCTCACCACCGCGCTGCCGGGGTCGGCGGCTTCGGCCCGGTTGAGGTACCAGTTCACCGAGTCGGAGAGGGTGGAGCGGGAGTAGAGGTGGGCGAGGTCGTTGTTGAGGCGCGGGCTGGTGGGGGCGTTTTTCAGGCCCTCGCGCAGCACGGCCAGCCGGTCGAAGAAGTCGTTGGGCTCGTTGTAGAGGGCGGCCAGGCGCAGGGAAATCTTTTCGGAAGGCCGGCGGCTAAGGGCCCGGCGCAGGATGTTGATTTCATTCTGGCGCTGCAGCCGGAACCGATAGAGGGCCGCGCGGCCCAGGCTGGCCTTGTGGTTGTGCTCGTCCAGAATGTCGCTCTCGGCATAATAGCGCTCAGCCAGCAGCGCTAGGGCGTCGCGGTTGGGCTCCTGCTCGCTTTGCAGGCGGGTCAGGTCGCCGAGGTTGTTGTAGTAGCCGGCCTGCACCTGGTACAGCGTGGCGAAGTTGTTGCGGAACTCCACGGCCCCCACGCCACCCAGCAGCAGCACATACACGGCAAACAGCGGCAGCCGGCGCGGCTCATACACCACACGGTACACGCGCAGCCGCTGCCGGATCAGGGGCCCGAAGTTCACGAGCACATACAGCAGATAGGCCGCGCCGCCCACAAACAGCACCAACGCCGTGAAATGGCGGGCGGCCAGCAGCAGCGGGTCGTTCGCGGTGGCAAAAGCGTAGCCCAGGGCCGCAGCCGCCAGCAGCACCAGCACCGGATACAGGTAGAGGGCGCCTTCCCGATACGGTAGCCAGTCGGACGCGGCGGCGGCGCGGCGCGGCAGGCCCAGCCAGCCGATAACCACGGCTGGCAGCAGCAGCACCAGCGGGTCGAGGTGCAGGCCGGGCAGCAGCAGCAGGTCGCCGTCGTTCCAGATGTATAGGCCCAGCATGCCCACGTACAGCACACTGGCCGCCACAAAAGGCAGCAGCCCGAAGCGGCTGGCAGGATTTTCGGCCTGGGTATTGAACCACAGCAGGCCGTTGATATTCTCAAACGCCACCCACACCACCAACAAGGCCACCAGAATGGCGCCGCCATTTGTGAAGAAGCTGGCCAGGTGCAGCGCCGTGGCATCCAGCGGCAGCTCGGAGCGCTGCACCAGCAGCAAACTCACGGCCAGCACCAGCCCGGCAAACAGCAGCAGCCGGCGACCCAGCGGCACTTCCGGCCAGAAAGCGTGGAAGGCGTAGGCCGGCAGCACGAAAGCCGCCAGCATCAGCACCAAAAAATACTGCTTCTGCGAATCAAAAATGCCCAGCAAGTCGGCATTCAGCGACATCAGCAGGAAAATCAGCCCCGCCATGGCCGCCACAAACGTGGGGCGCGGCAGCGCGCTGGCCGCCGCCAGAAAGTACACCAGTGCGCCGGCCAGCAGCAGCAGCAGGCCATACGCGGCTTCCGGGCGTACGTAGGGTCCCACCAAATCGTGGGTTTGGGTGAGCAGGTAGCCGTTGACGCGCACCGGCAGCTCGGCCAGGCCCGCCGCTACCGACGTCAGCACGGTGGGCACGGGCTTGAGCTGGGCTATGGCCTGCACGGGCAGGGCCAGGTCGTCGCCGGTGAAATAGTGGTAAACTGCCAGCAGCACCGCTACGGCTGCCAGGGCCGCCAGCGGCAGCCAGAGGGCGCCGCGCCCCGAAGTGGGGCGGGCAGCAGAAGAAGAGGCCGACACCAAACGCTATTCCAGAACTTTCGGTACGCGGAAATAATCGGAGTCCTTGCGCGGGGCGTTGCGCAGGCCTTCCTGGTGGCTCACGGAGTTGTGCGCCTCATCGGGCCGCAGCACGTTGATTTCGTGCGACAGATGCACCAGCGGCTCCACGTCGGTGGTGTCGAGCTGGCGGAGCTGGTCCACCCAGTTCAGGATCTTGTTCAGGTCGCCGAGCATCTGCTCCTCCTTGGTTTCGTCGAGTTCGAGGCGGGAAAGGTGGGCCAGTTGGCGCAGGGTGGCTAAGTCGGTGCTCACGGAGGAAATTAAAAATTAGAAAGTAAAAATTAAGAATTGGTGGAAGCCAATTCCTGGGTTTGCGGCGTCTTTGCGCCTGATTTAGGTGCCGGGCCGGAAGGTGCCGCCGGAAACTGCCGCCACGTGCTCGGCTCCGGAATGCCCCGGGCGTCGGGGCGGAAGCCGCTGGCGATGGTGTCGTAGGCTTGCTGCCGGAGCCGGGGGGCATCGGCGGCGGTGAGGCCGGTGGTGAAGATAGGCGCGTGCAGCGTGATGGCCAGCGGCGAGTAGCGCACCCGCAAGCCTCCAACGTCGGGCATGAAGCGGTGGTTCAGTGGCATCGTGACGGGCACCAGCGGCACGCCGGCCGCAATGGCCAGCTGAAACGCGCCGTCTTTGAACTCGCCCATCTCCTCGCCGGGCTTTTTGGAAATCGAGCCTTCCGGAAAGATAACCACCGAGCGGCCGGCTTCCAGCGAGCGGCGCGCCTGCACCATGGCCCGGCCCCGGCTCATGGCATTGTCGCGATCGACGGTGATGTAGGCGCGCCCGAAAATGGGGCCCCACACCGGCACGCGGGCCAGCGAGAGTTTGCCCATGATGTTGAGCCAGCCCGGAATGGTGCGGAACAGCAGCGGAATATCGATGTAGGAGCTATGGTTGGCCACGTACACGCAGGGCTGGCCGGCGGGCAGCGGGCTGTGGCGCACCACTTCCACCGGCATGCCCCACATCCGGATGAACAGCCGGCTCCAGGCGCGGTTGAGGCTGTGCAGGTGGCGGTGCCCGGCGGGCCGGCGGCTCAGGGCCCACTGCAGCGGGTAGGTAACCACAAACGGCATCACAAACCAGAACGTCGCCCAGGTGGTGTACAGCCGATGACCAAGATAGCGCAGAAAGTGCCGCATGGCTGCAAAGGTAGGAACTTGGGTAGGTTCTGTCATCCTGAGTGAAGCGAAGGACCTTATCACGCCGGAGTAGTCCTCGTTACAACGCTTTGTGCTGGTGTGACAAGGTCCTTCGCTTCACTCAGGATGACAGGCCATTTGCTAAGCCTTCCTTCCCGCCAGCACCTTTTCCGCTTTCAGCAGGCCGGCCACGCTCACGGCGTCGGTGATGCGGTTGTCCATCACCATCTGCACGGCCTCGGCGAGGGGCAGCTTCCAGAGGCGTAGGTCTTCGGTTTCTTCGGGTTCCAGCTCGCCGGCAGTGAGGTCTTCGGCCAGAAACACGAAGCCTTCCTCATCGGTGACGGAGTTGGAGGTGTGCAGGCGGGCAATGTTGGTCCAGCGGCGGGCCGTGAGGCCGGTTTCCTCGCGCAGCTCCCGCTGCGCCGATTCCAGCACGTCCAGCTCCACGGGGCCGCCGCCCATCGGAATTTCCCAGCTGTACTCGCTCAGCGGGTAGCGGTACTGGCCCACCAGCCAGGTGTTGCCCTCGTCATCCACCGGTACAATGCCCAGGGCCTTGTTTTTCATGGTGACCACGCCGTAGATGCCGCGCCCGCCGCCGGGGTTGAGCACCTGGTCTTCGCGCACCGAAATCCAGGGGTTGTGGTATTTCACTTCGGTGCTGAGCACCTGCCAGGGGTTGTGATTTTCGTCGAGCGACGGATCGGGGTAGTGCATGAGCGGCAGCCTGATAAACGGTAGGCGGCAAAGGTACGGGCGGGGCGTAATTGGCATCCGTCGGGCGAGCGGGCGGCTTGGTCGGCGAAATCAGGCAGTTGGCCAAATAATTTAGGCCAAGCTGCTGATGGTGAGTAGTTTTGTTTCATTCAAGAAGGCGCGGGGGAGTTTTGTGGAAAGGAAGGCCTCTCCCGTACCGAGTCGGATGAATGATAAGAGTAGGGTGGATGATTACTAAAGTCGTCCGGCGCCGAATGCAAAAGACCGTTGCCGCCCCGCAACGGTCTTTTTGTTTGGGGCTTGGCTGAAGGCAGAGGGCTGGCGCCGGGCCGCCGGCCAAGATTCTGTTTCAACCTGCGTTCTGATGCCGCCGTACCAGTACTACGCCGGCTGCTCACATTCCGGTCGGCGTTGCATGTGTATGGCCAATCAGCCCAAAAACCAGCCCAACCAGAATGCTCAACCCGGCGACCCGCTCTTCAACCTGAAGCACGCGCAGGCCGAATCGGAGCTGACCGCCCAGACCGGTGGCCTCGGCCCCACCACCAACATCTACACCAGCACCGACGAAGACGCGGAGCTCGACGAAGGCCCACGCGACAAACAAGGATTACGCCGCGGCGAAACCCCACCCAGTGAAGGTTCTGCCGCCGGCAGCCACAAATAAGCAGCGAGTATTGAGTGCCTAGCATGGAGTATTAAGCATTGAGCAATTGGTGCTCAATGCGGAGTAATCTCTTCCAACTACTCCATACTCTCTACCAGTTACCCAATACCAGAAAGGGCCTCTCCGGGTGCGTCAGCCGCCGGGGAGGCCTTTTTGTTGGGCGCTGCGCCGTAGGTGGCCTTACCTTTGGGGCTATGTTGCTTGCTTCCTACACTGACCATCCGCTCGAAGCGGGCCTCGATGAAGCCGGGCGCGGCTGCCTGGCCGGCCCGGTATTCGCGGCGGCCGTGATTCTGCCGCCCGATTTCGCGCCCGCCTACCTCAACGATTCCAAGCAGCTAAGCGCCCGCCGCCGCACGGCGCTACGGGCCGAAATCTGTGAGCACGCCGTGGCCTGGGCCGTAGCCGAGGCCTCACCCGCCGAAATTGCTACCGTCAATATTGCCCAGGCCAGCTACCTGGCCATGCACCGCGCTGTGGCGGCGCTCGGCGTGGTGCCCACCCACCTGGCCGTCGATGGCAACCGGTTCAAGCCGTACGCGGGCATCGAGCACACCTGCCTGATCAAGGGCGACACCCGCTTCCGGCACATTGCAGCGGCCTCCATCCTGGCCAAAACCTTCCGCGACGAGCGGATGGCCGAGCTGGCCGAGCTGTTTCCGGGCTACGGCTGGGAGCAGAATGCCGGCTACCCCACGCCTGCACACCGCGCCGCCATCCGCCAGCACGGCCCCACCGAGCACCACCGCATGGGCTTTCGGTTGCTGTGAGTGGGTGAGGAGGTGATGAGGTGAAGTGGTGATGGAGTGATGAGGACGAAATAAAAAGAACGTCATTTCGAGCGGAGCGAGGAATCTCGCCAGTGTAGTAACTGATTCTACCACACTGGCGAGATTCCTCGCTCCACTCGGAATGACGTTCTTACTTCTTCACTCCATCACCTCATTCCTTCATCACCTCACTACTCTTTCATCTTCAGCAGATCCAGAAACAGGCTGAAGCCGTCGACGGTCGTGCCGCCTTCGCCGAAGCTGTCGAAGCTTAGGGGCTTGATGATGTAGCCGCTGACGGCCAGATTCTGGGCTTTCAGCCGCTCCGACTCCAGGTCGGAGGTGGTGGTGATGAACACGTTCAGGTTGACAAACTCTGGGTCGGAGCGCAGCTGCTCCAGCAGTTCCAGGCCGTTCATGCGGGGCATGTTGATGTCGAGCATTACTACGCTGGGGTGCTCAATCTTGGTCTGGTCGGCTTCGCCACGCAGCATGTTCAGGGCTTCGCGGCCGTTGCGGGCAATGTGCAGTGGCACGGTAATGTTATTCTTCCGAAGCTCACGCTGCACATTCATGATGTCCATTTGGTCGTCTTCGACTAGAAGGATACTAGGCATAGCGGGTGTTGGTTGGTAGGGGCGGAAAACGTAAAACGAAAGCCATATGGCCAAAGGCTATACGGCAATCAGGGGTTTGGGGGCTGAACTGCCGAGGCCGGGCCGGCTGGCTGACGGCTGGCGAGGCCAGGTGAAATAGAACGTGGCACCCTGTCCTTCGGCCGACTCGATGCGGATGGTGCCGCCCTGCCGCTCCACAATTTTCTTCACAATGGCTAGTCCCACGCCTGTGCTTTCCAGCGTGTCGCGCTCGGTCAGGGTCTGGAAAATGACGAAAATCCGCTCGTGGTATTCGGGCGCAATGCCGGGACCATTGTCTGCCACGGAGAAGGTGAAGAAGCTTTTTTCTTCGGTGCAGCCGATGCGCACGACGCCGGCTTCGGGGTGCGGGTGGTATTTGGCGGCGTTGCTGATGAGGTTGGTGAACACCTGCTGCAGCTGCACCCGGTTGGTGACCAGAGTGGGCAAATAAAACGGCAACTCCACCTCAAACCCATCTGGCAACTCCAGCGAGTCGATGATTTCGCGCAGCAACTGCCGCACAAACACGGGCTCGTCAGCCTGGGCGGTGCGGCCCACCCGCGCCAGATCCAGGATGCCCGTGATAAGGTGCTCCATGCGCCGCACCCGTGTGCGCATCAGCAGCAAAAATTCTTGAATGTGGGGCGGCGTGTCCTGGCCCAGGTCTTCTTCAATCCAGCGCGAGGCACTCTCGATGCCTCGCAACGGCGCTTTCAGGTCGTGCGACACCACGTAGGCAAACTGGTCGAGCTCCTGATTGCGGCGCTCCAGTTGTGTGATGTTGCCGTTGATGGTAGCCGCCATCTGATTCAGCGACACCGACAAAGCGCTGAGCTCGTCGCCGGCCGTATCGGTGAGCTGCGTGTGGTACTCGCCGGCCGCAATCTGCGACGACAGCGACACCATGGTCTGGATGCGCCGCCCGATGAGGCGCGTGAGGTACAGGGCCCCGGCCAGCCCCAGCGCAATAGCCAGCAGCGTAGTGCCCACCGAAATCAGGCGGGTTTCGCGGATGCTCTCCTGCAGTTTGATGCCCTGCTTTTCGCGCAGCAGTAGCTCCTGATGGGCAAAGGCGGCAAACAGCACCCGAATCTGGTCGGTGAGGCGCTTGCCGGCCAGCCCTTCGGCCTGAGGGCGGTGGAGCATGCCCTGCAGGCCAGCTTGGTCGGGCAGGCGGCGGCGGGCTTCGCGCTTTTCCTGAATGAGGCTGTGCGAATACACCAGCCACTCGCGGAAAATATGGCGGGCCCGCAGAATGCGGGCATGCTGAGCCGGGTTGCCGTCAAGGTCGGTCAGCAGCTGCTCGAAGTGCGTAATCAGGTACCGCTCGCCTTCGTGGTAGGGCTCCAGGGTTTCTTCCTTGCCAATCAGCAGAAAGCCCCGAAAGCCGTTTTCCATGTCCACGATGCTGCGCAGCAGGGTAGAGGCCTCCGAGGAAGTGCGCTGCGAGAGCTGCACGCGCCGGGCGTTGCGCAGCACCTTACGCGAGAGCTGGTAGTTGACGAATACCACCCCCACAAACAGCAGCAGAATAACCAGAAAACCGGTGAAGAGCTTGGTGGAGAGCTTGAGCTTCATGAGCAACGAAAAAAAGACGGCAGCCGCAAATCTGCTGTCGGGTACGCAGGCGCCCGGCCAGAGTTGGCGGCCGGCGCGGGCCAGGCGCTGCCGCCATGCCCGCCCGGCGAAGATACCCGATACCGACTGCCGCGCGGAAATGGCTAATTTCGCCCCGCCGCCGGGCGGCGCCCTCACCTTCCCACCCACTTCTATTTACTGATGAGCGAAAATCTCAAAACCGTAGTCCTGAATGACGTGCACCAGCAGCTGGGTGCCAAGATGGTGCCCTTTGCCGGCTACAACATGCCCGTGCGCTACTCCTCCGACCTCGACGAGCACCACACCGTGCGCCGGGCGGTGGGCATCTTCGACGTGTCGCACATGGGCGAGTTCCGGGTGCGCGGCCCGCAGGCCCTCGACCTGATTCAGCGCGTAACCAGCAACGACGCCAGCAAGCTCACCGACGGCAAGGCCCAATACTCCTGCCTACCCAACGCCGACGGCGGCATCGTGGACGATTTGCTGGTGTACAAGCTGGCCGACGAAGACTACATGCTGGTGGTGAATGCCTCCAACATCGACAAAGACTGGAACTGGATCAGTAAGCACAATACCCAGGGCGCCGACCTGGAAAACGTGTCGGACCAGATGAGCCTGTTTGCGGTGCAGGGCCCCAAAACCAGCCAGGCGCTACAGTCCCTCACCGACGTTGACCTGAGCACCATTCCGTACTACTCGTTCGTGCAGGGCACATTTGCCGGTGTTGACGACGTGATTATCTCGGCCACGGGCTACACCGGCGCGGGCGGCTTCGAGCTGTACGTGCCCAACGAGCACGCCAAAGCCGTGTGGGACAAGGTAATGGAAGCCGGTCAGCCCTACGGCCTGAAGCCCATCGGCCTCGGCGCCCGCGACACGCTGCGCCTGGAAATGGGCTACTGCCTCTATGGCAACGACATCGACGACACCACTTCGCCGCTGGAAGCCGGCCTAGGCTGGGTGACCAAGTTCACCAAGGACTTCACCAACGCCGAAAGCCTGAAGCAGCAGAAAGAAGCGGGCGTAGCACGCAAGCTGGTGGGCTTCCTGATGGACGGCCCCGGCATCCCGCGCGGCCACTACGAGCTGGTAAACGAAGCCGGCGAGAAAATCGGGGACGTGACCAGCGGCACCCAGTCGCCGAGCTTGAGCAAGGGCATTGGCCTGGGTTACGTGCAAACCGAGCTCAGCAAGCCCGGCAGCAAGGTGTTCGTGCAAATCCGGGGCAAAAACCAGCCAGCCACGGTGGTGAAGCTGCCCTTCGTGCCCGGCACGGAAGAAGCGTAAGCTGAATAGTAAATATCTGTCATCCTGAGGCGGCAGCCGAAGGAGCTTATTGCGTCAGGACGAGTAGTCCAGCTGTATTGCAGGCGCACTAAGGTCCTTCGGCTACCGCCTCAGGATGACAGCTTTTTTGTAGCATTCCTGATTGACCTTATGCCCACGATTGATATCTGCTTCTCGCCGGAGCTGTTGCCGCTTTTCAACCTGCAGGGCCGCGTGGCGGTGGTGGTCGACGTGCTGCGCGCCACCTCTTCCATTGTGGCGGCGCTGGCGTCGGGCGTTACGCACCTGGTGCCGGTGAGTGAGCTGGCCGAATGCCGCGCGCTGGCCGCCGAGGGCTACCTCACCGCCGCCGAGCGCGACGGCCGCCAGGCCGAAGGCGTGGACCTCGGCAACTCGCCCTTCGGCTACCTCGATGGCGTGGTGCCGGTGCGCGGCCGCGCCGTGGCCATCACCACTACCAATGGTACCCGTGCCCTGCACCTCGCCCAAACGGCCGATGCCGTCGTGGTGGGCGCGTTCCTGAACCTGCAGGCCGTGGCCGACTTCGTGCGCCAGCAGCAGAAAGATGTGGTAGTGGTCTGTGCCGGCTGGAAAGGCCTGTTCTGCCTCGAAGACACGCTCTTCGGCGGCGCCCTGGCCGCCCGCCTCGCCGACACCTTCGACACCACTGCCTCCGACGCCACCCTGGCCGCCCTCGACCTGTGGCAAGCCGCCGAAGCGGACGTAGCCGGCTACCTGCTCAAATCGTCGCACGTGCGCCGCCTCAACAGCCTGGAGCTGCACAAAGACATGGAATTCTGCGTGCGCCCCGACGTGTACAACCTCGTGCCGCTGTTTCGGGAGGGGAAGATTGAGGTGGTTTGAGTGGTTTGAGGTGATGAAGTAATGAAGGGATGAAGTGATGAGGTGAATAGCAGAACGTCATTCCTCGCAAGCTCGGAATGACGTTCTGCTATTCACCTCATCACTTCATCACCCCATCACCTCAAACCACCCCATCCCTTAATTCAGCTTCTTATTATTGCGGTGGCGGTCGGCGTCGCGGAGGGTTTTCTTGGCTAGGTTGCGCTGCAGGGCGTCGGTGAGGTTGATGCCGGTCTGGTTGGCCAAGCAGATAACCACGAACAGCACGTCGGCCAGCTCATCGGCCAGCACCTTGTCCTTGTCGGATTCCTTGAACGACTGCTCGCCGTACTGCCGGGCAATGATGCGGGCCACTTCGCCCACTTCCTCGGTAAGCATGGCCATGTTGGTCAGCTCGTTGAAATACCGGACGCCGGTGGTCTGAATCCAATGGTCGACGGTTTGCTGGGCTTCTTCGATGGTCATGGGGGAGTAACTGAGTAGTTGAGTAACTGAGTAGTTGAGTAACTGAGTAGTTGAGTAACTGAGTAGTTGAGTAACTGAGTAAAGAGTAGCCGAGTAGTTGGGTAAGGGAGTAACTGCTGTTACGCAGCGGCAGTAGCGCGAACTTTGTAGTTCGCGTCTCCGCGCCGTTCAAACGATTCCAGCGGCGCAGTAGCGCGAACTACAAAGTTCGCGCTACTGCCCTCAACGTTCTGCGCAAGCCGGAATAGCCTACTCAGTTACTCCCTTACTCAGCTACTCTCAGGCGAGTCCAGCACGATGGTGACGGGGCCGTCGTTGAGCAACTCCACCTGCATGTCGGCCCCGAATTCGCCGGTGGGTACGGGCTGGCCCAGCAGCTGCTCCAGCTGTTGCACAAACTGCTCGTAGAGCGGAATGGCAATCGGCGGCGGGGCGGCGCCGGTGTAGCTGGGACGGTTGCCTTTGCGGGCATCAGCCAGCAGCGTAAACTGGCTCACCACCAGCACCTGCCCGTCCACGTCCTGCACCGAGCGGTTCATCTTGCCTTCCTCATCGGAGAAGATGCGTAGCTGCGTGAGCTTGCGCGCCATCCAGTCGAGCGACGTAGCGGTGTCGGTGGGGGAGAAGCCGGCCAGCACCAGCAGGCCCGGCCCGATCTGGCCCGTAATGCGGCCTTCGACGGTAACGCTGGCGTGCCGGACGCGCTGAATAACGGTGCGCATAAGGTGGAGTGTGGGGTTGGTGGAGTGGTGGATTGGGGCAAAGATAGCGCTCCATGATCCGCCCGGGATGACTGTATCTTTGCCAACCCATCAACCCATCAACCCGCCATCTTGCGTCTGTCGTTTCGGTTGTCTGCTTTCTGGTTGCCGCTGCTTGCCCTGCTGGCCGTGGTGGCGGTGCGCCTGCACGGCCTGGGCCAGGTAGCGTTACCCGACTACGACTCAGTGCGCAACTGGCAGATTGTGCAGGAAGTGGCCCACGGCAACCTGCGCAACCTGTTTCACCACGGTAGCCCCGGCTTCTCGCTGCTCTACGCCCCGGTGGCCTGGCTAACCTCCGACTACCACGTGTTCCAGGGCCTGAACGGGCTGGTGGCCGTGGCGGCGCTGGGCTGGCTGGTGCAGTGGGTTGCCCGCGAATGGCGCCTCACCGCGCCGGAAACTGCCCTGCTGCTGCTGTTCACGGGTACCTCCGTGTTCCTCACCTTCTCCGGCCGCGACTTCACCATGGGCTCGTGGAGTTTGCTGCTGTTTGTGGGGCTGCTGCGGGCGCACTACCGGCGGCTGCAACAGCCCAGTGCGGCGGCGCTGCTGCGGGCGGCCGTGTGGCTGGCGGCCGGGCTCAGCATCAACTACAAATTTCTGCTCACGCTGCCCATTCTGCTGGTGCTGGAGCTGTTCTACGGTGGCCGGCTGCTCTGGCAGTGGCGCAACCTGGGGCGGGTGCTGCTGGTGCTGGCCGCGCCCTACGTGTTGCTGGGCGCGCTGGGCGCCGCCGGCGGAGTGCCGTGGTACCGGTGGCCGGCCGTGTACTACAACCTGGTGTTTCCGGGCGCCCAAAACGCCGCCGGCCGCACCGGCCACCTGCGCTTCGACGGGCTCTACTACCTGCGCTTCCTGCGCGACTTCGAGTCGCCGGTGCTGGGGCCAGGGCTGGCGGCGGGGCTGTGGCTGCTGAGGCGACGACTAGGGCGGTTAGGGCAGCTGGCGCGGCCGCGCTGGCCGTGGCCCGCGCCGGGGCTGGCGCTGTATCTGACGGTGTGGGCCGGTTGCTTTCTGGTGGGCATGTCGTTGCTGCTGAAAGCGCCGCGGGGGATGCTGCTGGCGTATCCGCTGCTGTACGTGCTGGCGTTTCTTGGGCTGCGGGAGCTGCTGCGCCGGTGGGCGGGGCCTGCGGTGGGGCAGGGGCTGCTGGCGGCCGTGATGCTGCTGGCCGTGGCGTTCAACCTCTTCCGGATTCAGCGCGAAATCTACGCTTACGCGCCCACCCGCTATGGGCAAGTGGCCGCCTGGCTGCAGCAGCAGCAGCCTGGGCCGGTGCGCGTGGCCAGCACCCTCAGCCTGGGAGTGGCCCCCTTCCTGGCTGCGTCTGACACTGTTTCGGTCATCGTGAAGGAAGCCGACCTCGCCCAGGCCCGCCGCCAGGGCATACAGTACGTGCTGCTCGACGCCACCTGGCGGGTCGTCAATGCCACCGCCTTCGACTCATTGCGCCGCCAGCCGCCGCTGGTCGCCTGGCCTGAGCCGCTGCTCACCGCGCCGCTGCTGTTCCTGGAGCATTCCGAGTACACCGGCCTCGGCTACGAAGAAACCCTGCAGCTGCAGCGCGCCGCCCAGGATTCCGCCCAGCTGCGCCTCTACCGCCTGCGGCCCTGATTATGATCTGGCCGGCGGCAGCCGCTGTTCAACTAACTGCCGGCCGCGCCTCTTCCACGATTCCACCAGCACAACGTCAACTGGCGACAACCGGTCGGACGGCTAACACCGTCTGACCGGCATATCTGCTTTGAACCCAGCAACAAAAAAGCAGCCCGAAGGCTGCTTTTTTACAAAAGGGAAGTACCAGCTGGCGGCTTACGGATTGGCCTGCGTGGGCAGGTTGTTCACGTTGATCAGCGGAATGCTGGTGTTGTAGCTTTCGTTGATTTTGCGTAGAAACACGTTGGCCAGCAGCGCATTGCCACGGGGCGTCAGCGTGGTGCGGTCCAGCGAGTAGAAGTTGCCGCGCACCAGCTCCGGCGTGTAGTTCACCCCGTTGATATTGATGTTGCCGGCCACCTGCGAAAACAGCGCGTCGTTGGTGTCGATGAGCGGCAGCTTGAACGTGGTGTTGGCCAGCGCCGCCATTCCCGTGCGGAAGTCCTCGGCCACCTGGCTGATGCGGGCTACTTCGAGGTAGTCCAGCACGTCGGCCCCGCTGACCGGGTTCTGGCGGCTGCCGTAGGGGCGGGTCTGGGGTGCGCCCGTCACCGACTCCAGCCGCCCGATGCGGCGCTGGCCGCTGGGCAGCACGTAGTCTTCACCCGAAACCACCTGAATGGCCCCTGTGAAGGCGCGCACAAACAGCGTGTCGTTGGCAGTAGCGGTGTTCTGGCGCAGACGCTGCTGCACGTCGAGGCCGCGGCTCAGGCGCAGGACAGGCAGGGTAGCCAGGGAAGGCGGCAGCGCCACCACGCCGGCGCGCCCGCCCGCCGACAGCTGGGCCAGCAGCAGCCGGGCATTGGCTGTGAGGGTCGATGCGGAAGGCAGCGGACCGCAGTTGCCGCCGCTCACCACGTAGGGCAGCAGGTCATCGAGGCCCGCGAAAAACGTGAAGAACGAGGCGTTGGCGCTGGCCGTCGTTACCACCTGCAGGTAAGTGCGGTTGTCGTTGGCCGGCAGCAGCCGCTCGAAATAAGGGTTGAACAGACCGATGCGGGTGAGGTTGGCCGTGTTGCCAAGGCCCGCGATGCTGATCTGGCTGAGGCGCAGGCCAGACACGCCCAGGTTCTGCGGCAGCGTGGCGCCCGCACGGGGGTAGAGGTACAGCGTATCGGCGCCGTTGCAGCCGGTGGTGTTGACGAAGCGGGCCAGCGTGGCGGCCGGCTTCACGCGGGTCGTGCGGGGCAGGCCGTTGGCCTCAAACCCGGCCAGCGTGAGGTAGCCGGTGCCGGCTCCGTCGGCCAGCAGCGGCTGGGTGAAGGTGGCGTTGGCATCTACCTTGGCAAACTGCCCGGCAATCAGGTTGGCGTAGGAATACGACTGGCTGGCGCTCGTCAGGCCGCCATCGGCAAAACCAGCCGTGTAGGAGTCGCCGACGGCCAGGTAGCGGGTCAGGTCGAGGCCATTGCTGCTCAGGGCGGGCACGGGCTGGTCGGGCGAGCAGCCCGCCAGCAGCAGCAGGGCGCCGGCCGTAGCGGGCAGCGCCGCCCGCAGAATTGAAGTAGAAAAAGTATGCACTAAAGTCAGGCCTTAAATGAGAAGGGAAGCGGGCATGAGCCGCCGACTACTTAACCGGGCTGGCCGCACGGCCCCCAAACGAGTAGGAAAGCCCCACAGCCGCCGTCTGTACCGCCGTGCGGTACGAGCCGTCGATGTTGCTTACCACGTCGCGCGACGGGTTCACGCGGGCGCGCCGCTCGCCGCCCTGGGCGTAGCTGTAGGCCAGATCCAGCAGCAGGTTGGATTTCAGCGCCAAACTCAAGCCCACGGAGCCCCCGAGCAGGTTGGCGTCGGGTAGGTCGGGCGAGATAAACTCGTCGCGCACGGGCGTTTCGTCGTAGCTCACGCCGCCGCGCACGCTCAGGTTGGGCGTTACGGTATACTCGGCGCCTACGCGGAAGGCCATGGCGTCTTCGTAGCGGCGGCCGGCCGTCACGCGGGAAGCATTATCCAGCTCGAAGTTCAGCGAATCGTAGCGGCTCCAGCTGGTGAGGTGAAAGTCAAACGTCACCAGCAGGTTCTTGGTCATGCGGTCGGCCATACCCACGGCCAGGGTGGAAGGCAGCTCCAGATCGGTGCGGAAGCCGGCCCGGGCCGGGAACTGCGCGGCATCCCGCTCCGGAATGTTGGCGTAGGCGGCCTCGCCGTTGCGTACTTTCAGCGTCACGGGCGTACGGTAGCTGATGCCGAAAGCCAGGTTGTCGGCGGTGCGGCCATACAGGCCCACATTGGCGCCGTAGCCGCTGCCGCTGCCCGTAAACAGGGCCTGGGCGGTTGGGTCGTCGTACTGGCCCAAAGCGCGCTGCTGGCGCATGTCGCCGTAGGCATAAATCATGCCGGCACCCAGGCTGAAATTCTCGCTGAGCTGGTAGCCTACCGTGGGCTGCACATACAGGCTGGTAAAGCGGGCTTCCTGCACCACGCTACGGCCCTCCCAGTTCGAAGGCCACTTAGTGTTGTAGCCGAAGGGCTGATTAACACTCAACCCCACGCTGAATTTGCTGTTGAGGCGCGTGGCGGCGTAGAAGTAGCCGCTCGGCTGGGGCTGCAGCTCCTGGCGCGTAAGGCGCCGCGAGTCGGTGCCTACAAACGAGGACAGCCGCGCCGTGCCCAGGCCGCCCACGCTCACGTGGGTCAGCGAGTCGAGGTGGCCCAGCGCCCCAGGATTGTAGTAGAGCACGGCAATGTCGCGCACGTACGCCGTACCAGCCCCGCCCAGCCCCAGCAGGCGCGCACTCTGCGGCGCCGACTGAAAGCCGCCAGCGGTGGCGGAAAGCGAAAGAAACAGAAAACCAGAAAGAAAGTAATGACGCGCCATGCAGACAGGGTTTCGGACAATAGGCCGCAAAGGTAGCGTTCTGAGGTGATTAAGTGAGTAGGCCGCTAAGGGATTACGCGGGAAATTCCACCGGCCGCTTCTGCGGTCTGCAGCGCCCCGGATACGCCCTGCCGCGCGGGCTTTTTCCAACGTTTCCCGCGCGTGCTCCGGGCTAGCGCTTCACGCCGAGGCTGTCCAGCGCGTGCTGGTAGCGGCGGGCGTTCTGGCGGTGCTCGGCGTAGGTTTCGGCGAAGTCGGAGAAGCCGCTCAGGTCGGCGCGGGCGCAGAAAAACAGGTAGCGGTGCGCCGCCGGCCGCAGCACCGCATCCAGGCTCTGGCGGTTGGCCGACGTGATGGGGCCGGGTGGCAGGCCCTTGTGGCGGTAGGTGTTGTAGGGCGAGTCCACCAGCTTGTCGCGATTGAGCACCCGCTTCACCCCAAAGTTGCCGATGGCCCACAGCAGCGTAGGGTCGGCCTGGAGGCGCATGCCGCGCCGCAGCCGGTTGAGGTACACGCCCGCAATAACCGGCTTGTCCTCTTTCTTGGCCGTTTCGCGCTGCACGATGCTGGCCAGCACGTGCACCTCGGGCACGGTCAGCTGCAGCGAATCGGCCCGCTGGCGGCGCTGCGCGGTCCAGAAGCGGCGGTGCGTGGCCGCGGCTGAATCCAAGAACGTGCGCGCCGAGGTGTTCCAGAAGGCCCGGTAGGGGCCGGGCAGAAACAGCGTCAGGATGGTGGTGGTGTCGAGCTGGTAGCGGCGGCGCAGGTAGGCATTGTTCTGCAGCAGCCGGCGCAGCTCCAGCGAGTCGGCCTCCAACTGCCGGCTGATCTGGCGCGTGAGCTGGGGCTTGTACTTGAAGGCGTCGAGCGTGAAGGCCACCGTGTCCTGGCGGCCGGCCAGCAGCATCTCCAGCAGCGCGGCGTTGCCGAGGCCGGGCGCCAGCCGGTAGCGGCCGGGGCGCACGTGGGCCGGATACTCGCGCTGCGTGGCCAGCCACTCAAACGTGCCGGGGTCGCGCAGCAGCTCCTGCCGCCGCAGCGAGTCGCGCACGGCCGGCCAGCCCGCGCCCGTCCGGATGTACAGATACGCGGCCCCGTACGGCGACTCGGCCACGTTGGGCTGCCACAGCACGCGCCACGCGCCGTATAGCGCCGCGCCGCCAGTTAGTAGCAGCACAACAAGCACAAACCAAAGCCAAGAGCGGGCAGCAGTAGTCAAAAGCAGCAGAGAACAGTGAAACCAAAGTCCCAAAGGTAACGCGCCGCGCGGCTGTGGCCCGGACTTCAGTCCGGCGCCCGAAACCGTTCGAACGGCGCGGGGACGTCAACTGCACAATTCGCGCTACTGCCAATCGCGCTGCTCAAGGAAGGGTGCTGCGTGAAAGTGATGTTCAGTAGCCACGGGCTCCGGACTAAAGTCCGGGCCACAGCCACGCGGCGCGGTTCCGCATGGCCGCTACGCGGCCGCCGGTTCGGAAACCGGCCCGGCGGGGCGGCGTACGGTCTTGCCGACTTTGTCGGCGCAGACCGTCGCCAGCGCAGTCGTCGCCACCACTACGAACTACGAGCGACTAATAACTAACAACGAGCAACCAAAAACCTACTCGCCGTTGACCAGGGCCGCAATGGCTTCAGCGGCTTCCTGCTGGCTCTGGCGGCGCGCAATTTCCACGGGCGGCGCGGCCCGTACTTCGCAGTCGGGGATGGAGCACCGCTCGCAGGTTTCGTTGACGCGCTTCTGTACGATGGCCGGGTCGTTGAGGAACTGCACTTTCTGGCGCAGGTTGTCGTCGCAGAGCAGGCCCACGGTTACGCTCACCGCCGGCTCGTTGGCTGTGCCGGCGCGGGCCAGCGAGAGGCACAGGTACTCGTCTTCGTTGGGGTAGCGCGAGCGTTGGGTGCCCAGCACGAAGGCCGGCGCCGGGCCGGCCGCCTGCTCCCGCGCCTCCCGGATCAGGCGAATGGACACCCAGCGGCGGCAGTATTTCTCGTGCAGCTCGTTGCCGTGCGGGTTGTGCAGGCGCGACAGATGCAGCTCCTTGCTCAGCAGGTAGGCCGCGTCGGCATCGGCTTGGTCGAAGCGCAGGAAAAACAAACTCTGGATACCGAAGTAGCGCGGCAGCAGGTTGGTGATGCGCTGCATGAACATCTCCGGCGACACGTCATACTTCGTGAGCATAGCCTGCAGCAGCTCCGGTTGCCAGGTGGCCTGCCCGAAAAAGTCCTGCAGGTCGCGCACCAGGCTTTCTTCCTCCATCAGCAGCGCCCCGGCGAAATAAGACGCCTTGAAGTTGTTGAGCACCTCATCGAAGGAATGCACCGGGAAGGTGGCATTCACGTAGGGCCGCTCCTTCAGATTGAGGTAGTTGAAAGCCACCTCCCGGCCCAGCACAAACGACTCCTGTGCCTTGCTCAAACCCGGCCGCAGCAGCAGCGTGCGGGTTTTGGGCTGGAACACCGACCGCAGCCGGCCCAGCGCCGCGTACTCCGCCAGCTTCTCCCGGTCGAGGCGGTAGCCGTATTTCTGGCTGAGCACCCGCTCCAGCTGGGTGGTGTCGAAGGGAGCCCGGGTGCTCAGGTTCTGCTCGCCGCAGAAGGTTCGTACGTCCTGCTCCAGCTCCTCGAAGTAGTTGTCGTGCATCTCCTGGTAAGAGCGCAACGCGGCCAGAAAAAAGCTTTCCTGCCGCATTTCGTAGTTGCGGGCTATTTCGAAGATGGTGCTGATGAAGGCGTTCATCTTGGCCGGCGCGTCGGCAATCAGCTCCACGATGCGCAGCGGGTCCAGCCCGAACATCTCCAGCGGAAATTCCTTCAGCAGATCCGACTGCAGCAGCTCCGAAATCGGCTCCAGCCGCCGGCTCAGCGTCAGAGACGTGAGCTGGTCGTAGCTGACGCCCAGTACCTTGCTCAGGCCCAGAATCTTGTCAGCCTTGGGGTATTTCTTGCCTTTCTCAATCTCATTGAGGTAGGATACCGACACGTCGCAGGCCCGGGCCAGCTCGGCGGGCGTGAAGCCGCGCTCCTGGCGCAGCTCGCGCAGTTTCAGCCCGAAAATGAGTCGGACAACCTGACCGTGGCTTAGCATTTATATAGGAGAGATGGGTAGAAGCAGGAGAGGAGAGCGGACGGGGAGCGGCGCGTGCCAGCAAAAAATGGCGGCGGTGCGGCATCCGGAACCGCGCAAATCAACGCAAATTCAATGGGTTATAAAAATTAGCGAAAATTCGCTTGTTTAATAAAATTCGCTGAGCTACGTTTGTTCTGTCCTCAGCGTAGGGCCCCGATTGTTCTCACATTCAACCGATTCCCCATGTTACCCTTCGCCGACCTCGAACCTGCCGTAGCTGCTCCCGCCTTCCTGACGCCGGAGCGCGTGAAAATCACTGGGGCGTATTCGCCGGAGTTTGCTGAAATCCTGACGCCGTCGGCGCTGGCGTTTGTGGCCGAGCTGCACCGCCGCTTCGACCACACGCGGCAGGCGCTGCTTAAGCGCCGCGAGGAGCGGCAGCAGGCATTTGAGGCCGGCCAGCTGCCCGACTTTCTGCCCGAAACGCGCCTGATCCGCGAAAAGCCCTGGACCGTGGCCCCCATCCCGGCCGACCTGCAGGACCGCCGGGTGGAAATCACGGGGCCCGTCGAGCGGAAGATGATCATCAATGCCCTGAACTCGGGGGCGAAGGTGTTCATGGCCGATCTGGAGGATTCCAACTCGCCCACCTGGGCCAACGTGGTGGAAGGCCAGCGCAACCTGCGCGACGCCGTGCGGCGCACCATTTCGCTGAGCACGCCCACCAAAGAGTACAAGCTGAACGAGCAGACCGCCGTGCTGATGGTGCGCCCCCGCGGCTGGCACCTGCTGGAAAAGCACATGCTGGTGGATGGCGAGCCGGTCAGTGCCGCCTTCTTTGATTTCGGGCTCTACTATTTCCACAACGCCCACGAGCTGTGCGCCCGCGGCACGGCCCCGTATTTCTACCTGCCCAAAATCGAGAGCCACCTGGAAGCCCGCCTCTGGAACGACGTGTTTGGGTTTGCGCAATGGTCGCTGAAGCAGCAGAAGTGCACCATCAAGGCCACGGTGCTGATTGAAACGCTGCCGGCCGCCTTCGAGCTCAACGAAATACTGTATGAGCTGCGCGAGCACAGCGCCGGCCTCAACTGCGGCCGCTGGGACTACATTTTCAGCTACATCAAGCGCCTGGGCCTGAAGCCCGAATTCCGCCTGCCCAACCGCGCCGACGTGACCATGGCTGTGCCGTTCATGGCCTCTTACTCGCAGCTCGTCATCCAGACCTGCCACCGCCGCGGCGTGCATGCCATCGGGGGCATGGCCGCCCAGATTCCCATCAAGAACAACCCCGAAGCCAACGAAGCCGCGCTGGAGAAAGTCCGGCTGGACAAGGTGCGCGAGGCTCGCAACGGCCACGACGGCACCTGGGTGGCCCACCCCGGCCTGGTGCCGGTGGCGCTGGCGGTGTTTGATGAGCTGATGCCCGAGCCCAACCAGATTGCCAACAAGCGCGAAGATCTGGTGGTAACGGCCGAAGACCTAGTGCGCGCCCCGCAAGGCCAGATCACCGAGGAAGGCGTCAAGCTCAACATCGACGTGGCGGTGCAATACTTGGAATCGTGGCTGGGCGGCAACGGCTGCGTGCCCATCTACAACCTGATGGAAGACGCCGCCACCGCCGAAATCAGCCGGGCGCAGGTGTGGCAGTGGCTGCACACGCCCGGCACCGTACTCGCCGACGGCCGTCCGCTCACGGTGGAGCTCTACCGCAGCCTGGTGCCCGGCCAGCTGGAGAAAATCCGGGCGCTGGTAGGGGAGGAGCGCTACGCTGCTGGCCGCTACATCGAAGCTGCCCGTCTGTTCGATAAGCTGGTGATGAGCGAGAAATTCATCGAGTTCCTGACCGTAGCCGCCTACGAGCAGCTGCTCTAGCTGTCATTCCGAGCGGAGCGAGGAATCTGGGTAGCCTCGCAGCACGGCTACCAGATTCCTCGCTTCGCTCGGAATGACACTCGACACTTCCTGACTTAAAAAAGCCGCTCCGCGAGCCGGCCGGCTACGCTTTTGCCTTCACTTTCACCCTTTTATTCCAACTACCATGAACAAGCAGGAACGCATTGCCGCTATCAAGCAGGACTGGGCCACAAATCCGCGCTGGAAAGGAATCGAGCGGCCCTATACCGCCGAGGAAGTAATGAAGCTGCGCGGCTCGGTGCAGATTGAGTACTCGCTGGCCCGCCAGGGCGCCGAGCGGCTCTGGCAGCTGCTGCACACCGAGCAGTATGTGGCCGGCCTCGGCGCCCTCACCGGCAACCAGGCCGTGCAGGAAGTACAGGCCGGCCTCAACGCCATCTACCTGAGTGGCTGGCAAGTGGCGGCCGATGCCAACGGCGCCGGCCAGATGTACCCCGACCAAAGCCTGTACCCTGCCGACAGCGTGCCGGCCGTGGTGAAGCGCATCAACAACGCCCTGCTCCGCGCCGACCAGATTCAGAGCGTATCCGGCGAGGGCGACGTGCACTGGATGGTGCCAATTGTGGCCGACGCCGAGGCCGGTTTCGGGGGCAACCTCAACGCCTTTGAGCTGATGAAGATGATGATTGAGGCCGGGGCCGCTGGCGTGCATTTCGAGGACCAGCTGTCGTCGGCGAAGAAGTGCGGGCACCTGGGCGGCAAGGTGCTGGTGCCCACGCAGGAGGCCATCAACAAGCTGGTGGCGGCCCGCCTGGCAGCCGACGTGATGGGCGTGCCCACCCTGGTAGTGGCCCGCACCGACGCCGACGCCGCCGACCTGCTCACGGCCGACGTGGACCCGCGCGACCAGCCGTTCATTCTGCAGGAAGCCGAGCGCACCTCCGAGGGCTTCTACCGGGTGCGCTGCGGCGTGGAGGCCGGCATTGCCCGCGGCCTGGCCTACGCCCCCTACGCCGACCTCATCTGGATGGAAACCTCGCACCCCGACCTGGAGCAGGCCCGCCAGTTCGCTGAGGCTATTCATGCGCAGTTTCCAGGCAAGCTGCTGGCTTACAACTGCTCGCCCTCGTTCAACTGGGCCGCCAAATTGAGTGTGGAGCAGATGGAAACCTACCGCGAGGAACTGGCTGCCATGGGCTACAAGTTTCAGTTCATCACGCTGGCCGGTTTCCATGCCCTCAACACCAGCATGTTTGAGCTGGCGCTGGCCTACAAAGCGCGGGGTATGGCCGGATACTCTGAACTGCAGGAGCGGGAGTTTGCGCTGCAGAAGCACGGTTTCAAGGCCGTGAAGCACCAAAGCTTCGTGGGCACCGGCTACTTCGATGCCGTGCAGAACGTGGTAACCAGCAACCTCACCAGCACCGCCGCCCTGGTCGGCAGCACCGAGGAAGCGCAATTCTAGAACGCGGATTTTGTGGATTAAGCGGATTGGTCGGATTTCGGTGACGATTGACGGACCATTAAAAACAGAAGAGGCTTGCCACACGGCAAGCCTCTTCTGTTTTTATGTGCCCAGGGACAGTGAAACTGGCAACAAACGAATCGTCACCGAAATCCGACCAATCCGCTTAATCCACAAAATCCGCGATTCAGAAAGCAGTGGCGATGCTCTGGTAGTCGAGGCCGTGGCGCTGGGTGGTTTCCTGCAGGATGGTTTTCTGCCAGGGGCGCAGCACCTGGTCGGCACCCAGCTCGATGATGTCGGCCACGAGGCGGTTGGACAGCACCAGGTTGGCCACGTAGCCATTGTGGTCAGTGGTGATGTGGTTTTTGAGCTGAAGCAGCAACTGCTCGCGGGCATCGGCGCGGTTGGCCTTCTCGCCGCTGAGGCGGCGGCGGAACGGGAAGCGGCGCTGTTCGCCCGTGGCGGCCGGCTCCGGTACGGCCACGAAATTGTCGGGCGAGAGGGCCGTGAGCTGCTCCAGATATGGGGTACGCTTCAGCTCAGGGTGCAGGCCGCGGGCGTTTTTCCAGTCGTTGAGGCTGCGGGGCGTGTCGCGCACCAGCTCCGGCAGCCGCTCGTTGGCAAACACCATGTAGGGCGGCCGGTCGATCTGGCGGGCTACCTGGTCGCGGAGCATGTACAGGTCGCGGAACAGGGGCATTTCCTGGGGCAGGATGCGGTATTTGCCGGCCACGCGCAGGTACGGGCGCTCGTCGCGGGTGTAGCGCACTTCTTCCAGGGCCGCGTTCTCCTCGTCGGCCCAATGCAGGCGGCCCAGGGCGGCCAGCTTGTCGCGAAGGCGGTCGGCCAGCTCGAACAGGTAGAGCACGTCGTTGGCGGCGTAGAGCTTCTGCGCTTCCGTGAGCGGACGCTTCAGCCAGTTGGACTTCTGCTCGCCCTTGTCCACTTCCAGCCCCAGCTCGGCCTGAATCAGGCGGCCCAGCGAGATATTGTTGTCCGACTCGGCTAGCAGGGTGTATTGCACGCTGGTATCGGTGATGTTGCGCACGTGCACGCCGTAGAGCTCATCGAGCAGCAGAATATCCGACTTGCAGGAGTGGAACACCTTTTCCACGGCCGGGTCGCGCAGAATGGCCCAGAGGGGCTCCAGGTCGTGGGCGGGGTTGGTGAGCGGCAGCGGGTCGATGAGCAGCATAGCTTGGCCATCAAAAATCTGAATCAGCGCCAGATTGCGGCCATAGCGGTGGCGCATGTCGTCAAACTCCAGGTCGATGGCAATGCGGGGGGCCGTGCTGAGTGCCAGGGCGGCCTGCTGCACTTCTGCAGCGGTGGTAAGGTACTGAATGGCAGACATTCGCAAACAGGGGAAGAGAGCGGCAGACAACGCCGGCCGCTGGGTACTGGCCGGGCCAACTCCGGTAAAGGTAGCTAGTCGCTACACGCAAACCCAACCAGTTATTAAAGGCCGGTTAAAGTCAGTAAGTAGCATGTTAAAAAATATATGATGATTTTGCGTGCAAATTTGTGGCCTTGAGCATCTAGTGAAAGGTGTTGTAGGCTTTAGTTGTCATTGTTTTTCCATCTGGCGGTCTTGCCGGATATTTTTCACTCTAATAGGCTCTTATCAGAGTCAGGTAGTATGAAACAAACTTCACTCATTCCTATACTGTGCGCCGTTGCAGCGGCTACGTCGGTGCCCGCTATGGCGCAGACGCGGGCCGTAACCGGCCGCATCACGGGTGCCGACGGCACCGGCCTGCCCGGTGTGACGGTGCTGGAGCGCGGCACCACCAACGGCGCCAGCACCAGCGCCGACGGCAGCTTCTCGCTGACCGTGCAGCCCGGCGCCACGCTGGTGGTTAGCTCCATCGGCTACAACACCCAGAACATTGTGGTAGGCGACCGGACCACGGTGGCCATCACGCTGCAGGAAAACTCAGTGGCCCTGAGCGAGGCTGTGGTTATCGGCTACGGCAGCCAGGCCAAATCGGAGCTGACCGGCTCCGTGACGCAGGTAATGGCCAAGGACGTGCAGAACGTGCCGACCGTGAGCTTCGAGCAGGCCATCCAGGGCCGCACGCCGGGCGTGCAGATCAACCAGGGCTCGGGCAAGCTGGGCGCCGGCGTTAACATCCGGGTGCGGGGTTCGTCGTCGGTGACGGCCTCCAACCAGCCGCTGTACGTTATCGACGGTATTCCCGTGACGTCCAACGACGTGGGCGTGGCATTTGGCGAAACCACCAACCCGCTGGCCGACCTCAACCCCAACGACATTGAAAGTATCTCGATTCTGAAGGATGCCGCCTCGTCGGCCATCTACGGCTCGCGCGCTTCCAACGGCGTGGTGCTGGTGACCACCAAAAAAGGCCGCCAGGGCCAGACCCGCGTGAACGTGGGCGCTTACTTTGGCCGCAGTGAGGCTACCCGCACCCGCGAATTCCTCAACGCGGCCCAGTACAAGGAGCTGTTCGGCGAAGCCATCACCAACGCCTCGCTGATTGACGACTCCTACATCAACTTCTTCTACGGCGCGAATCCGGACCTGGCAGAAGTGTTTGCCAGCGAAGCCGGCATCGACTACAACTCGACGCTGGACACCGACTGGGCCGGGGCCGCGTTCCGCAAGGGCAAGGTGGCGCAGTACGATTTCAACGTGAGCGGCGGCGACGCCAAGACGCGTTTCTTCATCAGCAGCACCTACAACGACCAGACCGGTATCATCATCGGCAACCGTTACCGCCGGGGCAGCTTCCGCGCCAACCTCGACCACAGCATCAGCGACAAGATGCGCGTGGGCGTGAACGTGTCGCTGGTACGCTCCATCAACGACCGGGTAGCCGACGACAACGACTTCGCCAACCCCGTGCAGCTGAACGCCCTGCCGCCGCTGCAGGCCAAGTACCTGGCCAACGGCAAGGTGAACCAGAGCACGCTCTACTACAACAACTTAGCGGAGTTGGGCTCCACCAACCGTTCGGGCAACTACCGCTCGTTCAGCTCGGCCTACCTGTCGTACAACCCCATCAAGGAGCTGACGCTGCGCACCGAAGTGGGCGGTGACTTCCTCAACATCAACGAGGAGCTGTACCGCGGCGTGGAAACCGAAACCGGCCGCTCGCGCAATGGCTACGCCTTCGAGAGCCAGGGCAACGTGGTGAACTACACCACCAACAACACGGCCACCTACGCCACCAGCTTCAACGAAGACCACTCGGTTGAGGCCCTGGCTGGTTTCTCGTTCCAGCGCTACAACCAGAAGTCGGTATCGTCGGAGGGCACCACGTTCCCGAACGACCAGTTCCGCAAGATTGCCAGCGCCGCCAAAATCACGGCCGGCGACTCGCGCGTGAACGAGTACGTGTTCCTGTCGTACTTCGGCCGCCTGAACTACAACTTCCGCGAGAAGTACCTGCTGTCGGGTAGCATCCGGGCCGACAAGTCGTCGCGCTTCGGGGCCGACAAGCGCACCGGCATTTTCCCGGCCGGCTCGGCAGGTTGGGTGGTTTCCAACGAAGACTTTCTGCGCGACAACAGCGTGGTGAGTTTGCTGAAGCTGCGCGCCTCATACGGCCTGACCGGCAATGCCGAAATCGGTAACTACTTCTCGCGCAGCCTCTACGAAGCCGTACCTTACGCTGACCAGGCCGGTATCCGGCCCACGCAGCTCGGCAACGACGTACTGACCTGGGAGAATACGGCGCAGGCCGACCTGGGCCTGGAGTTCGGCTTCCTCAACAACCGTATTTCGGGTGAGGTGGACGTGTACCAGAAAAACACCAGCGACCTGCTGCTGGCCCGCCAGCTGCCCTACACCGGCGGCTACAACAACATCTACAAGAACCTGGGCGAGATGCGCAACCGGGGCCTGGAGGTGTCGCTGAACACGCGCAACATCGACAACGCGTTCAAATGGACCACCAACTTCAACATCTCGTTTAACCGCAACGAAATCACGGACCTGAGCGGTCAGGAAATCGTGTCGGGCGGCCGCAACCTGAGCCGCGTGCGCGTGGGTGAGCCTATCGGCGTGTTCTACGGCGTGAAGTACGCCGGCGTAGACCCGGAAAACGGCGACGCCCTGTTCTTCGACGCCGACGGCAACACCACCAATGTGTACAGCCAGGGCGCGGTGCAGCGCATCGGCAACCCCAACCCTAAGTACACGGGCGGCTTCAACAACACGTTCAGCTATAAAGGCTTCGAGCTGGGCGTGCTCACGCAGTTCACTTACGGCAACGACATCTACAACATTGCCGGGGTGTACCAGTCGGTGAACGGCGACTACTTCGACAACCAGACCCTCGACCAGCTGACGCGCTGGCAGAAGCCGGGCGACATCACCAAGGTACCGCAGGCCCGCTACTTCGAGAGCAACGGCACGCAGGTATCGTCGCGCTGGATTGAGGACGGCTCGTTCTTCCGCCTCAAAAACGTAACGCTGGGCTACACCGTGCCGGCCGAGCTGGCCAAGAAAGCCTTCCTGCAGTCGGCCCGCGTGTACGTGACCGGCCAGAACCTGCTGACCCTGACCGACTACAACGGCTACGACCCCGAGGTAAACACGGGCTTTGTGGGCGGCAACACGGCGGCAGGCGTGCAGAGCGGCAACTATATCCTGGGCCACGACTTCTACACGCCGCCACTGGCTAAAACGTGGCTGGTGGGTCTGAACCTCGGTTTTTAAATCTTAACGACGACCTTCCTCATGAAAATATCTTCTTTTAGCCGCACTGCCGCCCTCGGGCTGTTCCTGACGCTGGGCCTGTCGGCGTGCGAAAAGCAGCTGGACCTGGACCCCCGCCAATCCGTTGACGCCGCCACCGCTCTGGACTCGCCCGAGAAGGTGCAGAGCGCGCTGGTGGGCGCCTACGCCCGCCTGGGCACCGGCAACCTCTACGGCACCAACTTCACGCTGCTGCCCGAGCTGCTGGCTTCCGACAACTATGTGCTGTGGCAGGGCACGTTCACCAGCTACCGCGACGTGTTCCGCCGGCAGCTGACCAACAACAACACCGAGGCCACCCGCACCTGGCAGCTGGCCTACCAGACCATCAACTTCACCAACCTGATTCTGGAGGCCCTGCCCGTGGTGACGGACGCCGACGATAAGGCCCAGTACGAAGGCGAGGCCCGCTTTATCCGCGGCGCCTTGTTCTTTGAGCTGGTGCGCCTCTACGGGCTGCCCTACCAGGCTGGCCTGGCCAACCCCGGCGTGCCCCTGGCCCTGACGGCCAACAAAACCGAAGAGCAGGCTTCCCAGCAGATTGCCCGCGCCACTGTAGGCGAAGTATACACGCAGGTGCTGGCCGACCTGCGCGCCGCCGAGCAGCTGCTGCCCGAGGAAAACCCGCGCGGCAACGGCCGAGTAAACAAATTCTCGGCGAAAGCCATGCTGGCCCGGGTATACCTGCAGCAAGGCAACTACGCGCAGGCCCGCAACCTGGCCAACCAGGTGATTGAGGACGGCGCCAATGTGGGCCTGGACCTGACGCCGTCGGTGACGGCGCCGTTCCGAGTGCGCAACTCGTCGGAGTCGCTGTTTGAGATTCAGCAAAACGACCAGTACAACGCCGGCACCGCCAACGACGGGCTGACCACCTTCTTTGCGCCGTCCAACAAAGGCCGCGGCGACGTAGCCGTGCTGGACCCGTTCCTGGCTCTGTTTGAGCCCAACGACCTGCGTGGGCCGGACGCCGGGCTGCTGTTCACGGAAGATACCGGTGGCCGTGCCGGCCGCATCCGGACCACCAAGTGGAACGAGTTTGGCCAGAACCTGCCCATCATCCGTTTGGCTGAGATGTACCTGACGCGCGCCGAAGCCAACTTTGAGTTGGGCTCTGCCGTGGGCGCCACGCCGCTGGTTGATATCAACACCATCCGGGAGCGGGCCAATGCCACCCCGCTGACGACTGTCACGCTCAACGACATCCTGCTGGAGCGTCAGCTGGAGCTGGCCTTCGAGGGCGTCCGGATTCACGACATCAAGCGGCGGCAGCGCACCACCGGTACGCTGGCCTGGAACAGCCCGCGCCTGGTGTTCCCGATTCCGCTCTACGAGCTGAACCTCAACAAAGCCCTGGTACAGAACCCCGGCTACTAGCCGACGCTCCGCGCTTCACTAAAAAAAGCCGCTCCACATATGTGGAGCGGCTTTTTTTAGTGGCAAACCCAGCCCGCTGAGCGCTCAGGCAATCAGCAAAATCATGTGGCGGTATAAAACCTGACCACTGAGTACCCGGCTCAGGCTGTGGAGTAGCCCCGGTGGGGCCTGGTTGCGTTGCTTACTCGTAGTCGTCTTCGTCGCGCTCGAAATCCAGGGTGGCGGCCAGGGCGGTGGCCTCCCGGATGACGTCGTCCATCAGGGCCTGGGAGTCGGCGTCGAGGGTGCGCTCGAACAGGTTCAGCAGCAGCTCGCCTTCGTCGTTGACGTAGAGGTTGGTGTAGAGGCGCTCGAAGGCCTTGGCCTCCTTGTGCATCACGTTGTCGATTTCGGCGATGGAGCGGGCCTGCAGGGCGCGGTTCAGGGCCTCTACCACTTTGCGGCTGTCATCGTTGTCGCCGAGGTCGGAGAGCAGCTGCAGGATGCTCATGGCCGTAGCCAGCCGCACCCGCTCAAACCGAAACGACAAGTCGCGGGCCGGAGCCTGCTGCAGCTCGCTGTAGGCGGCCAGGGTGGTTGGAGCAAGAAAAGGGGCCGGGTTGGGCACGCGGCGAAACGCTTCATGCAGTAAGTCTTCGAATGCGGGCATAGCAGCAGGGAAACCTGGCGCCAGCTGCCTGAAAAAAGCCGCTGACGGTTACGGAAAAGGAAAAGCAGGCAGGATATTTTGTAACCCTACGCCGCAAAGGTACGATTGGAAATAAAGCAGGCCGGCACGGTTTTTCCTGCGGTTTCGTCCTTACCTTCATCATCCCTTCCAAATTCCCGCCCTCTAACCTCCGTTTCCCGATGACGCACAAGAAAAAATGGCTGCTGTTTGCCCCCAGTGGACTCATGGTAATCGGTTTGGGTTCCTGCCTGGTACAGTGGGCAGCCAGCAAAAAGCAGCACGGTGCTCCCGCCAGCGAATGGGTAGTAGCCGGTACCCTGGCCCTGGGCGTGCTTAACGCCGGCATCAGCCTGTTTGGGCGTGGCGTGGCGGAAGGGGTGCTGTATGAACTCAAAGAAAAAGAGCAGGAAGAAAGCTTCGACTACAACAACGTAGCCCGTTTCTAGCGTCAGGCTCCACAAAAAAAGCTTCCCGGCATTGGCCAGGGAGCTTTTTTTGTGCCGTTCTAATGCCGCCTACAGCACCTTCAGGGTGAGCTGCGAGGCGTGCTGTGGCGAGTGGTAGAGGCGGTGCGTGGCCGTCTGGAAGTCCTTCTCGTCGGCCTCGAAGATGTTGGGCACGAAGGTTTGCGGGTTGCGGTCCACCATCGGGAACCAGGTGCTTTGCACCTGCACCATCAGGCGGTGGCCTTTGCGGAAGGTGTGGCACAGGTCCTGCACCGTAAATGGCACGGCCGTCACCTGGCCTGGCACGAAGGCCTCGGGCTTCTCGAAGCTGTTGCGGAACCGGCCGCGCATCACCTCCGAACGGACCATCTGCTGGTAGCCGCCGAGGCGCACGTTGGGCAGCAGGCGCGGGTTATCGGGCGTGTCGTTGGGGTACACGTCGATGATTTTCACCACCCAGTCAGCGTCGGTGCCGGTGGTGGCCACCTGCAGCAGGGCCTGAATGGGGCCGGCCAGCGTCATGTCCTCAGTCAGCACGTTGGTCTGGTAGGTCAGCACGTCGGGGCGGCGCGAGGCAAAGCGCTGGTCGTCGGTCATGTACTCTTTGGTCATGCCGGTGGCCATGTTTTCGTTGGACGGCACCGGGTGGGCCGGGTCGCTCAGGTACTGGTCGAACTCGGCGCCGCTGGCGGGCTTCTCAAACGAAATCATGCCGTTGGGCTGGAAGTACAGCACCTCTTCCTTGGCTTCTTTGGGCGGCCAGGCATCGAAGGTGCGCCAGCGGTTGGTGCCGCTTTCGAACACAGTGGCCTCGGGCGTGGCGGCGGGCTTGCCGTCTTTCAGGTTGGCTTTGAAGAACGGCGCCTCGATTTCCGTCTGGTAGTACTGCGACGGCGACGGGCCGTAGTCGACGTTGCCGACCAGCTCGCCCAAACCGCGGGCCCAGCCGCCGTGCACCCACGGCCCCATCACGAGGCCGTTGCGCTGGCCGGGGTTCTGCCGCTCGATGCTCTTGTAGATTTCCAGCGCCCCAAACAGGTCCTCGGCATCGTTGAAGCCGCCCACGGTGAGGATGGCGGTGCCTTTGTTGAGGTTTTTGAGGTGCGGGCGCAGGTTGCGCTCCTGCCAGAACTGGTCGTAGTTGGGGTGGCTCATCAAGTCCTTCCAGAAGGCCACCTGGCCTTTGTAGTAGCGGGCATCGGCGTTTTTCAGCGGCCCCATCTTCAGGAAGAAGTCGTAGCCGTCGGGGGTGCCGTGCTTGAAGCCGGGGTTGCCGGTGGGCGTAGGCGTGGGGCGCGGCAGCCCGAAGCTGGCGTAGAAGTTGAAGGCGTGGGGCAGGAAAAACGCGCCGTTGTGGTGGAAATCGTCCCAGAACCAGTCGGCAATGGGGGCCTGGGGCGAGGCGGCTTTCAGGGCCGGGTGGCGGCTGAGCAGGCCGGCGGCGGTGTAGAAGCCGGGGTAGCTGATGCCCCACTGGCCCACGCGGCCGTTGTTCTTGGGCCCGTTCTTCAGCAGCCAGGCAATGGTATCGAAGGTGTCGGTGCCCTCGTCGATGTCGTTTTTGCCGTTGTGGGTGTCCTTCTCGGGCCGCATATCCATAAATTCGCCTTCTGACATGTAGCGGCCGCGCACGTCCTGGTAGGCGAAGATGTAGCCGTCGCGCATCATGGTGCTGCTCGGGCCCAGCACTTTCTTGTAGGTGCCCGGGCCGTAGGGGCCCACCGCGTAGGGCGTGCGGTTGAGCATAATCGGGTACTTCACCTTGTCGGCGTCGTTGGGCGCGTACACGATGGTGTAGAGCTTGCGGCCGTCGCGCATCGGAATCTGGTATTCCGTTTTGGTGTAGTGCTGCCGGATGTAGAGCGTATCGGCCATCATCTGGGCCTGGTAGGCTTTTTCGGCGGGCGTGACGAGCTGGGCGTGGGCCGGGGCGGCAGCCGCCAGCAGGATTCCCGCCAGCAGCGCCGTACGGAGGTAAGTGTGGGTCATGGGAAGAGAGAAAAAGAACGGCTAACAGACACCCCAAACTACCATAGGCTGCGCAACTTTTCCGCGCCGGGCGGGACTTTCAGCGAATCCGGGTGCCGCGCAGCCGACTTTCGCGGTACCCGGCATCTGTCACCCGCTGCTTACCTTGCCGCCTTCAATCCTTTCCGCTACCTGATGAGAGAAGTGTACTGCCTCCCCCGTAGGCTTACCGCTATGCTGGCCTGCGGGCTGGCGCTGCTGGGTGGCCCGGCCGCGCTGCCGGCCCACGCCCAGACCACCCCCGCCACCCCGGCCGAAACCGGCGCGCTGCTCACGCCCGCGCAGTTTCTGGGCTACGAGCTGGGTGCCCGCTTCACGCCGCACGCCACGCTGCTGCGCTACGTAGAGCACGTGGCCGCCCACTCCACCGGCCGTATGCGCGTGCAGCCCTACGGCAGCACCTACGAAAACCGCCCGCTGGAAGTGGTGCAGGTCGGGACGCCCGAAAACCTGGCCCGCCTCGACGATATCCGCCAGAACAACCTGCGCCTGGCCGGCCTGCAGTCCGGCACCGCCCGCACCGAGGCGCCGGCCGTGGTGTGGCTCAGCTACAACATCCACGGCAACGAGGCCGTGTCGTCGGAGGCCGTGATGCAGGTGCTGTATGACCTGGCCAACCCCCAGAACGAGCAAACCCGTGAGTACCTGCAGCACACCGTGCTGCTGATTGACCCCTGCGTGAACCCCGACGGCCACGAGCGGTACGCGCAGTGGTATAACCGCGTGCGGGCCCAGTCGCCGAACGCCTCGCCCTACGCCTGGGAGCACCACGAGCCCTGGCCCGGCGGCCGCTACAACCACTACTACTTCGACCTGAACCGCGACTGGGCCTGGCAGACCCAGCAGGAGAGCCGCCAGCGCCTCACGCTCTACAACCAGTGGCTGCCCCAGGTGCACGCCGACTTCCACGAAATGGGCCCCGACGACCCGTACTACTTCTCGCCGGCCGCCAAGCCCTATCACGAGGATATTACCGACTTCCAGCGCAAGTTTCAGGGCATTATCGGGGACTACAACCGCACGGTGTTCGACAAAAACAACTGGCTGTACTTCACCCGCGAAACCTACGACCTATTCTACCCCAGCTACGGCGACACCTATCCGTCGTTCAACGGCGCCATCGGCATGACCTACGAGCAGGGCGGCTCGGGCCGCGCCGGCGTGCGCTACGCCAAGGCCGACGGCGACACGCTCACGCTGGCCCAGCGCATCAGCCACCACCACGCCGCCAGTTTGGCTACCATCCGCGCCGCTTCCGAGCGCCAGCCCGAGCTTATCCGGGAGTTCAAGAAATACTTCGATGATGCCCGCACCAAGCCGCGCGGCACCTACAAGACGTTCGTGGTAGCCGGCGCCGGCGACCCGGGCCAGCTGAAGGCTTTCACGCAGTATCTGGAGCGCCAGCAGATTCAGTACGGCTACGCGCCGCGCCGCCAACGCACCCGCGGCTTCAACTACTTCTCTGGCAAAGAGGAAAACGTGCAGGTGGAAGCCCAGGACGTGGTGGTAAGCATGTTTCAGCCGAAATCCACGCTGGTAAAGGTGCTGTTTGAGCCCCGCCCGGCCCTGGAAGACTCCCTGACGTACGACATCACCGCCTGGGCGCTGCCGTACTCGTTCGGCCTGAAATCGTACGCCCTGAAAGACCGGATTGCCACCGACGGCAAGGCCCCCAGCAAAGCCACGCTCAACAACTCGGCCGCCACCGGCCAGCCCTACGCCTACGTGGCGCGTTGGAACAACCTGCAGGACGTGCGGTTCCTGAGCCGCCTGCTGCAGCAGAAAGTGAAAGTGCGCGTGGCAGGCCGGGCCTTTGAGGCCGAAGGCCAGAAGTACCTGCCCGGCACGCTGGTTATCACCCGCACCGGCAATGAAACCATGGGCGCGAAATTCGACCAGCTGGTGCGCGCCCAGGCCGATTCGTCGGGTGTGATGCTGCAGGCCGTGAAATCGGGCTTCTCGACCTCCGGGGCCGACCTGGGCTCGGGCTACGTGCGCAACGTGGCGCGGCCCAACGTGGCCGTAGTGGCCGGCGAAGGCGTATCGTCGACGGCATTTGGGGAGGTGTGGCACTTCTTCGAGCAGCAGATCGGCTACCCCGTCACGGTGCTGGGCTCCGATTACCTGCGCTCGGTGCCGTTGGCTAAGTTCGACGTGTTGATTCTGCCCGATGGCGACTATTCCGACATCTACAACGAGCGGCAGCTGGAAGCTCTCAAAACGTGGGTGCGCGGCGGTGGCCGCCTCATTGCCATGGAAGGTGCCTCGGCGTTCCTGGCCGGCAAAAAAGACTTCCTGCTGCGCGTGAAACCCGCCGACAGCTCAGCCACCAAAAAAGCCAATCCTTACCGCCTGCTCAAACCCTACGCCAACGCTGAGCGGGAGCAGATCGGGCAGCGCGTGCAGGGCAGCGTATACCGCGTGCAGCTCGACAACACCCACCCGCTGGCCTTCGGCTACGGCGACACCTACTTTGCCTTGGTGCGCGACACCCTCAACTACCGCTACTTGGGCGAAGGTGGCTGGAACGTGGGTGTGCTCAAGCGCGACAACTACGCCGCCGGTTTCGCTGGCCGCCAGGCCCGCCGCAAGCTCACGGATACGTTCGTGTTCGGCGCCCAGGACATGGGCCGCGGCCAGGTCATCTACATGGCCGACAACCCGCTGTTCCGGGGCTTCTGGCAGGGCGGTAAGCTGCTGTTCGGCAACGCCCTGTTCTTCGTGGGCCAATAGCAGCACGGATTTTTGCGGATTATCCGGATTTCACGGATTTCGTGGATGGCGCGGGCGAATTTCGCTGCCGTAGAACAACAAAAAGGGCTTGCCAGATGGCAAGCCCTTTTTGTTGTTCTACGAATAAGTCAGACCATCCGGGAAACCCGGTTGGTCCGGCTGATACCGTGATTTAGTCAACCACGTCTTCAGCTTTGTTTTTCACGGCTTTGGCGCCTTTCTTGATGCCACGGCCGGCTTTTTTAGCGCCTTTCTCTACAGTACGGCCGGTTTTTTTACCAGCGTACTTAACGTCTTCTTTGGTGTTGTAGGCCTTCTGACCAGCTTCCGTACGGCCGGTGCGGGTTTCAGTTTTCACCGTACCGTTGTCGCGCACGGTGGTTTCGGCTTTGGCGCCGGTAGCTTCGTCACGCACAACTACTTTGTCGCCTTGGGCGAAGGCGGCAGTGGAAAAGGTAGCTGCAGCAAGCAGCATGAGCATCTTTTTCATGATTTCTGATTTTAGGAGAGGTTTAGCTAAACCTGAGCCCTTATACGGCGCCCCTGAAATAGGTTGCTGAAGCGGATACAAATGCGGTTTTCACGCCCGCAAAAGCCGAACTGACCTTCCCGGGTTACGGCAGAAGCAGTGAAGAGTCGCCGTAGCTCAGGAAACGGTAGCCTTTGGCCAGCGCGTGGTCGTAAACGCGGCGCCAATCGGGGCCGAGCAAGGCGGCTACCAGCAGGAGTAGCGTGCTTTCGGGCTGGTGGAAGTTGGTAACCAGCCCCTGAATGAGGCGGAAGCGGTAGCCGGGCGCGATGAGCAGCTGGGTGGTAGCGTGCAGCGCGTCCTGCTGCTGCTGGTCGAGGTGGTGCAGCAGGGCCTGCAGGGCAGCGGCCGTGGGCAGGTCGGAGCCGGGCTCGTAGGGCTGCCACTGGCTTACGTGGGGCGTGCTGTCGGTCGGGAGCAGGCCCTGCGCAGCCTGCACGCCCAGCCAGTACAGGCTTTCCAGCGTGCGCAGGCTGGTGGTACCCACGGCAATAACCGGGTGCGGGGCGTGGTGCAGCAGTTGCTCCAGTACCGCCCGGCTCACGCTGATAGGCTCGCCGTGCATGGCGTGGCCGTCCATGCGGTCGGCTTTTACAGGCTGGAAGGTGCCGGCGCCCACGTGCAGCGTCACGCGGGCCTGCTGGTGGCCGCGTTCAGCCAGTTCGGCCAGCACGGCCTCGGAGAAGTGCAGGCCGGCTGTGGGGGCCGCTACGGCGCCTTCGTGGGCAGCGTACACGGTTTGGTAGCGCACGGCGTCCACGGCGGTGTCGTCGCGGTTGAGGTAGGGGGGGAGGGGCAGGTGGCCGGCGCCGCGCAGCACTTCGGCAAAGGGCAGCGTGGCCGGCTCCCAGCTGAACTGAATCAATGAATAGCCCTCGGCGGTGGCTTCCAGCCGCTCGGCCGTGAGGGTGGCGGGCGCACCCAGCGCCTCAAACTCCAGCAACACCGGCCCGGATTTCCAGCGCTTGCCATTCCCGACCAGGCATTTCCAGACGCAGCTGCCCGTTTGCTGCATGGCGGGCTCCAAAGCCCGGTGCGGCGCTACCGGCTCCAGGCAAAACAGCTCGATCTGGCCGCCGGTGGGCTTGTGGCAAAACAGGCGGGCCCGCACCACTTTGGTGTCGTTGAACACCAGCAGCGAACCGGCCGGCAGCACGACCGGCAGCTCGTGAAACGTGCGGTCTTCAATAGCGCCCTGGCGGCTCAGCAGCAGCCGCGACTGGTCGCGCTGGGCCAGGGGCTCGGGTGCAATCCGCTCGGGCGGGAGCTGGTAGGTGAAGTCGTGGATGGAAAGCTGGCGCGGGTCGGGCAGGGAACTGGACATGGGCGCAAAGGTAGCCCAGGGCCGTCATTGCGCCTATATTCCGGCCAGCGCTTACTTGGCGCGCCGGAAAATCAGCAGGTGCTGCTGCGGCAGCGTCTGGCGGTTTTCCACGAACTCCAGGCCGGCGGCCTCCACTTCCTTGCGGGCCTGGGCCTCGCTCATCTTGTGGATGCGCTTGATGGGCACGTTGGGGTCTTCGGCGCGGTACTCCACCAGCGCCAGCCGTCCGCCCGGCCGCAGCGACTTGTAAATCGACTGCATCATTTCGCGCGGGTGGTCGAATTCGTGGTAGGCGTCCACAATCAGCACCAGATCCACGCCGGCGGCCGGCAGGTTGGGGTTATGCACGGTGCCGAGCACGGGCTGCACGTTGGGCGCCTTGTTGCGCGCTTTGTTGTCGCGCAGGTACTCAATCATCTCCGGCTGAATATCCACGGCCAGCACCTTGCCTTTCGCTACCAGCGGGCTGATGCGAAAGGAAAAGTAGCCGGTGCCCGCTCCAATGTCGGCCACCACATCGGTGGGTTTCAGCTGTAGCTCGCGCAGCAGAATGTCGGTGCCTTCCTCTTCCTGCCGGTCGTTGCGCTCCAGCCAGTCGGCCCCTTCGTGGCCCATTACGTGGGCAATCTGGCGGCCCTGGTAATACTTGCCGATGCCGTTGGGGTCCTGCGGGGCTGCTATCCGGTAGCCGGAGGTATCGGGGGCAGCCGATGGGTTGTCCTGCAGCCGGCGCTCTGCGCTCATGGCGGCAGAGCTTTCCATAGGCGTTTGGGTGCAGGCGGTTGGAAGCAGCAGGGCAGACAGCACAGCTGCCTGAAACAAGGGGTAAGAAGTCATACGCACAGGTGCAAATAAACTGTGTTCCGCTCAACATTCCAGCTGGCGGAAGCGTTCGGCAGCGTTTGGTAGGCAACAAGTACTACACGTAAATCGGGGCTGAAATGGCTATACAGCGTACTTTTTTTTCGCCGTGTTCTATTTTGTATCGTACAAAGTCCGTTCTTAACACTTTCACCAACCTTTCTACTTCTTATGAAGCACCTCTTCCAACACCTGCCCAAGCTGGCGGCCGTTGCCGCCATTGCCCTGAGTATGAGCAGCTGCAACCGCGCCGAGTACGCTATGCTGCCCAAGACCACGCCCTACCACGCCACCTACCATGGAACTGCCAAGCCGGCTCCGGCTCCCGTAGCTCAGCAGGAAGAAGTAGCAGTAGTGGAAGCGCCAGCTACTGCAGTTGAAGAAAAAAATATGGCTACTGCCGCCGTGGTAGCGCCCGCGGCTGCTCCGGCAGTTGCCGAGAAGCCTGCTACGGTAGCTGCTGCTAAGCCAGCTCCCGCCACGGCCGCCCCGCAGAAGCTGCGTCTGGCCGAGCGTATAGCCCTCAACAAAGTGGCTAAGAAGCTCGATAAATATGCTCCAAAGCTGCAGATCAAGCAGAAGAGCGAGACGGCCAAAGCCAATGCCATCAGTGGCAACTTGCGCACTGGTATCATCCTGTTGCTGATTGGTCTGTTGGTGTCGCTGTTCGGCGGGATTAGCGGTATATTCAGCCTCATCGGTGGTATCATTGCTATCGTCGGCCTGATCTTCATCATCCTCTGGCTGCTCGACGAGTTGTAAGTCTAGGTTTCTTATTTGTAAAAAAGGCCCTTCCGGTACACCGGAAGGGCCTTTTTTGTGGGTTGCAGCCGCATTACGTTAGCTATATTCCGGCTGTCTGATACAAGCAGGAGGGAATAACGCTTTCTTGCGCCGTATTCTCCCAGATTATTATGAAAGGTTATTCATTAGTGGCATGGTTAAGTGTTGCACTGCTGTTGGGCAGCTGCCAGAGCCAGCAGGCTTTCCTATTTCACCCAGCCTCCACCACGCACTCTTCGGTATCGGCAGTGGCACATGAGCCACTGGAGCCAGCTGCGGGGTATGCCGTTGCGCCGGAGCTGACGGCCGAATTGCCGACATCGGCTGCCAGCAGCAACCCGGTTAGGTCCGCTCGCACGGTACCGACTCCACCGTCAGCAACAACTGCAACGCCGTTGGCGCTCGAACGCGTAACGCCAGCTAAGCTGCAAATCGCGCCGGATACCTCTCTAATACGGCCGGCCGTTGACATCCCACTTCGCAAGATCAAGGAAACTGACCTGTTTACGAAACTGGTGCGGGTAGTGGGTGTACTCGTGCTTTTAGCCGCAATTGCGCTGTTCATCACTGCCTTTACCACTACTTCAACCGGCTGGACCGCTTTTGCCTTTTTGCTGTATGGGAGTACTGCGCTCTTAATGAGCATTCCGTTCTTCCTTTTCAGGGGCAAGAACAGCCCGCGCCGGCAGGAATTGGAACGGCGCCGCGCTGCCCGCAAAGCTGCGGCCGGCTAAAAGGGCAGTGGCTTCCACTACATCGGGTCCACATCGGCCACGAAGCGGGCTTGCTTGTAGTCCTTCTGGTCACGGATTAGGTTGATGGCGTCCAGGATGTCGGCTTTGGCGGCCCGGAGCACCGTATGCTCGCGGCTGAGCTTGATGGTGATTTCCTGCAGGTAGAAGTTGCGGATGCGGAAGATGTAGGGCGCTTCGGGGCCCAGCACGGCCTCGCGGCCCAGGCGCTCCACCAGCTCGCCGGTGAGCAGGATGGCGGCCCGCTCGCACAGCAGTTGGTCCATGTGCTTGACCGTGAGCCGGATAATGCGCATGAACGGCGGGTAGCCATGCTCGCGCCGCTGCAGGATTTCGTATTCGTAGAACTCCAGGTAGTCGTTGCGGATCACCTTGTCGAAAATCACCTGCTGCGGGTCGGCGGTCTGGATGATGACCTTGCCTTTTTTGCCCTTGCGGCCCGCGCGCCCGCTCACCTGCACAAACATCTGGAAGGCCCGCTCGTGCGCCCGGAAATCGGGGTAGTGAATGATGCTGTCGGCGTTGATGATGCCTACCAGGCTCACGTTGGCGAAATCGAGGCCCTTGGTTACCATCTGGGTGCCCACCAGCACGTTGGTGGCCTGCTGCTCGAAGTCGGAAATGATCTGCTGGTAGGAGTTTTTGGCGCGGGTGGTATCGAGGTCCATGCGCTGCACGTTGGCTTGGGGCAGCATCACCTTCAGGTCGTCCTCAATCTTCTCGGTGCCGAAGCCCACGGTTTTGATATTGCGCGAGCCGCAGGCCGGGCACTGCACCGGCATCCGGTCATGGTGGCCGCAGTAGTGACAGCGCAGCTCATGGGCCTGCTTGTGGTAGCTGAGGCTCACGGCGCAGTTGGTGCACTTCGGAATCCAGCCACAGTCCAGGCAGTTGATGAAAGGGGCGTAGCCGCGGCGGTTCTGGAACAGAATCACCTGCTCTTTCTGGGCAAGCTTGCTTTCCATTTCCGCCATCAGCTCGGGCGTGAAGTGGTTGAGCAGGGTTTTGGCTTCGCGGGCCTTGCGGGTGTCTACCAGCTCAATTTCGGGCAGGCCGGCCTCGCCGTAGCGCTTGGTGAGGCTCACGAGGCCGTAGCGGCCGGTGCGGGTCTGGTAGTAGGTTTCCACCGACGGCGTGGCTGAGCCCAGCAGGGTTTTGGCGCCCTGGAAGTTGGCCATCATCAAAGCCACCTCGCGGGCGTTGTAGCGCGGGGCGGGGTCGTACTGCTTGTAGCTGCTTTCGTGCTCTTCATCCACAATCAGCAGCGCCAGGTTGTCGAAGGGCAGAAACACCGAGGAGCGCACGCCCACCACCACCTGGAAGCGGCCCGACAGCACGCCGTTCCACACTTCCACCCGCTCGTTGTCGGAGAACTTGGAGTGGTACACGCCCAGCCGCGAGCCGAACACGCGCATCAGGCGGGTTACAATCTGGGCCGTGAGGGCAATTTCGGGCAGCAGGTACAGCACCTGCCCGCCGCCGTCCAGCGCCTGCCGGATCAGCTCGATGTAGATTTCCGTCTTGCCCGCGCCCGTCACGCCGTGCAGCAGCACAATGTCCTTGGTGTTGAACTGGTCGAGAATGTCGTCGTGGGCCGCCTGCTGGGTTTCGCTGAGGCGGAAGTGCATATTGGCCTCCGTGGCATCGTCCAAGGGAAACCGCGACACAATCACATCAAACTGCTCCAGCACGCCGTTTTTGATGAGCGTATTCACCGCCGACGGCGACAGGTGCGGCGCCGACGACAAGTAGGCCTTCTCGATGCCGTTGTGGTTGGCGTGCTCGTTCTGGTACACGGGCACCTTCTGCAGGTAGCGCATCAGCACGTCGAGCTGCTTGGCGCGGCTGGCCAGCTGCGCAAACAGGCCTTCCAGCGCGGCCTCGGCCACGTAGTGATGGGCCAGCCGCACCTTCTTCACCACCTTCGGCGAGTATTTATCGGCCAGGTGCTCGAACAGGAAGATGGTTTCCTTGTGCATCAGACTCTTGATGACCTTATGGAAGGACGCAATGCCCAGCACGTCGCCCACTTCCGTGAACGTCATCGACTTGCCTTCCTCGCCGTCCAGCAGGGCTGCCACTACTTTCTGCTCCTGCTCGCTGAGCGGGTAGCGGTCGGCCTCGTCGGTGTTTAGCCACACCGGATGCAGCTGCACGCGGCTCTCGGAGTTGAGCTTGAGGGCGGCCGGCAGCGCGGCGTTTATCACCTCGCCCAGGGTGCAGAGGTAGTAGTCGGCCATCCAGCGGAACAGCTTGAGCTGCGGCTGGGTCACGACAGGTGTTTCGTCGATGAACTCCAGGATGTACTTGGCCTGGTAGTCTTTGGGCGGCGTTTCGTGCACGGCCGCCACAATGCAGCTCAGGGTGCGCTTGGCCCCAAACTGCACAATCACGCGCCCGCCAATCACGACCTGGTCGTTCAGCTCGAAGGGCACGCGGTAGGTATAGAGCTTGGGCAGCGGCAGCGGCAGAATCACGTCGGCGAAGAGCGTAACCCGGTCGGCGGCCGGCTCCGGCTGCGGCTGAACAAAGTCGAACGTAAGGCTCAAAGGAAAATCAGTCAGAAAGCGAAAGGTAAAGATACACGCTAGCCCGGCGCGGTGCTGCAGAAGTTCGCGCTAGAGCTGCGCCAGCGCCTCGGCCACGGTGTGCACCGGCCGCTGGCAGGCGTGGTGGTGGCAGACATACAGTGTGGTGAGCCCCTGCAGGGCAGTGCGGCCCGCCAGCAACGGCAACGATGAGCCGCCTTCCATGGCGCCGGCCACTACCACATTGGGCAGAAAGTGCTGGCCCAGCTCCTGTCGGTAGGCCTGCGCCTCGGGCCCGACGATGGTGATTTCGGCGATGGGGCGCAGCAGCGTGGTGTAGAGGGCGGCCCAGTTGGCAGTGGCCTGGGGCTGCTGCACCACCAGCGCCTGCACGCGGCGCAGCATGGCGGCGGCCAGCTCCCCGTACTGTGTATTGCCGAGGTGCAGACCCAGCCGGTGCAGGTTGTGCGCCATCACGGAGTTGGAAGAAGGCAGGACGTTGTCGAGTAGTTCCTTTTTGCGGGCTATGAGCTGCTCACTGGTATCGTCGGTGTAGAAGAACAGGGCTTCGGCGGGGTCGAAAAAATGCGTAAGCGTGTACTGGGTCAGCTGGTTGGCTTCGTGCAGCCAGCTTTCCTGGAACGTGGCTTCGTAGAGGCTGATGTAGGCCTGAATCAGGAAAGCATAGTCGTCGAGGAAGCCGCCGATGGTGGCGCGGCCTTGCTGATAGCTGCGCCACAGGCCCGGGCCCCGGCGCAGGTGGGCCTGCAGGAAATGGGCGTTGCGCAGGGCCAGCGCCAGAAACTCTGGCTCCGCGAAGGCTCGGTAGGCGTCGAGCAGACCCTGCAGCAGCAGCGCGTTCCAGCTGGTCAGGATTTTGTCGTCGAGGGTGGGGCGGGGGCGCTGGGCGCGGGCCGCCAGCAGCTTCTGCTTCCAGCCCTGCACCAGCTCGGCCAGTACGGCTGGCTGCAGCTGATGGGCTTCGGCAAATACTTCCGGGCTCTGGCGGCGGTGCAGGATGTTGCGGCCATGCTCCCAGTTGCCGGTTGCCGTGCAGCTGTAGTAGGCCGAGGCCAGCGGCTGCTCATCGCCCAGAATGTCCTGCAGCTCTTGCTGGGTGAAAACGTAGAACCGGCCTTCTTCGCCCTCGCTGTCGGCATCCAACGAAGCGTAGAAGCCGCCTTCGGGGCTGGTCAGCTCCCGCTGCACGAAGGCCACCGTGTCGTATACCACTTCGCGCAGCAGCTCATCGGGCTGCAGCTGGTAGGCTTCGGCGTAGAGGCTGAGGAGCTGCCCGTTGTCGTAGAGCATCTTCTCGAAATGCGGCACCAGCCAGTTCTCATCCACGGCGTAGCGGGCAAAGCCGCCCCCAATCTGGTCGTAGAGGCCGCCCCAGGCCAGGTGGCGCACCGTGCGCATGGCCTGGGCCAGCAACGCCGTGTCGGGGAGGATGCTGCTGGCGCGCAGCAGCAGGCGCCACACGCCGGGCAGCGGAAATTTGGGTGCCCCGCGCAGCCCGCCCGCGTCCAAATCAAACCGGGCAGCCAGCTGGCCCAGCGCCTCCGCCAGCTGCGCTTCCGACAGGCCTTCCGCGGAAGCGGAAATGCGGTATTTGTCCAGCTCAGTGGTCTGCAGCGCCCGGGCAATCTGCTCGGCGGAATCCTCCAGCTCCTGGCGGTCGGCGTTCTGGTAGGCTTCGCCGATGCTGGTGAGCAGCTCCGTCCAGCTGCCGGGCGCGAAGTAGGTGCCGCCGTAGAAAGGCTTGGCTTCCGGGGTCAGAAACACGTTCAGCGGCCAGCCACCCTGCACGCCCATGGCCTGCAGGGCCTCCAGGTACACTTGGTCTACATCGGGCCGCTCTTCCCGGTCGACCTTGATGCACACGAAATGCGCGTTCATCAGAGCCGCCACTTCGGCGTTTTCAAACGACTCCCGCTCCATCACGTGGCACCAGTGGCAGGCGGCATATCCAATGCTCACCACGATAGGCTTCTGCTCGGCGCGGGCCCGCTGCAGCGCCCCCTCGCCCCACGGATACCAGTCGACGGGGTTGTGCGCGTGCTGGAGCAGATAGGGGCTGGTTTCCTGGGCCAGACGATTGGGAACGGCAGCGGACAACATGAGCAGGAGAGGAAGTGAAAAACAAAACCCGGCCGCTGGGGGCCGGGTTTCGAATTACAAAGGATTAAGCATTTTCCGGCGGAGTATCCGGTTTGGCAGGCTTCTTACGCGGTGGCCGGGCGGGCTTGTCGGCCGGTTCCGGTTTAGCGGCCGGGGCTACTTTCTTCGCTGGGGCGGCCTTCTTCGCCGCCGGGGCTTTCGGGGCCGTAGGCTTCTTGGCGGCTGCCTGCCGAGCTGGCTTAGCTGGCTTCGAAGCCGGGGCCGCTGGCGCCACGACTGCTTCCGTCACTGGTTCGGGGGCTTGCGGGGCGGCCGGTGCCGGCTTGGCCTTGCGTGGTGGCCGGGCCGCTTTGGGCTTGGTGGCTGATGGAGCGGCGGATTCCGGGGTTGCAGGGGCTTCCGCCGCAGCTTCCTGAGAAGGAGCTGCGGCGGCCGACACGTCCGGTGCCGGTACGGCGGCAGGAGTGACTTTGGCCTTGCGGGCTGGCGCCCGGCGTGCCTTGGGCACTGCTGCTATGGCCGCAGGGGCACTGCTGGTTGCTTCTGCGGCAGGCGCAGGCGTCCGTGCGGGTTCTGGTGCTTCTGCTGCCACAGGCGCTGCGGGAAGCGGCGAGAGGGCAGGAGCTGGAACAGCAGCAGAGCGGGCACTGAGAGTTGCCTTGCCGGATTCTGTCAGGCGGCCGGAAGCACCGGTGCCTACCGTTACCGGAATGGCGGGCGCAGCTTTGGGCGCCGGCTCTGGTGCAGGAACTGATGCAGCAGGCTCAGGGCTTTCCGGCGCCGGCTCTCCGGCGTACAGTGGCTTTTGACGCGCGCCGCCCCGATGTGGCTTCCGCAGCGCATCGGCGCGCTTTTCGCTGGCCGAGCGGCCCGTGCGCGCCGGACGTTGCGCAGCATCAGCTTCCTCAGGCTCCTGGTTTGTAGCGGGTGCCGTGGCTTCAGTCAGCTGGATGGCTGGCTGCTCCTGGGGCACGGCAGCACTGGTAGGGGCTGGCTCAATGCTGGTGGGTTCAGTGGCGGCCGCCGGAAGCAACTCCTCTGGAGCGTCTACGGTCACCATGGCCTCGGTATTGTCGGTGGCCTGCGCGGCATTCTGGCCTCGGCCTCGTCCACGGCGCGAGTTGCGTTTCCGCCGCTCGAGTGCCGTTTGCGGTGCCATTTCCGGGTCGGCCATAACCGATACTGCCGGGGCCGCGGGAAGTGGGGTAGGGGCTACTGCCTGCTCAGCTGGTAGCGCACTGCCTTCGGCGGCGGCCAACTCTGCGGCCAGGCGGGCGGCATGCTTCTTCTTGTTGCGTTTGGCGCCACCGCGGCTCCGGCGCTTCTTCTTTGGCGCAAGGGCATCCAGCACGTCGGCAGCATCCGATTCAGCTGTGGCGGCATCGTCGTCTTCTGCGTCCTCGTCGTCTACCGCCAGCACATCCGGGGCAGCGGTATCGTCACCCCGAACAGACTCGAATTCCTCGAACTCTTCCACTTCCTCGGCCGCTACGGGCGCGGGTGCCGCTGCCTGAGCTCTTGCCGGCGCAGCGTATGCGCCAATGTCAATCCGCTCCTCGCCGTCGTCTTCCAGCTCCGGCTCGGGCTTGGCCACGGGCAACGGCAGATTCTGCAGTTGATGGCGCACTTCCAGCAGCTCCATCCGCACATCGGTTTGCGAAGCCAGACGCTCCAGCTTGGCCAGCGTGCTTTCCAGGAACTGGCGATGCTCCGGCGCGGCTGCGTGCAGCGGACGGTGGCTGAGGGCCTGGCGCACAGCCTCCCATTCCTTGCGGAAGCGGCCGAAGCCCGCATCAAAGTAGGTGCGGGCAAACCGCTCCCAGATGTAGTCTTCCGCCACCTTCGATGGGTGCAGCATATCTTCCGCGTAGAAGCGGTAGTCGCGCAGATCGTCCAGCAGCAGCTCGTAGGCCGGGAAGTACGATACGTCGGGCAGCAACTCGCTCAGGTAGTGGCAGGCCACCCGCAGCACCGATTTACTTACGGCGTTCAGCGGCAGCGTATCCTTGGCGTGGCGCACCGGGCTTACCGTCAGCACAAAGCGCAGCTTCGGATTGTGCAGCCGCAGGTAGGCGTGCGTTTCCGCTACTGTATTGATGATTTCATCCGGCGTCAGAAGCTCTTTCTCGAACTTCTCGGCGGGTAGCTTGTGGCAGTTGCTCACCAGCTCGCCGGTTTCCTTGTAGCGGTACACCCACGCCGAGCCCAGCGTCAGCACCACCACATCGGCGGTGGCCACAAATACGCCCGTATCGCGCAGTAGCTGCTGGGTTTGCTGCAGCAGCTCCACCGGCGAGTCGGCGCCGTGCGTGGCGTGCAGGTCGAGGCTCTGCCAGCGGCCCCGGGCCTCTACCACGTGCTGCTGCCAGTCCTGCTCTTCGCCCGCGGCGGCGCGCAGCAGGCGGCAGGCGGCCAGCGGATTGAAAACGGTGCCAAACGGGTTAACCAGCGTCGCCACCTTGTCGGCAGCGAGGCGCGAGCCAATGCTGTCGGAAAAGCAGGAGCCGATAGTCAGCACGCGCGCGGAGAGCGGCAGCTGCTGCGGGTGCGGAGTAAGCGGTAATTCAGTGCGAAACATTCCTAAAAGATACGGCCAAAACAAGCCAACGGACGGGCAACCTACTCAACATCGTGCGTTCAACCAAACACGCTGCTCCCGGAGCCATGTTCCTGCAGGGAAAGCAGGCAGTGCCGAAGCAGGTAAAAAAAAGGCCCGACTGTGCAAACAGCCGGGCCTTTCTTCAAGAGAATGAGCTTATTCAGCTACCACGTTGAAACGCACTTTGTGCTTCACTTCGCGGTGCAGGTCCACCGTAGCGGTGTACTCGCCTACCGAGCCGGGCTCCTGGTCGAAGGAGAGACGCTTGCGCTCTACGTCGATACCTTTAGCCTTCAGGGCGTCGGCCAGCTGCAGCGTGGTTACGCGGCCGAAGATTTTGCCGCTCTCACCTACTTTGGCTGGGATGTCCAGAACTACGTCACCGATTTTGTCGGCAATAGCCTGAGCGTCGCCTTTCACTTTGTCGGCTTTGTGAGCAGCCTGACGGATGTTTTCAGCAACGATTTTCTTGTTGGTCTTGTCGGCCAGGATAGCCAGACCCTGCGGGAGCAGGTAGTTGCGACCGAAGCCGGGCTTCACCGTTACGGTGTCGTTCTTGTAGCCCAGGCCCTTTACGTCGTCTTTCAGAATTACTTCCATGTCTTTATAGAGTTGTTAGTTGCTGGTTGCTGGTTGTTAGTCACTGTGCAGGCACAAGACCGTTAACTGACAACTGACAACTAAACACTGACAACTTATTTCAACGAGTCGGTTACGTAAGGCATCAGGGCGAGGTGGCGAGCCTTGGCCACAGCCTGAGCTACCTTGCGCTGGAACTTGAGGCTGGTGCCCGTGATACGGCGGGGCAGAATGCGGCCCTGCTCGTTCACAAACTTCAGCAGGAAGTTCGGATCCTTGTAATCAACATACTTGATGCCGTTCTTCTTGAAGCGGCAATACTTCTTGCGGGTATCCTGCTTGTGGATACGTTCGTTGGCGAGACTCATCTTCTTAGGCTTACTGGGCAACGGCTTCCGATTGTTTAGCTTTCTGCTGGTTCATTTCGCCCTTACGACGACGCTCGGCGTAGGCTACTGCGTTTTTGTCCAGCACGGTGGTGAGGAAGCGGATGATCCGCTCGTCACGACGAAACGCGAGTTCCAGCGTGTCCACAATGTTGCCCGAGCCAGTGAACTCCACAAGGAAGTAATAGCCGGTGTTTTTCTTCTGAATTGGGTACGCCAGTTTTTTGAGGCCCCAAGCTTCAGTGTTGATGATGTCGGCGCTATTTTCCTTAAGCACCTGCGAGAACTTCTCGACCGTCTCTTGCACTTGGCTCTCGTTCAGAACGGGAGTCAGAATGAAGACCGTCTCGTAATTTCTTACTTCCATTACGACGGGGTGAAATATGATGTGAAAAAAATCAATGAGCCGGCAAAGATACGCTTTTTATCCTATTACCAGCACAGTCATTTCAGAATATACCTGGCGGGCCGCAGAAGCCTAATAGCTTATTTATCAGCAGGCAAACCTTATGCGTAGGCAGTAGTTAACAAAAGCAGAGAAGGAAAGCCCTGAGTAGCAAGCCTGCATCACCTATATAGAGAGGAATCAGAATTCCTTTTAGAATGCTTCCAGACAAGCTTCGCAGGGCGAAAATTAGCCCGAACGGGTTTGTTCTCTGGGTTTCCCGACCTACATTTGTGGCCTTGAAGCACCCCCCGCGTTTCTTTTTTCCAGTCAATTTGTGCTATGAATAGCATCCGACTTCGTCCCCTTTCCCGCCTCTTTCTCGCTCTTTTCCTGACGTTTGCTGCCGTAGGTAACTCTTCGGCGCAGGATGTTGGGTCGGCCCCGGCCGTGAGCAAAGAAGGTGTGGCACCCGGCGCTACGGCTGCCGCCACTCCCGCCACGGCTACTGCCCCCGCTGCTGGCGGTGGTGATGCTGCCGCCATTGCCGCCGGCGATGCCCTTTTTAAAGGCAACTGCGCCCAGTGCCACGCCATCAACGACGTGGTGGTTGGTCCGGCTCTGGCCGGTATCACCAAGCGCCGTCCGGTATCCTGGTTGATTCCATGGATCAAGAATTCCAGCAAAGTAGTAGCCAGCGGCGACGAGTACGCCGTGAAAATCTACAACCAGTACCAGAAGCAGCAGATGCCCAGCTTCCAGCTGAGCGACACGGAGATTACCTCGATTCTGGCCTACGTTACGGCTGAAGAAGGTAAAACTGCTGGCGCCCCTGGTGGTGCAACCGGCATCAAGCCCGGCGACGGCGACAAAGCCGCAGTTGACGGCACGGACGCTGCCAATGGCGAAGCCGGCGGTGGCAAATACATGGATATCCTGCTCATCGTACTGGTAGTGGTGCTGATTGTGCTGGTGGTAACGCTGGTTATCATTGCCAACATTATGAAGGACGTGCTCCGCGGCCGCAAAGACCTCGACGGTCGCGACGTGGAAGTGCTGGAGCAGCGCACCGATTGGAGCAAGCTCTACAAGTCGCCGGTACTGCGCGGCATTGCCGGTGTGGTATTCGTGCTGGCTATCCTCTATACTTCGGTACAGGGTGCCATGGGTGTGGGCCTGACCCAGGGCTACCAGCCTACCCAGCCAATTGCCTTCTCGCACAAACTGCACGCCGGTGAAAACCAGATCAACTGCGCTTACTGCCACACCTCGGTGTACAAGAGCAAGTCGGCTAACATTCCTTCGGCCAACATCTGCATGAACTGCCACTCGCAGATCAAGACGGAGTCGCCCGAAATCAAGAAGATCTACCGCGCTATTGAGCGCAAGCAGCCTATCCAGTGGGTGCGTGTGCACAACCTGCCCGATCTGGCGTACTTCAACCACTCGCAGCACACGCAAGTGGGTGGTATCGAGTGCCAGACCTGCCACGGTCCGATCCAGAACATGGAAGTAGTGTATCAGTACTCGGCCCTGACCATGGGCTGGTGCATCAACTGCCACCGCGAAACTCCGCTCAACACGAAGGGCAACGGCTACTACAACAACCTGGTGAAGCTGCACGACAGCGCCAATGGTGCCGCTCCTTTCACGGTGTCGTCGAACGGCGGCACGGAGTGCTCGAAGTGCCACTATTAATCGCCTGACTGAATCCTGCGCCGCCGGAAAGCTTATCTTCCCGGCAGCGCAGGATTCTCCGCCGAAACGCCCTTAAAAAAAGCCTTCAACTTGCCGGCGGCGCCGACTCAGAAAACCCGGCCCGCGCCCGCAAGACCCTAAGTCCCCATAACAAATGCAAGAGTCGCCCAAGTACTGGAAGGGAATTGAGGAACTGGAGAACTCACCGGAGTTCATGAAGAATGCACTCACCGAGTTTGCAGACTTCCTGCCGGTGAAGGAAACCTATGGCTCTTCCGACGCTACGGTAGCCCCGCGCCGCGACTTCCTCAAGCTCATGGGCTTCGGCCTGGCCGCCGCTACCCTCGCCAGCTGCGAAACCCCCATCAAAAAGGCTATTCCTTACCTGAATAAGCCGGAAGAAGTAGATCCAGGCATCGCCAACTTCTACGCTTCCACTTATTTCACGGGCCAGGACTACAACAGCGTGCTGGTGAAGACCCGCGAGGGTCGTCCGATCAAGCTGGAAGGCAACCCCGAGTCGCCGATTACGCGTGGTGGCCTGTCGGCCCGCGCCCAGGCTTCGGTTCTGAGCCTCTACGACGGTGCTCGTCTGCAGCACTTCGCTATCAAAGGCGCGAAGAAGGACAAAGACCAGGTTGACCAGGAAATCCGCACGGCTCTGGCCGCGGGTGGACGCGTCGCCATCGTGTCGCCGACCATCATCAGCCCCAGCACCAAGAAAGTTATTGCTGAATTCGCGAGCCGCTATGCTGGTACCGAGCACGTCATGTATGACGTGAATTCGGCTTCGGGCCTGCTCCGCGCCAATGGCGGGGTGCTACCCAGCTACGATTTCAGCAAAGCCGACATTATTGTAAGCCTCGGTGCCGACTTCCTCGGTACCTGGATTTCGCCAGTAGAATTCGCGCGCCAGTACGTGACCAACCGCAAGGTTAGCTCCGACAAGCGCTCCATGTCGCGCCACTACCAGTTCGAAAGCGCCCTGACCCTGACCGGCTCCAACGCCGATGTACGGGTGCCGGTGAAGCCTTCGGAAATGGGCGCTACCGCCATTGCCCTCTACAACGGTATTGCTGGCGGCGCTGCTGCTGGCAGCCCACAGCTAAAAAAGGCCGTTGCTGACCTGAAAGCAGCTGGCAGCCGTGGCCTCGTGGTTTCAGGTTCCAACGACCCGGCTGTTCAGGCCCTCGTTACCGCCATCAACCAGAGCCTCGGCAGTGCTGCCGTCGACGTGTCCACGCCCTCGATGGTGCGCCAGGGCGACGACGCCCGCATGGACCGGCTGGTGAAGGATATCATCGGTGGCCAGATTGCTACGGTGATTTTCTACCACGCCAACCCTGTGTTCGACCACCCCATGGGTGCTCAGTTGGCCGAAGCGCTGAAAGGTGGCAAAGTGAAAACCACCATTTCGCTGAACGACCGTCTCGACGAAACCGGCAGCCTGTGCACCTACGCCGCTCCCGACCACCACTGGATGGAGTCGTGGAACGACTACGAGCCGAAGCGTGGCTACCTGAGCCTGGCCCAGCCGGTGATTTCACCGCTGTTTGCCACGCGTCAGGCGCAGGATTCGCTGCTGACTTGGGCCGGTAACCCAACCAGCTATTACAACTACCTCCGCACTCAGTGGCAGGCCATAACCGGCGGTGATGCCAAAGCCTGGGACAAGGCTGTACACGATGGTGTAGCCATGGGCTCGGCCTTGGCTGCTACTCCTGCACAAGGTGCTGCTATGGGTGCCGCCGAAGCCATCAGCGCTATCAATTCGGCTCCCAAGCTCACGGGCACGGAGCTTTTTATCTACGAGAAAGTAGGCGTGGGCAACGGCTCGGAAGGCAACAACCCCTGGCTGCAGGAGCTGCCCGACCCGGTATCGAAAGCCACCTGGGGCAACTACGTGGCCGTGCCGCGCAAGATGGCCGAGGAAAAAGGCTGGGCCCAAGGCGACGTGCTGAAAGTAACGGCCAATGGCAAGTCCATTGAGCTGCCCGTACTGATTCAGCCCGGCCAGGCCGCTGGCTCGGTTTCGATTGCCCTTGGCTACGGCCGCACGAAAGCTGGCAAAGTAGGCGACAAAGTAGGGGAGAACGTACTGCCCTTGGCAGTAATGCGCAACGGTGCTGTTCAGTACTCCAACTCGGTGACGCTGGAGAAAACCGGTGCTACCTCGCCTATCGCCCAGACCCAGACCCACCACACCATCATGGACCGCAAGCCGGTGGTGCAGGAGTCGACGCTGGCCCAGTACATCAAAAACCCGAAAGAGGTAACCGAGTACGAGCTGCTCACGACGCCGGAAGGCAACGTGAAACCTAATAAGGTTTCGCTGTGGCAGGACTATGAGTACAAGAACCACCACTGGGGCATGGCCATCGACCTCAACTCCTGCATCGGCTGCGGCTCGTGCGTAGTTGGGTGCCAGGCTGAAAACAACGTGGCCGTAGTAGGCAAGCAGGAGGTTATCAACCGCCGCGAGATGCACTGGATGCGCATCGACCGCTACTACAGCTCCGACGCCAGCAAGGAGGACTTCGAAACCAAAGGCAAGCTGGCGACCTACGCCGCTATGGAAGACCCTTCCGAGAACCCCTCGGTTATCTTCCAGCCGATGATGTGCCAGCACTGCAACCACGCTCCGTGCGAAACGGTGTGCCCCGTACTGGCTACCACCCACAGCTCGGAAGGTCTCAACCAGATGACCTACAACCGTTGCGTTGGTACCCGCTATTGCGCTAACAACTGCCCGTACAAGGTGCGTCGCTTCAACTGGTTCTCGTACTACTCCAACGAGAAGTTCGAAGCCGTGAACGGCCACATGTTCACCGACCTCGGCCGCATGGTGCTGAACCCGGACGTAACGGTACGTGCCCGTGGTGTGATGGAGAAATGCTCGCTCTGCGTGCAGCGTATCCAGCTCGGCAAGCTCGAAGCCAAAAAGGAAAAGCGTCGTCCGAAGGATGGCGAGATTGTTTCGGCCTGCGCCCAGTCCTGCCCCACGCAGGCTATCGTATTCGGCGACATGCGTGACCCCGAGTCGCGTCTGTCCAAGCTGTTGCGTCGGGAAGACGGTGAGCGTGCGTTCCACGTGCTCGACGCCATCAACGTGCAGCCGAACATGACCTATTTGACGAAAATCCGCAACACGGAAGAAGTTCGCAACGCGTAAATCAGTAGTTGGGGGCTTGGGAGTTTGGGGTCTTGGTTTTACCAGATACCACTGCCGCAAAAAGCTGAGCCCCTAAGTTCCCAAGACCCAAAATTCTAAAACTATGCAGCACGTATCGCCTGTACGGGAGCCGCTCGTAACCGGGGGGAAAACGTACCACGACGTCACTCAGGACGTGTGCCGCCAGGTAGAAGCCGCTCCCAACGTCCGTTGGATGGCCGCCCTGGCCGTGGCTCTCTTCTTCCTTGGCGTATTCTTCTACTCCGTGTACCGCACCTTGTGGTACGGCATCGGCGAATGGGGCCTGAACAAAACCGTTGGCTGGGCCTGGGACATCACCAACTTCGTATGGTGGGTAGGTATCGGCCACGCCGGCACCCTGATTTCGGCAGTACTGCTGCTGTTCCGCCAGAAGTGGCGTACCTCCATCAACCGGGCTGCTGAGGCCATGACCATTTTCGCAGTAATCTGCGCGGCCATGTTCCCGGTACTGCACATGGGCCGTCCTTGGCTCGCCTTCTATGTGTTCCCGCTGCAGAACACGCTGGGCTCGCTGTGGGTGAACTTCAATTCGCCGCTCCTCTGGGACGTATTCGCCATCTCGACCTACTTCACGGTGTCGCTGGTGTTCTGGTACACGGGTCTGGTACCTGACTTCGCCACCATCCGTGACCGGGCTAAAGGTCCGATTGCCAAAGTAGCTTACTCGCTGCTGAGCATGGGCTGGAAAGGCTCGGCCAAGCACTGGAGCCGCTACGAAACGGTGTCGTTGATTCTGGCAGGTGTTTCGACCCCGCTGGTACTCTCGGTACACACCATCGTATCGATGGACTTTGCCACCTCGGTAGTACCAGGCTGGCACACCACCATCTTCCCTCCCTACTTCGTAGCGGGCGCTATCTTCTCGGGTTTCGCCATGGTACTGACGCTGATGCTCATTACCCGCGTAGTATTCAAGCTGGAAGACTACATCACGCTGGAGCACATTGCCCTCATGAACAAAATCATGATGGTGACCGGCTCGATCGTAGGGGTAGCCTACATCACCGAGTTCTTCATTGCTTGGTACTCGGGCGTTGAGTTCGAGCAGTACGCCTTCATCAACCGCGCAACCGGTCCTTACTGGTGGGCTTACTGGTCGATGATGACCTGCAACGTAATTACGCCTCAGCTGGTGTGGATTCGTCGGGTGCGCTACAGCATTCCGCTGACGTTCATCCTGTCGATCATCGTAAACATCGGTATGTGGTTCGAGCGTTTCGTGATTATCGTAACCTCGCTGCACCGCGACTACCTGCCATCGAGCTGGGCTATGTTCTCGCCTAGCATCATCGACATCGGTATCTATGTTGGTACGCTGGGTCTATTCTTCACCTTGTTCCTGCTGTTTGCCAAGTTCTTCCCAGTAATCAACATGGCAGAAGTAAAGTCGGTACTGAAGTACACGGTCGATAACGGCCCGACGTACACCGGCCACGACCCGCATCACCACGCAGTTCATCAACCCGCCACCCACGGCGTGCCGGCTTCGGCTCCCATAAACTACGATAAGCATGACTAAGCGCTTCGCCCTCGGCATCTTCGAAGACGAAGACGTGCTGCTGCACGCCGTTGAAAACGTCCGCGAAGCGGGCGTGAAAATCTACGAAGTCTTCACCCCGTTCCCCATCCACGGCATCGACGATGCCCTCGGCATCGAACGGTCGCGGCTGCCCATCGCCGCGTTCTTCTACGGGCTGGTTGGTCTGTGCTTCGCCCTGTGGCTGCAGATCTACACGCTCGGTTTCGACTGGCCGATGATCATCGGTGGTAAGCCGCACATCGCGTTGCCGGCCTTCATTCCGGTATCCTTCGAATTGACGGTATTCTTCTGCTGCCATGGCATGGTGATTACCTTCTATACCATCAGCAAGCTGTACCCCCGCTGGAAGACGCCCGTTCTGGACGTGCGCTCCACCGACGACAAGTTTGTGATGGCCATCGAACTGAACGAGAAGACCGACCTGAACCATCTGACGCAGCTGCTGCGCGCCAACGGCGCCTCAGAGGTGAACGAAAAAGAAATGACCAAATTCTAATGACGCATTCGCTGAAACTAGGTCTGCAAGCGTCGGCAATTCTGTTTGCCTCGGTGCTGACCACCGGCTGCAACCGCGCCGATGATCCTGGCATTGAGTACGCTCCGGAGATGTACGAATCTATTCCGTACGACCCCCTGCGTCAGGTGAATGCCAATACGGTAAACCCGATGGGCATCAACGAGCGCACCCCCGTGGTGGGCACCGTGGCCCGCGGCAAAGCCGAGTATTACTCACACATCGCCAAAGACGATGTGGCTACTGCTGAAACCAAGCTGCGCAACCCGTACTCCTATACCAAGGAGAATTTGGAGGAAGGCAAGTCGCTGTATGTGCGCAACTGCCAGCACTGCCACGGTGAGCAGGGCGACGGCCAAGGTCCGGTAGGCATCAAGTTCAAAGGTGTACCGAACTACTCGGCTGGCGCTTACAAAACCATGAACGACGGGCACATCTACCACGTCATTCAATGGGGCCGCAACCGCATGATGCCGCACGGCTCGCAGGTAAACCCTGAAGAGCGCTGGAAGATTGCCATGTACGTTCGCGCACTGCAACTGGGCAAAGGTGCTGATGGCGTAGCCGACCTGCTGAAAGCCAACGGCGCCTCAGCTGCTGGTGTAGCCGCAGCCGACTCGTCGCAGACCACTGACACGCAAACGCAGGCGCCTGTTCAGGAAGCGCAGGCAGACAAAGGCTCGGAAACTCCGGGCCAAGGAGACCAGGCACGTAACGGCACCGCAAACTAATCCACTATGGCAACTCTGACGCAACACGAAGGCGTTACGGCGGAATACCTGGAGATTTCAGCCGGTACTCGCAAGAAATTCATGATGATCATCCTGGCGGGCGTTCTGCTGCTAGTGACGGGTCTGATTGTCGCTTACTTCAACATCGGCGCGGAGCACGCTGAAGGCGCTGCTGGTGCCCACGGTGCTACTGCTGGTCATGCAGGCGGCCACCACGGCAGCCCGCTTTGGCTGAAGCGCCTGATTGTAAGCCTTTGGCACAACAACGTATTCTTCACCGGGGTATCGGTAGTGGGCACGGTATTCATGGCCATCCAATATGTAGCCTACGCCGGCTGGTCAGTTCTGATTAAGCGGGTATATGAGGCCCTCAGCGCCTGGGTAATTCCGGGCGGTGTGTTGATGGTTATCATCTTCTGCCTGGGCCTGATCAACAACGACATCTTCCACTGGACGGTGCCGGGCATAATGGAGAAGGGCAGCGAAACTTACGACGCCATCATTGCTGGTAAGTCGGGCTTCCTGAACATGCCGTTTTACCTGGGCCGCATGATCGTCTTCATTGCTATCTGGGCTTTCTTCACCAAAAAGCTGCGCGACCTGTCGCTGGCCGAAGACCTGAACGGCGGCACGGAGTATTTCCATAAGTGCATCAACGTATCGGCCCTGTTCCTCGTGCTGTTCGCCGTTTCCTCGTCGATTGCGGCCTGGGACTGGGTGATGTCGGTTGACGTACACTGGTTCTCGACCATGTTCGGCTGGTACGTATTTGCCTCGTGGTGGGTATCGGGCATTGCTGCCACCACGCTGTGCACCATCCTGCTGAAGGATGCCGGCTACTTGCGCTGGGTTAAAGCAGGCCACCTGCACGATCTGGGCAAGTTTATGTTCGGCTTCAGCATCTTCTGGACCTACGTATGGTTCTCGCAGTTCATGCTGATCTGGTACGCTAACCTTCCTGAGGAAGCTGTGTACTTCAACCAGCGCTTGGGCGGCTTCAACGGTCAGTACACATGGCTGTTCTTTTTCAACCTGCTCATCAACTTTGCCTTCCCTTTCCTTGTTCTGATGACGCGGGATGCAAAGCGCCAGATGATCATGCTGAAAATCGTTACCATCGCCATTCTGATTGGTCACTGGTTTGACTTCTATTTGATGATCATGCCTGCAACTATGCAGGAGAATAACGGGTTCATCATTGAGTTCGGGGTTGCGTTGGTGTTCCTGGGTAGCTTCCTGCTGCTCATGACTAAGCGACTGGCGCAAGCCTCGCTGGTGCCGCTGCACCATCCGTTCCTCGACGAGAGCGTGCATCACACCACCTAATCAGACATGAGTGCCGGCAGGGGAGAGGCAAATTCCTTTTGCTTCTCTCCTTGCCAGCCTCGCAAATCTCACCTCTTTCCTTACCCAATGACTGCTCTTGGTATTCTGCTGGTACTGGTGTTGCTGCTGGTCGTATTCGGCCTGCTGTTCCGCCTCCAGATTCTGACCTCGATTTTCTCTGGCAGCTCGGCCCGCGAATTTGGGATGAGCAACCGCGTCAACGCGGTGCTGATGATTGTCTTTATGGTAGTCGGTGGTGCGGCCTTCGCTTGGTCGTTCGGCGACAACTTCAATAAAATGAATCCGCCGATTGCCTCCGTTCACGGCTTGGCAACGGAGCGTATGTTCTGGACCACGATGATCATCATCGGCATCGTGTTTGTTCTGACGCAGGTAGCTTTGTTCTACTACTCCTACAAGTACCAGCAAAAGGAAGGTCGTCGGGCCTACTTCTTCCCCCATAACAACAAGATCGAAATCATCTGGACGGTAATTCCTGCCATTGTGATGGCAGGTCTGGTGTTTGCTGGCTGGAAAGAATGGACTCGTATCACCGGCCCGGCTCCCAAAGACTCGGTTGTGCTGGAAGTAATGGGCAAGCAGTTCAACTGGCTTGTACGCTACCCCGGCCGTGACCTTAAGCTCGGCGTAGTAAACTACCGCCTGATTGACGCCACCAACGAATTCGGCTTCGACCTGACCGATAAAACGGGTCTGGATGACTTTGTTGCTGGTGAGATCCACGTGCCAAAAGGCCACCCTGTATTGCTGAAGATCCGCTCGCGCGACGTATTGCACGCAGTATATATGCCGCATTTCCGCGTGCAGATGTACGCAGTGCCTGGTATGCCAACCAAATTCTGGTTCACGCCTACCAAGACGACCGACGAGATGCGCGCCGAGCTGGGCAACCCCAAGTTCAACTATGAACTGGCTTGCAACCAGATCTGTGGCCGTGGTCACTTCGCCATGAAGCTCAACATCGTGGTGGACGAGCCGGACGACTACGTAGCCTGGTTTGGTCAGCAAAAATCTTTTTCTGAACAGAACCCAGATGTGCTGGCTTCTTTCAAACAGAAAGAGGAAAAGCTGGTTGTAAAAGAGGCTGCTGCCGCCGTGACGGTGCCTGCTGCCAACGCTTCACTCTAGTTCAACGCAGTTAATTTGTACGCTTTTTATGGCTGCTAATCTTCCCACTCAAGTGCAGGGGGGCATCGGGGTAACCGAGCCAGGCATCTTGCACGATGAGCACCTGCACGACGATCATCATCACGATCAGCACTGGCTGTTCAAGTACGTGTTCAGCACGGACCACAAGGTGATTGCCAAGCAGTTTCTGATTACGGGTATCTTCTGGGCTATCCTGGGTGGTACTCTCTCCAGCTTGTTCCGTCTGCAGCTCGGCTGGCCCGAGTCGACGATGGAGTGGCTGACGCCTGTGTTGGGCAAATGGATTGAAGCTGGCAAGCTGAATCCGGAGTTCTATCTGGCCCTTGTAACGATGCACGGCACCATCATGGTGTTCTTCGTGCTGACTGCTGGCCTGTCGGGTACATTCTCCAACTTCCTAATTCCGCTGCAGGTTGGTGCCCGCGACATGGCTTCGGGCTTTATGAACATGCTTTCGTACTGGTTCTTCTTTGTATCCGGTATCATCATGTTTACCTCGATGTTCCTCGAAACCGGTCCTGCTTCTGCTGGCTGGACAATCTATCCGCCGCTGAGCGCCCTGCCCCAGGCTATTCCTGGCTCCGGCATGGGTATGACGATGTGGCTGGTGTCGATGGCGCTGTTCATCGTGTCGCAGCTGCTGGGTGGTGTTAACTACATCACTACAGTTATTAACCTGCGTACCCGCGGCATGAGCATGAGCAAGCTGCCGCTCACCATCTGGTCGTTCTTCTTGACGGCTATCCTGGGCCTGTTGTCGTTCCCGGTACTGTTCTCGGCGGCCCTGCTGCTAATCTTCGACCGTTCGTTCGGCACGTCGTTCTTCCTGTCGGATATTTACATTGCCGGTCAGGCTCTGAATAACACGGGTGGTTCGCCGGTACTGTTCCAGCACTTGTTCTGGTTCCTGGGTCACCCCGAGGTGTACATCGTAATCATGCCTGCTATGGGTATGGTGTCGGAGATCCTCGCCACCAACGCTCGTAAACCGATCTTCGGCTACCGCGCCATGATTGGCTCGCTGCTGGGTATCTCGTTGCTGTCGTTCGTCGTGTGGGCTCACCATATGTTCGTAACGGGCATGAACCCCTTCCTCGGATCGGTCTTCATGTTCCTGACGCTGATCATCGCCGTACCATCGGCCGTGAAAACCTTCAACTGGCTGGCTACGCTGTGGCGCGGTAACATCCGCTTCACCACCGCCATGTTGTTCTCGATTGGTTTCGTGTCGCTGTTCATCTCGGGTGGTCTGACGGGTATCATCCTCGGTAACGCCGCGCTGGACATCCAGATGCATAACACCTACTTCGTGGTAGCTCACTTCCACTTGGTAATGGGTAGCTCGGCGTTCTTCGGCCTGTTTGCCGGTGTGTATCACTGGTTCCCCAAAATGTTTGGCCGCATGATGGACGAGAAGCTGGGCTACATCCACTTCTGGTTGACTTTCGTGGGTGTATATCTGGTGTTCCTGCCGATGCACTACGTAGGTATCGCCGGTTTCCCTCGCCGCTACTACGCTTGGACGGGCTTCGATTCGTTCAGCCAGTTTGCTGACCTGAACAAGTTCATTTCGGTGGCCGCTATTCTGGCATTCTTCGCTCAGTTCGTGTTCATCTTCAACTTCTTCTACAGCATCTTCCGCGGCCGTCGTGCCAGCGAAAACCCTTGGCGTTCGACTACGCTGGAGTGGACCACGCCTGTCAACCCTGGCCACGGCAACTGGCCCGGCGAGATTCCGGCTGTGTATCGTTGGCCCTATGACTATAGCAAGCCAGGTGCTGAAGACGACTTCATCCCGCAGAACGTACCGTATTCGAAGACCCAGTCCTCGAACCTGCCGTACGAGAGCGAAATGGAATAGTCACCATTTGACAATCTTCCCGAAACGGGCCGCTGTATTTACGGCGGCCCGTTTTGTTTTACGGCAAACCAAGCCTGTTGCATTGCTGTTTTACTGATGGTCCGGGTGCCGCCAGTACTGGTAGCTACTCCCTTTTTCTGACTGATGGCACAACGAGATGTTGGGCCCCTTTTTCTATGAATCAACCTGCTTTTGTGAGGCGGTTTCGCTTCTTCGGGATTCTGACGGTGGTGGCAGTATATCTGCTGATTCTGGTCGGTGGTATCGTCCGGAGTACGGGCTCCGGTATGGGCTGCCCCGACTGGCCCAAGTGCTTTGGAACCTGGGTGCCACCCACGGCGGTAGGCCAGTTGCCAGTCAACTACAAGGAAATTTATACGGAGCAGCGGGTAGCCAAAAACCAGCGCATTGCCAAGACGCTGGATAAGTTGGGATTCAAGCAGGTGGCCGCTCAAATTTTTGACCACCCCACGCAATACATCGAAACCGACTTCAACGCCACCAAAACCTGGATTGAGTACCTAAACCGGCTGCTGGGGGCCTTAATTGGCGTTTTCATTTTCCTGACGGTGCTGCTGGCCTTACCGTATCTGCGCCGTGACCCGGTGGTGTTTGGGCTGGCCTTCCTTTCGCTGCTGCTGACTGGCTTCCAGGGCTGGCTGGGCTCGTTGGTGGTGTCTACTAACCTGCTGCCTGAAATGGTGACGGTGCACATGGCCGTCGCGCTGCTGATTGTGGCGCTGCTGATTTATGCTGTTGACCGCTCACAGCGGGTAGGGCAGGACAGCCAGGATGTTGAACCATTCTGGACGCCGTCAGCGGGCCTTAGCCTGTGGCTGTGGGTGATTACGCTGGCCACCTTTGGCCAGATTATTCTGGGCACCCAGGTGCGGGAGCAGATAGACGTAGTAGCCGCGGCCGCCGACTATGGCAGCCGCGCCAACTGGGTGGAGCAGCTGGGCCTGACGTTTAAGGTACACCGCTCGTTTTCGCTGCTGCTGCTGCTGCTGAACCTGTACGTAGCCTTCCGCCTGTACCAGACTCGCTCCCAGCGCCTGCAGCGCCTGGCCAACGTAGTGATTGTGCTGCTGGGCCTGGAAATAGCGGCTGGTGTCACGCTGGCCTACTTCGCGCTGCCGGCCGCCGTGCAACCGGTGCACCTGACGCTGGCCACCGTGCTTTTTGGAGCACAGTTTCTGACGATTATCCGCTACCGCCGCCAGACGAAAACACAGGGGCAGGCCGCTATTCCGCGCGTTGTTGCGTAACTTTGCGGCCCGGTTTGGAGTCCTTCCGCCGCCCGTGTTGTTTTAACTTCTGATGATCAAAGCCAGGGCGTATTTTCAACTGCTTAAGTTTCGGCTGGCCCTGACGGTCGCCTTCTCCAGTGCCATAGGCTTTTTGCTGGGGGCTCATGCCTTCGATTGGGGGCGGGCACTGCTGGTGATGCTAGGAGGTCTGGCTATCACTGGTTCGGCCAATACCATCAACCAGATCTACGAAAAAGACCTCGACAAGCTGATGAAGCGCACGGCCAACCGGCCGCTGCCCCTCGGGGTTCTGTCGGTGGCGGAGGCTTGGGTGTTCACCGTCGTGCTGGGCGCATTTGGGTTGGGGCTGCTGGCCTACTGCTTCAATCCGCTGGCGGCGGCGCTGTCCTTGATTTCGCTGATCCTGTACGGCTTCATTTACACGCCGCTCAAGCAGCTCTCCCCGATCTGTGTGTTTGTGGGCGCCATTCCCGGCGGCCTGCCGCCGTTTATCGGGTGGGTGGCCGCCACCAACGCCATTACCGGCGCCGCCAGCATTGGCGGCTGGGTGCTGTTCGGCATTCAGTTTATGTGGCAATTTCCGCACTTCTGGGCTATTGCCTGGGTGCTCGATGAAGACTATCGGGCTGCGGGCTTTAAGATGCTGCCGTCGCCGGGCCGAAAAGACCTGCGTACGGCCTTCCAGATCATGACCTACACGCTGCTGCTGATTCCTATGAGCCTGCTGCCGCTGCAGTTTGGCATTAGCGGCAAAGTATCGGCGCTGGTAGCGGTGGTGTGCGGGGTGCTGTTTCTGATGCAGACCTTCTACCTGATGCGCACCTGCTCCAAAAAAGCGGCCATGAGCATCATGTTCGGCTCTTTTCTGTATCTGCCCATCGTGCAGATAGCCCTTGTTCTCGACAAACTCTAGTAAAGCGTACCGCTTGGTTGACTCTTTTGCGCAGTTAATTGTTAAAGCTCCGGAGGTAGTGAAATGCCTGACATACGCTGAAACCACTGCCGCCGAAAGAGAGTAACAAACCCCATACTTCATGCAAACCACCGAATCCTTAGAAACCAAAGAGCCCGGCTCCGGGCTGCACCCGCTGCGGCTGCTGCTGATTCTAATGATCATCAGCATCATCATGATGTTCGCGGCCTTCACCAGCGGCTTCATCGTGCGCCGCGAAGAAGGCAACTGGCGCGAATTTGATCTGCCCATCAGCCTGCTCTACAACACCATTGTGATTGTGCTGAGCAGCGTTACCATGCAGTGGGCCTACGCCTCGGCCAAGCACGATGAGCTGGGCCGCGCCAAGCTGGCCATGGGCCTGACCGTGCTGCTGGGCTTCGCCTTTCTGGTGGGCCAGTGGTTCTCATGGGGCGATTTGGTGGCTGGCCGCACCTATTTTGGTGGGGTAGATGCCAACCCTTCCGGCTCGTTTGTGTATGTACTGATGGGCGTCCATGGATTTCACCTCATCACCGGAGTGATTTTTCTGGTCAAGACCTACCTGAAAACCCTTCGCTATCAGGTGCATTCGCGGCAGATGATGCCCATCGCCAACTGCACCATCTATTGGCACTTCCTGGGCGGGCTTTGGTTGTACCTGTATTTGTTCCTACTTTTGAACCACTAGTTTCGTCTTACCCCGCACTGTATGTCCACGATTTCCACGACGCAGCCCCTCTCTACTGCCAGCGCCGCCGACCGGCCGCGTAGCGGCAACTGGGACGGAGGCAACGAGCCCTTCAAGGCCAGCTACGGCAAGCTGATGATGTGGTTCTTCCTGCTGTCGGACGCCTTCACGTTCGCCGCGTTCCTGACCACCTACGGCCTGATCCGCCACCGCTACCCGGCATTTGATGCCGCTGCTGGCAAGGCGTTCGAGTTTTCGACCGCCTACTGGCCGGTGCCGGACAAAGTATTCAATGGTTTCCCCGGCCTGCACGGCATGGACGTACCATTGGGCTTTGTGGCCCTGATGACGATGATTCTCATCTTCAGCTCCGTGACGATGGTACTGGCCGTAGAAGCCGGCCACCGCATGGACAAGAAGGACGTGCAGAAGTGGCTGTTGTGGACTATCCTGTTCGGGGCCACGTTCCTGGGTTCGCAGGCTTGGGAGTGGAGCCACTTCATCCACGGCACCGATGCTGGCACCAAGATGCTGGACGGTACCACGGTATATGGCGCCAACCTAGCCGTGAACCAGTACGGTCCGGTGCTGTTCGCTGACCTGTTCTTCTTCATCACCGGTTTCCACGGGACGCACGTATTCTCGGGTGTCTGCTTGCTGGTGTGGTCGTTTATCGCCACCACCAACGGCACCTTTGAAAAGCGTGGCCACTACGAAATGGTCGAGAAGATTGGCCTGTACTGGCACTTTGTAGATCTGGTGTGGGTGTTCGTTTTCACCTTCTTCTACCTCGTTTAAATTGTTTAATGGCTGAAGTGTTGAATGGTTGATCCTTCGACTGACTCGCAGAACCGTAAACCATTTAGCAATTCAACAATTTAACCATTCACTAAAATGGCTAATCACGCAGGCACTGAGCCTACCGCTCCCGGCGAAATCGCCAAGCCAAACACCGGTTGGATCTGGAGGACATTCTGGATTCTGGTTGGCATCACGGCCCTGGAATTCGTCTTCGTATTCCTGATGGATCCGAGCACGCTCCGCAACTCCATCTTCATCATCCTGACGATCTTCAAGGCGTTCTTCATCGTGGCCGAGTTCATGCACTTGAAGCATGAAGTGAAAGCTCTGATCTGGACGATCCTCATTCCGATGGCCCTGCTCGTCTGGCTGCTGATTGCCCTGGTGACGGAAGGTTCTTATCAGAACTCGTTCTGGAACGTATTCAACTAACTACATGAGGCCCAAACACGTCCTGTTGTTGGGCCTCATGCTGTTGGTCCCGGTGCTGGCCTTTGTGTTTCTGTACACGTTCGGCACCAACCGTTACGCGCTGCCCACTTACCTGCCCACGGGCGTCGATTCGACGCTGGTGGAAGGGAAGTGGCGGCGCGATACTGTTTTCCACCAGCTGGCCGATTTCCGGTTTACGTCGCAATCCGGCCGGGTGGTAACGCAACGCGAGGTGGCGGCCAACGGCCTGTATGTGGCCAACTTCTTCTACACCACCTGCCCCGGAGCCTGCCCGCGCATGAACAGCCAGATGGCGCGCGTGCAGGAGCGGTACCGCAAAGATCCGCGCGTGAAGCTGGTATCGTTTACCGTTGACCCGGCCCAGGATTCGGCGGCCGTGCTGGAGCGCTACGCCGAGCGGTATGGTGCCATTGCCGGCAAATGGTTTTTCCTGACCGGAGACAAAACGGCGCTTTACCGGTTAATCACGGATGAGTTTCGGCTGGAAGCTCCCAAGGGCCAGGCGCCCGGCATCGAGCACAGCCAGAACCTCTACCTCGTAGACCGCGACCATCGGGTGCGCGGCATCTACGACGGCACCAAAACCAAAGACGTTGAGCGCCTCATGACGGAAATCGACGTGCTGCTCTACTCCTATGAACACGAATAACCCTTCTGCTTCTGCCGGCGGCAACACCAAATTCAAGGTGCTGGCGGCCGTGCTTGGCGCAGTCATTCCGGTGGCTGTGGCGGTGCTCCACTTCTTCCCCAACGTGTTCCGCATCGAAGGCGCGCAGGTGAAGATGCTGCCGGCCGTGAATGCCGTGCTCAACTCCCTGACGGCGCTGCTGCTGATGGCCGGCTACTACTTCATCCGCCGCAAGGACATTGCCAAGCACCGCGCCATGATGGGGTTGGCCTTTCTGTTGGGCTCCCTGTTTCTGGTGTCGTACGTGGCTTACCACTCGCAGGTGCCCAGCACCACGTTTGGCGGGCAGGGCTTGATCCGGAGCTTCTACTACTTCATTCTGATTACGCATATTCTGCTGGCCGCCATTACGGTGGCGCTTGTGCTGTTCACGCTGTATTTCGCGCTGACCGAGCAGTTTCAGAAGCACCGCCGCATTGCACGATGGACCTACCCCATCTGGCTGTACGTGTCCGTGACGGGCGTGATTGTGTACTTCATGATTGCGCCGTACTACACGTAGCGTGCGCAGAAGGGCTGCCGCCAGAGCAGCATTCTGGCCGGATTGTCAGCAAGAGTACCATTTGTCGTGCCGGGCAAACCATTCACCTACAAACGCAGTTGGTAAGAGTATGAAAAAGCTGTTTGTAACTTCGGTATTCGCCCTTCTGCTGGGCGTGCTGTTCAGCCTGGCTCCTAGCCCGGCGGCGGCACAGTGCACCATGTGCAAAACGCAGGTGGAGTCGGCCCGGACGGAAAAGGATGGGTATGACTTCTCGGGCCTCAACAAGGGCATTCTGTACATGGCGGCCATTCCGTACCTGCTGGTGGGGGCCGTGGGCTACTTCTGGTACCGCAACTCCAAGGCTAAGAAGCCGGCGCGCCGCTAGTGGCCCCTCGGGCCGACTCGACGGTGGCGGCCATGCTGGCGCAGAAGTGCCCGCGCTGCCACCGGGGCCCGTTGTTTCGCTACTCAGCGCTGCATCTTACCCGCTTCGACGATATGTATGAAAGCTGCGCGGTCTGCGGGCAGCACTACGAGCCGGAAGTGGGGTTTTACTGGGGAGCCATGTACATCAGCTACGGTTTCTCGACCCTGATTGTGGTGCTGACCGGCGTGCTGCTGTTTTACCTGGCCCACGACCCGCCGGTCTGGGTGTACGTTACGGCGGTGGCCGTAGTGGTTGTTGCCCTGACGCCATTGCTGTTCCGGTACGCCCGCGTGGTGATGTTGTACTTTTTCGGCGGCATCCGCTACACTCCCCGATTCGCTGAAAGTTTGCCGCTGCGCCCCGCGGAATAGGAGCCAGCTAGGAAATGCCGCCATTTGGCGGCATTTTTGTTTGGTAGCGGCTTCTGCGTAGCCGTGTGCTGCCGCTCAATCCTGCGCCTGTTGAAGTTCGCCCGTTCCCTACCGCTAGCCCTGCTGCTGGCCGCTTTCCTCTGTTTTGCGGGTGCTTTCCTGAGCAACCGGTATGGACAGACGCCCGACGTGCTGTTGCGCGCCGATGCGCTGCGGCTGCAGAAGCTGGTGCGGGACGCCGAGCAGAAGGCCGAACGGGAAGCCACCGACGTACTGCAGCAGGCAGTCCGGGGCGAGCTGCGCTTCGGCTCGCTGGTGGGCCGCACGACCTATCCGAGCTTCATCTACCAGAACGGCCAGCTGCGCTACTGGTCCGACCACACCACGCGGCCCCAGCCCGAAAACGTCGGCCAAAGCTTTCGGGAAAAGCTGGTGGACATGCAGTTTGGGCGCTATCTGGCGCTGCGCCAGGCCTCAGGCCCCTACGTGGTGCTGACCTATGTGCCGCTGGAAAAACGTTACGGCATCAGCAACCGCTACCTGCGCGAAGGCTCCGAAAAGGCCCTGTTCCGGGGGCTGAACGTGCGGCTGGTAACCGATAAGAAGCCTGGTCTGCCGGCTATTGAATCGGATGAAGGCCGCTACCTGTTCTCACTGGAGCGCCTGCAGCGCAACCCCATCACCGGCAAGTACATCCCGATGGCGCTGCTGGTGGTGGGGCTGCTGCTCTATCTGGCCAGCTGGCTGATGTGGGCCCGGCGGCTGTTCGGGGCGGGGCGCGTGCTGGCCGGCAGCGCGGCGCTGCTGCTGCCGCTGGGCTTGTTGCGAGCCGTGCTGCTGCCGTTGGGGCTGCCGTTTTCCTTTATTGAGCTGCCCTTGTTCGACCCGCGGGTGTACGCGGCGTCGTGGCTGTCGCCCTCGCTCGGCGACCTGTTCATCAACGCGCTACTGCTAGCGCTGGCGGCTTACTGCGGGCTACGGCTGTTCCGGCACTACAACCCCACCCGCTGGGTGGAGCGCCTCACCAAAACCTCGGACCGCACGACGGTAGGCGTGGTGGCCGGGGTGCTGTTTTTTGTGCTGCTGGAGCTGCAGTTTCAGTTCTATTCCAACAGCTTCAACAACTCGCGGGTCATTCTCGACATCACGCAGGATATTTCGGTATCGGGCCTCAAGCTGCTGCTGACGCTGGCTATTGCCCTGCACACCGGGGCCTATCTGGTGGGGTACTATCTGGTGGCGCAGCTGTTCAGCGCCACGCTGGGTACCGGCAAAGGGCGGGAGGGCGTGTTTGGCCTGGGTTTGGGGGCGCTGCTGTTTCTGCCGGTGGGCGTGGCACTGGGGCAGGTGCAGGTGATGCTGGTCGGCATCACGCTCTGGATTTTCCTGCTGCTGCGCCTGACCGGGCTGCGGCGCGTGGCGGCCATGGGCACCTACCAGGTATATCTGTTCATCTTCCTGATGCTCAGTGTCAGCGCGGCCGTGGGGGCGTTGGCGCTGTTCGAGCACTTCGACCGCCAGCTGGTGCAAAACAAGCAGAACCTGGCCGGCAACCTGCTCACCGACAACGACCTGCAGGGCGAGTTTCTGCTTACGGAGCGGGCCCGCGAAATTGCGGCCGACCCGCTGATCCGCAAGGTGCTGGCTGGTCCGTTTGCCAACCCGGAAGTGGTGCGCCAGAAAATTGTGAAGCATTATCTCGGCAACTACTTCGGCAAATACGAAGTCACGATATCGTTTTTTGATGCCGCCGGCCGGCCCATCGGGGCGGGGCAGGGGGCCGAAACCCTGTCGCAGGCGCGGTACAGGCTGCTGCAGAACTCCACCCGCACCGACCAGCTCAACCTGTTTCTGGTGCGCGGCAGCAACTCGTTCAGCACCCGGCGCTACGTGGATTTCGTGGCCGTGCCCGGGGCGGGGCAGGGTACCAACACTGTGCTGCTGGAGCTTAGCCTCAAGAAGCTGACCACCTACAGCGTGGTGCCCGAGCTGCTGGTCGACCAGAAGCTCTTTCAGCCTGGGCTGGGCGCCGAGCTGAGCTACGCCGGCTACGAGCAGGACCGGCTGGTGTACAGCGAAGGGGATTTCGACTACGTGAACCGCCTGCGCCGTCAGCAGTACAACGACCCGCGCCTGTACCGCACGGGGCTGGTGGTGGGCCGCTTCCACCATTTGGCCGTGCGCGACGAAACCCAGCACCGCACGGTGGTCGTCACCACGTCCACCTACAGCTTCTCCGACTGGCTGGCCAATTTCTCGTTTCTGTTTTTGCTGCACACCTTCTACTGGCTGCTGGCCATGGCACTGTACCTGCTGGTGCGCGGCGAGTACCTGGCCGTGCTGCGCACCAACTTCAGCACCAAGATTCAGCTGTTTCTCAACTTCGGGATTCTGGTGCCGCTGGTGCTGGTGAGTATTGCCACGGCCAGCCAGGTAACGTCGTCGTATAAGCGCGACCTGCGCCGCACCTACGAGCGGCGCGGCCGCACCGTGCAGGACAACCTGCTGCAGAACCGCGTCCTGCTCACCGACTCGGCCGGCCGCCCCGCGCTGCTGGCCCTGGCCGACAACGTGGCCTCGCTCACCGAAACCGACCTCAACCTCTACGACGCCCGCGGCCAGCTCATCGTCAGCAGCCAGCCCATCATGTTCGAGTCGGGGCTGCTGGGGCCGCTGATGAACCCGCAGGCCGTGGCGGCGCTCAAGGAGCGCGCCCAGCCGCGGGTGCTGCTGATGGAGCGGGCCGGCTCGCTGTCGTTCAACTCGCTGTATCTGCCGCTACGGGCCGCCGAAACCGAGGCCGGGCAGGCCGGGCGGGTGCTGGGCTACGTGGGCATTCCGTTCTTCGACTCCGAGAAAGAGCTGGACAACAAGCTGATTGAGCTGATTTCGACTCTGCTCAACATCTTCACGGGTATGTTCATCGTGTTTCTGGTGCTCACGTTTGTGGCCTCGCGCATGCTCACCAACCCGCTCAAGCTGCTCACCCAGAAGCTCCGCCAAACCACGCTCACCGGCCAGAACGAAACGCTCGACTACCAGTCGGACGACGAAATTGGGCTGCTGGTGCGCGAGTACAACGCCATGCTGCTCAAGCTGGAGGAAAGCAAGCTGGAGCTGGCCACCCAGGAAAAGGAAGCTGCCTGGCGCGAAATGGCCCGGCAGGTGGCCCACGAAATCAAGAACCCGCTAACGCCCATGAAGCTGAGCCTGCAGTTTCTGCAGCGCGCCATCCAGGACCAGCGCCCCAACCTCGACGAGCTGATTGCCAAGGTGTCGCAGACGCTCATCACCCAGATCGACGTGCTGACCGACATTGCTACCTCGTTCAGCACCTTCACCAACCTGCCCGCCATGCGCCCTGAGCGCCTCGACGTGGCCCCGATTCTGCGCCGCTGCGTGGAGCTGCACCAGGGCAGCCGCCCCGACGCCCGTATCGAGCTGCACCTGCCCGAAGAAGAAACGCCTACCATCGTGTTTGCCGACGAAAACCTGTTGGTGCGCACGTTCAATAATCTGCTCATCAACGCGCTGCAGGCCGTGCCGGAAGGCCGCGCCGCCCAGGTTTCGGCCCAGCTGAGCGTGCAGAGCAACAAGCGGGTGCAGATCAGCATCCAGGACAACGGCGCCGGCATCCCGGCCGACGTGCGCGAGAAAATCTTCATTCCCAACTTCACCACCAAAGCCACCGGCTCCGGTATCGGGCTGGCGGTGGCGCGCCGCGGCATCGAAAGCGCCGGCGGCAGCGTCTGGTTTGAGACGGAGGAAGGCACCGGCACTACGTTCTATATCGAGCTGCCGCTGGCGGGGTAGGGCTAAGCTCCGGCCTGGCGACGAGCCGCAGGCGAGTAGCCGGAACCGCGCCACTTGCGCTAGCGCGAGGTACTCGCTCCGCTCGTTCGCCAAGCTGGAGCTTAGCGGTACAACAGGCTGGCACGAATCCACGCTATTTTTACGTTGAGCTACCGGCAGCCCGCCGGCGTGTATATCTTTTCTATGAGTAGCAGCTTTCCGCCCCACTTTCTGCGCCTGTGCCTGCTGCTGGCGTGCGTGGTGGCGTGGGCGGGCGCGAAGGCCCAGCAGCGGCCCGAAACCCCGCCCAACACTCGCCGCTGCCTGTGGGTGCGCCTGCTGCCCGGTCGGGATACCACGGATTTTGCCTTGCCCGACACGCTCACCGTAGTGCCCACTTCCGTGAGCATCAAGGGCCGCGCCGTGGCCTACGACGCCCGCCAGGACCGGTACCGCTACGTGGAGCCCGGCCGCCGCCTGCCCAGCCCCGAGCCCGGCCAGCCGGATATTGCCGTGCCCGGCCTCGATTCGGTGCTGGTGTGCTACCGGGTGCTGCCGCTGCGGCTGGCGGCGCCGGCGTTTCGGCGGCCGCGCGGTTTGCTGGATAGTCTGAGTTTCCCGCGCCGCACGTTCGGGCAGGAAGATTTCACGGTGAAAGAGCAGATTCTGAGCACACCGGGCATCAACAAAACCGGTAATCTGGCCCGTGGCATCAGCTTCGGCAACGCCCAGAACGTGTTTGTGAACTCCTCGCTGAACCTGCAGCTCGAAGGCCGCCTCACCGACAACATCAACCTCACGGCCGCCATCAGCGACCAGAACGTGCCCTTCCAGCCCGAAGGCAACACCCAGCAGCTGCAGGAATTCGACCGGATCTACATCACGCTCACCAGTCCGCGCTGGAACCTGACGGCTGGCGACGTGGTGATGCGCAACAAGCCCGACTACTTCCTGCGCTTCTACAAAAACGTGCAGGGCGCGGCCCTGGAAGTGAATCTGGGGCAGAATGCGGGCGGCCTCAGCGGCTTCAGCACGCCCCAGCTCACGCCCCTGAGCGGCTATCCGGGCGTCGGTTCAGGCTCGTATTCGACCACCACCATCACCAACGGCGGGCAGCAGGGCGCCACCACCGCGCCCGGTAGCCCGCTGGCGCCGGTGGGTTTGGGCGTGCCGCAGGTGGCCGGCACTACCGTTTCAGGCGAAACCCGCGGCCGGTTCGGGCCCGTTCGGTCGTCTACCACGGTGGCGGGCGGTGTGGCCAAGGGCAAGTTCGCCAGCATTGATGTGGCCCCGATTGAGAACGTGCAGGGTCCGTACCGTTTGCGCGGGCCCAACGGCGAGCAGTTCATCATCGTGCTGGCCAACTCCGAGCGGGTGTACCTGGACGGGCGCCTGATGACGCGCGGCTTCGACAACGACTACGTCATCGACTACAACCAGGCCGAAGTCACGTTCTCGCCCCAGCACCTGATTACCCGCAATTCGCGCATCAAGATTGACTTCGAGTATTCCGATTTCAACTACGCCCGCTCGCTCTACCACGCCAGCCACTATCAGCAGGCGGGCCGCCTGAACGTGCACGCCAACTTCTACCGCGAAGCCGACAACCCCGACAACTCGCCCAACCTCCAGCTCGACAGCGTGGACCGCCGCCGCCTGCGCGAGCTGCCCGACAATGTGGCCCAGGCCAGCACGCCCGGCGGCGGCAGCCCCGTGGCCTACACCCGCACGCAGGTGCTCTACAACCGCGAAACGCGTACCATCAACGGTCTGCCCGTGGAGGTGTTCACGTACCCGGCCGACTCCACGCGCGACGTGTACAACGTGCGCTTCACGGAGGTGGGCCCCGGCAACGGCGACTACAACCTGAGCACCCGCTTTCCGGGCGCCAACGGGCGGGTGTTTGAGTTTGTGGAGCCGGTGGCCGGCGTGCCGCAGGGCCGCTACGCGCCCATCCGGCTGCTGCCGGCGCCGCTGCTTAAGCAAATTGTGTCCGGCGGGGCCAGCTTTCAGCTGGATTCCACGGCTTCGGTGTTCGTGGATGTGGCCGTGTCGGAGCTGGATCTGAACCGCTTTTCGCCGGCTTCCGACAAGGGCCAGGCCATGCGCGTGGGCTACGCCGTGCAGGACCGCCGCCTGCCCGGCCTGGGCTTCCTGCGCGACTACCGCTTCCGCAGCGCCCTCGACTACGAGTACACCAGCAGCCGGTTCGCGCCCGTGGATCGGTTTCGCGACATCGAGTTTGACCGTAACTGGAGCACCGCCAGCACCGTGCAGGGCAACGCCACCCGCCGCGAGGCGCAGTCCGACAACATTCTGAACTTCGCGGTGGGCGCGGCCAAAGACGAAAACAACGCCGTCAACTACCGCCTCAGTCGTCGGTTTCGGGCGGGGGAGGTTAGCGGGCTGCAGCACTGGCTGGATGCCGCCCGCCAGATCGGGGACGTGCAGCTGCGTGGCAGCTTGTTTCTGCTGAGCTCGCAGGCGGGGCGCAAGGAGTCCCGGTGGGCGCGGGGCGAGGCGGCGGCGCGCTACGTGGGCGCGCCCATCGTGCCCGGCTACGCCTACCGCTTCGACAAAAACCGGGTGGCCCTGCCCGCCGGCGACTCCGTCACTTCGGCCAACTACTTCGACGAGCACAACGTGTTCCTGCAAAGCCAGGACTCGGCCCGCACCCGTTTCCGCGCCGACTATACCTTCCGCCGCGACCAGACGCCCAACCCCGAGCAAACCGCCATCCAGCCGCGCAGCACCGCCCAAACCTGGCAGGGCACCATGACCACGCGCCTCGGCAAAAGCCAGGACCTAGCCATCCTAGCCACCTACCGCAACCTGGCCGTGCGCGACAGCGCCCGCCAGCGCAACGTGCTGGCCAAAATCGACTGGAACGCCAGCTTGCTACAAAACCAGATTCGCTCCGAGCTGAGCTACCAGGTGGCTACCGGCCGCGAATTAAAACGTGATTACGCGTTCGTGGCCATGCCCAACGGCCAGGGCACGCACTACTACGGCGGCGACACCAACGGCAACAACACCGAGGACCGCGACGAATTCCTGGAAGCCCAGACCTCGGACGCCGTCTACCGCACCCACATCAAGGTGTACCTGCCCACCGACGACTACATTCTGGCCTTCACCAACCGCTTCAGCTACCGCCTTACTACCAGCGCCCCGCGCGCCTGGCGCGAAGCCGGCGGCTGGCGGGCGGCTGCGGCCCGCTTCTCGGCCATCAGCACCGTCACGCTGGACCGCCGCACCACGGATAACAGCCTGTCGTCGCGCCTGAACCCGTTTGCGTTCCAGACCGAGGACTCGCTGCTGCTGAGCCTCAACAAGCTGCTGCGCAACACGCTGTACTTCAACCGGTCCAACCCCATCTTCGGGGCGGAAATGACCGTGCAGCAAACCCAGCAGAAGGTGCTGCTCACGCAGGGCTCCGACATCCGCAACCTGGCGGCGCAGAGCCTGCTGCTGCGCCGCACGCTGGCGCAGTCGTTTACGGGCCGCCTGAACCTGAGCCGCACCATCCGGCAAAACAGCTCCACGTACCTGGAAACCCGCAATTTCCGGGTGCTGGCCTACGAGGTGGCGCCCGAAATCAGCTACCAGCCCAACGGCACCTTTCGCTTCACCGGCACCTACCTGCGCACTGACAAAAACAACGTCGCGCCCATTAACGACGCCAACAAAGCTCGCGGCATCTTCGACGAGCTGGGTATCGAAACCCGCATCAGCCAGGTCAGCAAGCGCACCATCACGGCCACCACGCGCTACGTGCGCATCAGCTTCGATGGCGCCCAGGACTCGGTGGTGGGCCTGGAAATCCTGAACGCCCTGCGCCCCGGCAGCAACTTCACCTGGAACCTGAACGCCGAGCAGCGCCTCAGCAACGGCCTCAACCTAAGCCTGGCCTACGACGGCCGCAAAGCCAACGGTATCGGCGCCGTGCACACCGGCCGCATGCAGGTGTCGGTGCTGTTTTAGGGCGGCTCGCTTCAAAGCGTATCTGTACTTTGGAGGGAGTTTAAAAGTGCCCTCGCAGAACTCACTGAGCGAAAAAGTGCGCCGGCCAGAAGTAAGTAAAACAGTAAAACTTGCTATTGCATATATACAGATGTCAGCAGCTTTTTGGTAGTTTTCCTGTGTCGTAGGACTGTAGAAAAATCATTCGTTAGTAAACACTCATTGTTTGGCTAAAACATTTACTTCCGCCTTAATCCCCTATTGTCCTTTATCCACCGCATTTCCATCTGGCCGCTTCTGGCGGAACGTAGGAGTGGTTGTGGCAACAATGCTTACCGGTGCTCAGACCGCGTCTGCTCAAATGGTGGTGTCAACTCGCCAGCCCACGCGTTCAGTTGTTTCGGCGCCGCGTGGTAGTGCTGTGGTAATAGGGTTCTCGCAACCTGTAACGGGCGCCACCGCCGCGGGTATGCGCGTGTACAGCCCGCTTCTGCAGGGTCGCCGCGCCGGAACCCTGACGGGCGGCAGCACTAGTACGCTCACGTTTACGCCCATCAGGGCCTTCGCCCCGGGTGAATTGCTCTCGGTCAGCTTACCTTCAACCTTGCTTTCCACCAATGGTGCGGCGTTGCGGCGCGAGGTCTATCAGTTTCAGGCTGCTACCGGCGGCCCCGGCCGCGGGTTCTTCCTCGACACTACCATAGTGGGCAACACCACCACCCGCGACCAGGTGCTTGGCGACCTGGACAATGATGGCGACCTGGACCTGGTCACGACCGGCTCGCTGTACGGATGCCGCATTTTTCTGAATAACGGGGCCGGTCGGTTTGCTCTCAAATCCGGGCTGGTGACGGCCGAAGAGCCCAGCGGCGTAGCGCTGGCCGATGTCGATCAGGACGGTGACCTGGATATGCTGGTTAGCGACGCTGAAAATTCCACCGTGGCCGTGTGTCTCAATGATGGTACCGGGGAGTTCATCGGGTCAGTTGGTGGGGCGCAAAATGCGCCTGTAGGGGCGCGGCCGGTAGAAGTGGCTGCCGGCGACGTAGATGGCGACGGCGACCTGGATTTTGTAACGGCCAACGCCGACGACGGCTCAGCCACGGTGCGCTACAACAATGGCAGTCTGCCACTGCTATACACTGGCGTTACAACCGTGCCCATGGGCGCCGGCCCTACGTCCGTTGCGCTGGCCGACATCGACAATGATGGCGACCTGGACCTGCTGACAACCAATGCTGGCACGCCGAGTGCGCCATCCGGAAGCGTGAGCGTAAGCCGCAATTCGGGGATGGGCGTCTTTGGGAGCTACACCAGCGTGACCGTGGGCCTACAGCCTTCTGATCTGGCTTTGGCCGATGTAGACGGTGATGGCGACCTGGACCTGCTGACGGCCAGCGTCGGAACAGCCAGTGTGAGTTTGCGGCTAAACAATGGTAGCGGGACTTTCACGGGCACCACCACGTTGCCGCTGCCTGCGGGCAGTACTCCCAGTGGCTTGCGAACCGGTGACGTAGACGCCGACGGCGACCTGGATGTAGTGGTGGCCCAGGGCCGTGGCGGGCGCGTACTGACGTTTCTGAACACGGCCGGCACGTTTGCGCAGCAGAGTCGGGCGCTACGCCTGAACCGTACCCCAGCTACAATGGCCGTCACCACAGAAGGCGTAACGCTGGGCGACGTTGATGGTGACCTGGACCTCGACCTCATCACGTCCGACAACGAAGGCCACGTGCTACTGAGCCGGAACGAAGGCCCACCACCGCCATTGCCGTCGCCACGTGTTACCGGCCTGACACCCGAGCGGGGGCCGGTGGGCACGGTTGTTACCATCACCGGTACTGCCCTGCTTGATATAGCTGCTGTGACGTTCAATGGTGTACCGGCCGTGGGGGCTGTGCCAAATGCTGCCGGCACTTCTCTGGACGTGACCGTGCCGGCCGGTGCCAGCACTGGTCCGGTGGTGGTCGTGACCGAGGAAGCCGGCACCGCCACCTCGCCTGCCAGCTATGAGGTTACGCTGCCCGTGCCGGTGCTGCTGACGGGGATTGTGCCCGCCCGCCACGCGGTGAATGCACCGGTTACCAGTCCTGTCACAGCGAGCTTCTCGGCTTCAGTTACGGCGGCTTCTGCCGGAAAAATGCAGATATTCAGCCGCTGGCGTGGGCGTAGAGCCGGTACGCTGGACGGTGCCGGCACCGCTACCCTTAGCTTCCGACCGGCGCAGCCCTTCGCAGCGGGTGAGCAGCTCAGCGTGAGTCTGCCGGCCAGTATGCAAGCCCCCGACGGCAACCAAGTGCGCAAACAGGTGGTGCAGTTTACTGCCGCCGTGGTCGGCACCGGGCGGCACGACTTCGTGACCAGAAGTGTACTGCCGGCCATTGAGACCAATCATTTCCGTGTGGGCGACCTAGACGACGACGGTGACCTGGACTTGGTGGTTCCCAGCGGCAACACAGGAATAGTGAGATATCTGAATGACGGGGCTGGTAATTTCACCAGTGCCTCCACCATCAGCGGCCCCGCCGCGGCCAACCTGCTCGAACTTGGTGACCTGGATGCCGACGGCGACTTGGACCTGCTCAGCACAGCATACAATGGCCAGGCGGTAGTGTGGCGCAATAATGGTCCGGCCGGGTTCAGCATCGCCGGAAACTTGTATACCGGGGGCTACGCGGGCAACGCGCTGGTAGACGCAGATGCCGATGGCGACCTGGACCTGCTGGCTCTGCGGGGCAACGTAGTCAGTACTTTTTACAACAACGGCAGCGGTATTTTTTCGGCGCAGCAGGATTCCTATCCTGGGGTAGCAGGTACGAGCCTGCTTACCGGCGATGTAGACAACGACGGAGATATTGATCTGCTGATTTTGGGTACTACCGGCGGTTCGAGCCAGCGGGTAGCCGGCATAGCCCTGAATGATGGTAATGGCGTGTTCAGCGCCTCCGCCAGCCTGCCGCCGGTGGCGGGCATTGCTGCCCAGGCCGCCCTGGCTGACCTGGATGCTGATGGCGACCTTGACCTGGTGACGAGTGTTGGCTATCAGGAGTCTCTCAACGTCCGGCTCAACGATGGGCAGGGCCGTTTCGGCAACAGTATTGCTACCCTGTCGCTGGTCTGTACGAGCTTGGCCATAGCCGACGCGGATTCGGACGGCGATTTGGATATCATCACTCATGCCGGAGTGGCGCTCAACGATGGTGCCGCTCGCTTCCCCCGCATCGTGGCTACCCCGGAAGCCGGCCTTTCGGCCAGCCTAGCCCTGGTCGCCGACCTAGACGGCGACCAGGACCTGGACTTGCTTACCAATGATCAGCAGGGAGCTATCCGGGTCAAGCTGAACCGGCCCGGCCCACCGCCCACCGTTACGGAGTTGCAGCCAGGTAGTGGCCCGGTAGGGGGGCTAGCCCGCCTTGTCGGTGCCAACCTGCAGACGGTGACGGGGGTGGTGTTCAACGGTGTGCCGGCTATCAGCTTCACGGCTATTTCGCCCACTCAGGTGCTGGCCACCGTGCCCGCCGGCGCCACCACCGGTCCGGTTGTACTCACCACACCAGCCGGTACCGCTACGGCTCCCGGTAGTTTTGTGGTGACGCAGCCGCTGGCCGTTACCGGATTGGCACCGCGCCTCAACGCCAATAATGTGGCCGCCAATACGCCCGTCACGGTGACGCTGTCCCGCGCTGCCGGGGCTGGTGCGGCCGCGGAGCTACACGTATTCGGCAACCGGCACGGTGGCCGCCGCCAGGGTACCACCACGGGCGGTGGCACCACCACCTTGGCCTTTACCGCTGCCCGGCCCTATGCCGCCGGCGAACTGGTGAGCGTTACGATTCCTGACCGCCTCACGGGCGCCGATGGCAGCCACGCGCTGCGCCAGACCCAGCAGTTTCGGATAGCGGCCACAGGCACGGGTACGGGGCTGATGATGCCGTTGCCCAACGGTCGTTCTGTGGCGGCTTACCAGTCGCGCTACGGGTTTGCCGTGGGCGACGTGGACAATGATGGAACCACAGATTTGCTTACCACGGCAGGTATGGTCCGCTTCAACGATGGAGAGGGCGGCTTTGCCGACAGCCTGGCATATGCGCTGTTCATTGGCGACAGTCCGCGCCAGGTAGCCCTGGCCGACGTGGACGCCGACGGTGACCTGGACCTGCTCTCTAGCAGTGGCCACCTATGCCTCAATACCGGCAGCCGTACGTTCGACCGGCAACCGCGTATCAGGGGCCTCTACGAAGACACACCAGACTTTGCCTTGGGCGACCTTGATGCTGATGGCGACCTGGATATTGTGGCGCCGAACGCTGCTCGCGACAGTGTGCAGGCGTTGTTCAATGACGGGGCCGGGCACTTTGCCGCCCGGCTAGGAGTGGCAGTGGGGGGGCAGTCTGCTGGCATCAGCCTCGGCGACCTCGACAACGATGGCGACCTGGATTTTGTAGTGGCCAACGAAAGCGGACCAGGCACCGGCACCGGCAGTACGCTCAGCATCGGCCTCAACAACGGTACCGGCTGGTTTGCTCAGGTGCAAACGGTGGGAGCGGGCACGGGCCTGACCCGCGTGGTGCTCGGAGACCTGGACAATGACTACGACCTCGACCTAGTGACCAACAACGGTCTGGTACTGCTCAACAACGGCACCGGGGCGTTTGCAGGTGGCCCGGCCGCCCCCGCCGGAACCGGCCTAGCATTGGCCGACCTCGACGCGGATGGCGACCTGGATCTGGTAGTTACGGCGGCGGCTGCAACGCTGGTGCGGCGTAACAACGGCCTGGGGCAGTTTAGTGGCAACGAAAGCCTGGCAGCAGGCGACCAGCTGCACGATCCCACCCTCGCCGACCTGGATGGCGACGGCGACCAGGATCTGCTCGTAGCTGATTCCGGTAGCCTACTGCTGCACAGCCTGCTCAACCAGCGTCTGGCAGCACCCGCCGGCATCAGCGTGTCGCCGACCAGCGACTTGCCGGGGGCTGTAGTGTTCGTGACGGGTGCTGACCTGATCGGCACAACCAGCGTAACTTTCAACGGAACTCCAGCGCCTGATTTTACCGTCCTGACAGCCTCTCGTTTGGCAGTGCGTGTGCCACCTGGGGCTTCTTCAGGCATCGTACAGGTTGTCAATACGGTAGGTGCGGCCAACTCAGCAGGCGTGTTCACGGTGCTTCAGCCGGTGGCAGTTGTCAGCACCAGTCCGTTGCGGCAGGCTACGGCTCCGCGCACGGCGCCGGTTGTAGTCGGTTTCGGGCAGGCCCAGCCGGTGCACACACCGGCAAACCTGGCGATATTCAGCCAGCGGCGCGGTGGCCTGCTGGCTGGTGCCCGCAGCGGGGCCGGCAGCTCTACGCTCACCTTTACGCCCACGCAGCCCTACGAGCCGGGTGAACGGATATCGGTGAGTGTGCCGCCGGCTACCGTTGCCGGCCAGAGCCGTGTTGTGAGGCGGGTATTTCAGTTTACGGCGGCCGTTGAAGGCACCGGCCGCGGATTTCTGGGGGCCGCCTCTGCAACTCAGGACGGCGACCGGCAGGTGCTGCCCGCTGATGTTGACAACGATGGCGACCAGGATCTGCTGCTGCTCGGCGAGCTGCAGGTGATGCTGAAGCGCAACAACGGCACCGGTACCTTTGGGCCGTCCACGCCCGTGCTGGTGAGTACGTCGCAAGCCGGATTGCTGGGCAATATGGCAGTAGGCGACATCGACGGCGACGGCGACCTTGATCTGGCCGTTACGAATGCTAGCGCCGATGTGGTGCATCTCCGCCTCAACAACGGCAACGGAACATTTACCGCGGCCCCTGATGTGTCCGTAGCAGATCGGCCGATTCAGGTGGTGCTAGCTGATTTTGATGCTGATGGCGACCAGGATCTGCTAACAGCCAACTCCGGCGAGTTTGCCACCACCACCAGCCTGCGGCTCAACAATGGCAGTGGCAGCTTTGGCGGTACCACCAACGAGGTACTTTATCCAGATGGCTACGCGGCAGTTGGACTGATCCGAGTTGGCGACCTCGACAATGATGGCGACTTGGACTTGGTGATGACCTATAGCATCACTAACTACGTGCGGCTTAATGATGGGCAAGGGCACTTCACCTCCGCGGAGCGACTGCCCTTCTCGCAGGACATTGGCGCGTCGTCGCTGCATCTGGCCGACGCGGACAACGACGGCGACTTGGACGTGCTGGCGCTGAGCTGGCGCGACACTGTGGGCAATGTCCATCCGCTGGGGCAGTCCTGGCTGAACGTGGTCCGTAACGATGGCGCCGGCAACTTCCGGCCCGGCGGCTTTTGGGCGGGACGGGGTATGGACGGAATGACCGTGGGCGACCTGGATGCCGACGGCGATACGGACCTGGTCACAATCAGCTCCGGCTTCAGCACCGCCGAGGTGCTTGCTAATGACGGTGCCGGTCGCTTTGCTTTGCGGCAAGGGCTGCCTACGCTCTCCCGGCAATACAACCCTACGCTGGCTGATATTGACCGTGACGGCGACCTGGATCTGCTCCAGACCTACCCATATTTTGTAGTGCACCAGAACAATGTGCCGCCGTCCCCAACTATCACCAGTTTTACACCGGCTATCGGGCCCGAAGGCACCGTAGTACAGCTGACTGGCAGCAATTTCGTGGGGGTGTCGGCAGTGCGCTTCAATGGGGTAGTAGCACCGGGCTTCTTGGTAAACTCGGCAACGCAGCTTACCGTGAGGGTGCCCGCCGGAGCCTCCACGGGGCGGTTGACAGTGGTAACTGCGGGTGGCACGGCTACTTCCGCTAGTAATTTCACAGTGCAGGTGCTGGCTGTAACCAGCGGCTTGGTGCCTGGTCCCAATGCTGGTTCGGTGTCGCGCGCGGCTACTCTGAACCTCACATTTTCCGCCCCGATTACAGCCGCTACAGCCGGTAACATGCGGGTGTTCGGCAGTCAGTTACGTGGGCGCCGGCCTGGGGTAGTGATGGGCGGCGGCTCCGCCACGCTGCGCTTTGACCCAGACCAGGACTTTGCGGCGGGCGAACGGGTTAGTGTAAGCTTGCCGGCCAGCATGCAAACCACCACGGCTGGCATAGTACGCAAGCAAGTATATCAGTTCACCGCTGCTACGTCAGGAGCAGGGCGAGGCTTCTTCCGACCGGGCGTCGAGGTGCCACTACGGCCCTACACGTACGCGCTGGCCACCGGCGACCTCGACAATGATGGCGACCTGGATGTGCTTACTTCCACAGAAACCAACGGGGTATTCGGCGTTGGAGTGTTGCTTAACGATGGCCAAGCCCGCCTGCTGCCGGGACCAGTAATTAATACCGGCAACCGCACTGCAGTATGGCATATTGAGGCGGCTGATGTCGACGGCGACAGTGACTTGGACGTGGTAGCCAGCGCCGGTACACTCAGTCCGGTGGTATGTCTCAACAACGGCAACGCTACCTTCGCACCACCCCGATTCATTACCATGAACTGCGACTGGTTTGCCTTGGGGGATATGGATGCCGATGGTGACCTGGACTTGGTAGCCGCTGCCTCTGGTGCCAACCTTCTGACGGTGGCCCTCAACGATGGACAAGGATATTTCACGGCCCTGCCGACCACGCTGTCCGCGCCTTCGGCCGTGATGGTGGTACTGGTCGACGTGGACCGGGACGGTGACCTGGATGCGCTGACGGCCAATCAGGCATCGGGTATGCAGCAGTTTCTTAATGATGGCGACGGGGTGCTGGTAGCTGGGACGTCGCCGCGCGTGCCGGGAGCACCGCAGAGCCTAGCCGTCGGCGACCTGGACAGTGATGGAGATGCAGACTTGGCTGTAGGCTACACTGACTTCACCTCCGGTGGGTGGGTAGCCATCCTTGCCAACAATGGCAGCGGAGAGTTTACGCGTACGGGTACGCCTCTGGCGGCAGGCAGCGTCGGTCAGATAGTGCTCGGCGACCTAGACCAGGATGAGGATTTGGATCTGGCCGTCACTGATGCCGGCAGTAGCCTTGTGCGGGTGCAACTTAATAATGGCGGAGGAAGCTTCAGCACGTCGCAGAGCGTAGCCGTGCCCGGCAACCCGGCCCGCTTGCTGTTAGCCGACTTCGACACGGATGGTGACTTGGACTTGGGTGCACTACCAGCTACCAGCAGTGCTTCGCAATTGTCAATCCGACTCAATGAAGCACAGCCTTTATCTGGGCTGGCTGCCAAACCCAAAGCACACGTGTTGACGTTGTATCCTAACCCGGCGCACAGCGAATTTACTCTCATCGTTCCAGATAGTCAGCGTCGAAATACGGTGAATACTGTGGCTGTGGTCCGTCTGTATAATACGGTTGGCAACCTCGTGTTGGAACAGGAAGTGCCAGCATCAGCAAGTGGTCGGCACACGATGCAGGTGGCACATTTGCCGGCCGGGATGTATGCAGTACACCTGATAGTGAAAGGCGAGGCAGCTGTGAGTAAGATCGTGCTTCGCTAGCCACTGAGCAGACATACGCTGTACTCACTAAGCAGTGCTGAAACCAGCCTGTTCCATATACACAGTAGCCCTGAAAAGCGCGCGGCCTGCCAGCAGTTATCCGCTGGCAGGCCCGGCTTTTCAGGGCTACTGTGTATTGGGCGCAAGGGCCTGAATTTAGAAGTGGCAACTTATCAGGGAGCCAGCAGCTTCCGGAACCCGGCCACAACCGCCAGCTCTGTCTGGCCGGCCGGTACTTTGGCGGCGTCCAGCTGCTTCTGGGCAGCGGCCAGCCACGCAGCCGACGGCACGGTGCCGCGCTCCAGCTGCGTGAGGCGCTCCAGGCCCAGCGCGGCCAGCAGGCGCAGCTGCCCGGAAAGCGGGGCGTACTCGGTGAGGGTGGGGGAGGTGAGCAGCAGCGGCTGCAGGCGCGGGTCGTTGGTTTGCCAGAGCTCCAGCTGCGTGCGCAGGCGCTTGTGCAGGTCGCGCGCGGCGGCGGTGCGGGGCAGGGCGGCGGTTTTGGCGGGGCGCAGGGCCAGCAGCGAATCCACGCGCCAGCTGAACTGCCGCGCCACGTCCGATTCGGCCGGCGCGGCGTCAACGAGGCGGGTTAGGGGCGTACTGGGGGTATAACTGAAGCCCTGGAAGTGGCGCTTGTATTCCTTCACGGGCTCCAGCACGGCCGCGAAGGTGCGCAGCGGCGCCAGCATGGCTGGGTCGGGCCCGGCGAGCTGCCGGAGCAGCTGCAGCGGCGCGCGGCGGTGCTGCAAGCCCAGCTTCTCCAGCTGCCCCGCCACGGCCTCCAGCCGGCGGTACATATCCGGCACGTCCTGCACCGTGCGCGCCGACCACAGCCGCTCGGCCACGGCCGCGCCGCGCGGCCAGATGCGCGAATCGATAACCACGCTGTCGGCAAACTCGCTCCACATCGTGGCCTCGCCGCCCAGAATCAGGGCCTGCTGCTCGGGCGTGAGCGGGTTGTCGGCGGGGAGCGGGTCGGTGAGGTAGCTGCTGGCGGCCGTCAGGTAGAGGTCGAGGTAGTAGCCGCTGGACAGCAGGGCCGGGTTGCCGGCTTTGGCGGCATCGTAGAGGCCCTTTTTGCCGCGCCAACTTTGGATAACGGCATTCTGCGGCAGGCCGGGGCCCAGGATTTCGTCCCAGCCCACCATCTTCTTGCTGTACTTCGTGACGATGGCCAGCACCCGGCGGTTGAAGTAGGTCTGCAGAGCGTGCTTGTCGAGCGTCTTATCGGCTTTCAGCATGCCATTGACGCGAGCAAACTCCATGATGCGCGCACTTTTGCGCCACTGCCGCCCGTCGTTTTCGTCGCCGCCGATGTGGAAATACGGGTCCGGAAACAGCGCCGTCATTTCCCGAAACAGCGTGTCGAGCAGCGCGTAGGTGGTTTCCTTGGTGGGGTCGATGGCGAGGTTGGCGGTGCGCCAGCTCTGGTACACGCCGTAGATGGAGTCGTTGGAGGCCAGCTGCGGGTAGGCCGCCATCCAGGCAATGGTGTGGCTGGGCACGTCGAACTCGGGCAGCACCCGGATGCCGCGGGCGGCGGCGTAGCGCAGCACCTCGCGCACCTGCGCCTGGCTGTAGTGCTGCCCGCTGACTTCGTGCAGACGCGGCAGCGTGCGGCTTTCCACCCGAAAGCCCTGGTCGTCGGCGAGGTGCCAGTGCAGCACGTTCAGCTTCACGGCGGCCATGGCGTCGAGGTTGCGCTTGATGACCGACACCGGCATGAAGTGGCGGGCCGCGTCAATCAGCAAGCCCCGCCACACAAAGCGCGGCTGGTCCTGGATGTCCACTTCGGGCAGCACCGTGCGGCGGCCGTCGGGCTGCGGCAGCTGCTCCAGCGTGGCCAGGGCCCGCAGCACGCCCAGCGTGGTGGGCGCGTCAATCAGTACGCCGGTGGGCGTCACGCGGAGGCTGTAGCGCTCCTCGTCCTGCTGTTCGGGCAAGCCCACGCGGCCGTAGCGAATCTGCAAAGGCGCGGCGGCCGGGCTGCCGGCGGGCAGGGCGCTGCCGTTGCGGCGCAGCCGGTCCAGCGTGCGCCCGACGGCAGCCTTCAGCACCGGGTCGGCGGGGCCGGTAAGCAGGGGCCGCAGCGCCAGCCTGGCGCCCAAACTGCCAGAGCCCCAGCGTACGGAGGTAGGCACCGGCAGCAGATTGCGGGTAGCGGCCGGGGCAACGGCCTGCGCCTGCAGCAGGCCGGCGGGCACCAGCGCGGTCAGCAGCAGCACAGCGAAAAAGCGGAAAAGCATAAGCGGCAAAAGAGCAGGGTGGGGGCGAAAGATACGGCACCCGCCGAATCAGCCGAGGCTATCTGCACCATTCGTGCCGGGCTTGAACGGCGGTAGCGCGAAGCCTTTGCTTCGCGTACCCTCGGACAATTGACTTATGCGTCGCACACTCACTGTGCGCGGCGCCTACGTGCCGTGGTGCGCAAAGCAAAGGCTTCGCGCTACAGCGGTCCGGCCTCAGCCGCAACTCATGCGTGCAAAGGCGCGGGCTTTTCCGCAATTTGCGGCAGCGTATTCCTATTGTTCCTATTCATGATTTCTCCTTCCCGATGGGCGGCTTGGGTTTGCACGGCGCTGCTGCTGGTGCTGGCTTGGTGGTATTATCCGGCCCCGCAGAGTGGCAATAAGTCGCCGGTGCTGAATTGGGATGCTTCCGGCTACTACCTATACCTGCCGGCCACCTTCATCTACCACGACCTGCGCGAGCTGAACTTTCGCGACGCCTACCTGCGCGACTACGCGCCCACGCCCGATTTCTACCAGGCTTACCGCGACTCCGCCAGCGGCCATTTCGTGCTGAAATATCCGGCGGGCCTAGCTTTGCAGGAGCTGCCGTTTTTTCTGGCGGCCCACGCCGTGGCAGCCCCGCTCGGCTACCTGCCCGACGGCTTTTCGGCGCCGTATCAGCTGGCCGTGAAGCTGGGCAGTCTGCTGGTGTCGGTGCTGGGGTTCTGGCTGATTCGGCGGGCGCTGCTGCCGCGGTTTGGCGAGTGGCCCACGGCGGGCGCGCTGCTGATTTTGCTGCTCGGTAGCAACTACCTCACCTACAGCGGCGCTGGCCACGCCGGCATGACGCATAGCTGGCTGCTGACCTGGTACGCCGCCTTGCTGCTGCTTACGCCCGCCTTCTACGCGCGGCCTGGCTGGGTGCGGGCCGCTGGTATCGGGGCCATTATCGGGCTGATGACGCTCACGCGGCCTACGGCGCTGCTGGCCGTAGTGCTGCCGCTGCTCTGGGGCCTGACTTCGCTGGTGGCGCTACGGGAGCGGCTCACGTTCTGGCGGCGGCACTGGCTTTTGCTGCTGGGGGCGGCGGTGGCCGGCGGCGCGCTGCTGAGTCTGCAGCCGCTGTACTGGCACTATGCCACCGGCCGCTGGATTGTGTACAGCTACCAGGAACAGGGCTTCAACTGGCTGAAACCGCACCTGTTCGAGGGCATCTTCAGCTTCCGGACGGGCTGGCTGCTGTATTCGCCGCTGCTGGTGGTGGCGCTGCTGGGCTTCGGGCCGCTGCGGCGGCAGCAGCCGGCGGCGTTCTGGCCGCTGCTGGTGTTCATGGTGCTGTTCACCTACGTCACGTTTGCCTGGAACGAGTGGCTGTACGGCGGCGGACTGGGTGCACGCGCCATGATTGACAGCTACGCCGTGCTGGCCTGGCCGCTGGCCGCCGCGCTGAGCTGGCTGCTGGCCCGGCCGCGCTGGGCAGTGGCTGCGGCGCCGCTGCTGCTGTTGGGCTGCGCCTACGGCTACTGGCTGACGCAGATGGCCATTCCCGGCGGCCAAGGCCTGCTGGCGGCCGGCGACATGAACCGCACCTACCTGCGCCGCATCCTGTTCCGCTACGAAGTGCCCCCAGAAACCCGCCTGCTGCTCGACAGCAACTCCGAATTCACGGGCGAGGCCCGCAACACGCGTGTGCTCTGGCAGCAGGATTTCGAGCAGCCTGCGCCGGGCCTGTGCGGCACGCCGGCCCTGCAAGGCGCCTGCTCCCTGGCCCTCGACGCCCAGCACCCGCACAGCACCGAATGGACGGTGCCGGTCCAGCCCGGCCAGTTCACCTGGGTGCGCGCCTCCGCCCAGGCCCGCGCCGACCAGACCGAGTGGGACATGAACCGCATGACGCAATACGTGGTGCGCTTCCGCCGCGGCCAGGAGGTGGTGAAGGAGCGCACCGTGCGCCTGCAACGGGCCCTGGAAGGCGGCTGGCCCCGTGACCTGCACTTCGACATGCGCCCCCCGCAAGCCGATTTCGACAACGTCTCCATCACCTTCCTCTACTACGGCACCAGCGCCAACCTGCTCCTCGACAACGCCCGGCTGGAGGCTTTCGACTAATCACGGATTTTTGCGGATTAAACGGATTAATCGGATTTCGTGGACGGCGTGCTGTGGTAGGGTTCTGCTACTTCTATAGGTGCTGACGACTATAAAATCCGACCAATCCGTTTAATCCGCAAAAATCCGTGATTATATCAGCCCCCGAGCCTTGAATTCCAGGTATTTGTTGATGGTGTTCACCGTCAGGTTTTGTGGGGCCGTGAGCAGGGCGTGGATGCCGTAGCGGTTCAGCTCGCGCACAATCTGGCGCTTTTCCTGCGCGAATTTATCGGCAATGGTTTGGTTGTAGACGTCCTGCGGGGTGGCGGCGGGGGCGTCCAGAAACTCGCGCAGCTCGGTGTTTTCAAAGAACACCACCAGCAGCAGGTGGTCTTTGGCGAGGCGGCGCAGGTAAGGCAGCTGGCGCTGCATGCCGCTCAGCGTCTCGAAGTTAGTGAACAGAATCAGCAGGCTGCGCTGTCGGACGTTGTTCCTGACGCTGATGTACAGCCGCTCGTAGTCGGTTTCAAGGTACTTGGTGCGCTGGCGGTAGAGCACTTCCAGCAGCTTGCGCATATGGCCGCCACGCCGGTCGGCGGGCAGCACCGCGCCGGGCTGGTGCGAGAAGGTAATCAGGCCGGCCTTGTCGTGCTTGAGGATGGCAATGTTGCTGACGACCAGGGTAGCGTTGATGGCGTAATCCAGCAAACTCAGGCCCTCAAACGGCATACGCATCACGCGGCCCTTATCAATCAGGCAGTACACCTGCTGGGCGCGCTCGTCCTGAAAGTGGTTGACCACCAGCGAGTCGGCGGTGTGGCCGGTGGTGGTGCGACGGGCGGTGGCTTTCCAGTTGATGGAGCGCGGGTCGTCGCCGGGCACGTAGGGCCGGATCTGCTCGAACTCCATGCTGTGCCCGACCCGCCGGATGCGCTTCACGCCCACTTCCGTCAGGCGGTTGCTGATGGCCAGCAGCTCGTACTGCCGCATCTGCAGAAACGACGGATACACCGGCACCACCCGTTTCTCATCAAACTGAAAGCGCCGCCGCACCAGCCCCAATGGCGAGGCCACGTACACGTTCAAGGCCCCAAACTCGTACTCGCCGCGCTTCACCGGCCGCAGCTGATACCGGATTACCTGCGTCTCGCCCGGCCGGATAGCAGCCCGAAACAGCACGTCGCGGCGCTGAAACTGGTGCGGAATCTCGTCGATGGTTTCGGTGCTGACCGGGAAGCGGTAGTGGTTTTCGAGGTAGAGGCTGATGTCGTTGTCGGAGCCGTTGGCCAGCTTGTCGCCCAGCACGCGCCGCCCGAACAGGTGGCCGGCGCCGCCTTTGGCCGGGGCGTAAAGCAGCAGAACATCCAGCGCCAGCAGCACCAACAGCAAGCCCAGCGCCAGCTGCACCGGTGCCAGCCAGCCCGGCAGAAAAAACGCCACCACCAGCCCCAGGATAAGAGCGGCAAGTAGCAGAAAGAAGCGGCGGGTGAGAAAGAAGGATTTCATGGATTGTCATTGCGAGCGGAGCGAAGCAATCCTTCCTCTCTAAGCTCAAAACGCCCCTTCAAGACAAGCTCTCCGGATGAAGGTGTACTACTCAAATCGTGTCAAATAAGTCCAGCCAGCCAGAATTATTCATTTCAATCAAGGCTATTTTCTTCGCCCGTGAACCGCCCTTCAATCGTTTCTCGCGCGCAATAGCGGCTTTCACATCCTGATAATGCTCGAAATAGACCAGCTTATTCAGGTTGTATTTCTGCGTGAAGCCGGGCTGCTTGCCTTCTTTGTGCTCAGAAACGCGCCGGCGTAAATCGTTGGTGACGCCGATGTAGAGCGTAGTATGATTGGCGTTGGTGAGGATGTAGACGTGATAATTATGCTCACGCATAGCGAACAGCGGTTAACCAGTAAGCTGGCGACGGAGACCTTTGCGCTTAGGATGGCTTAGAGCTCAGAGAGGAAGGATTGCTTCGTCGTGCCTCCTCGCAATGACAACTAGGATACTTCTCGCAATGACAGCTACCGCGGAACCTCAATCTGCTGCAGAATCTGCTTCACGATGTCGTCGGGGGTGCTGCCTTCCATTTCGCGCTCGGGCGTGAGCTGGATGCGGTGGCGCAGTACTGGGGCGGCCAGATACTGCACGTCTTCGGGCGTTACGAAGTCGCGGCCGCGGAGGGCGGCCAGTGCCTTGGCACCGTTGAGCAGGGCCAGCGAGGCGCGGGGGGATGCGCCGAGGTAGAGGCCTTTGTGGGCGCGGGTCTGGCCTACCACCCGGGCAATGTACTCCAGCAGCTTGGGCTCGACGTGCTGGCGGCGCACCTGCTCGCGCAGGCTACGCAGGTCGTCGGCGCTGAGCACGGCCTGCACCGCTTCCAGCGGCGTGCCGCCAAAACCGGCGTGGTGGCCCTGCAGAATGGCAATTTCCTCTTCCATGGTGGGGTAGCCCACATGCAGCTTGAACAGGAACCGGTCGAGCTGGGCTTCGGGCAGGCGGTAGGTGCCTTCCTGCTCGATGGGGTTTTGGGTGGCCAGCACCACGAACGGCTCCGGCACGGCGTAGCGGGTGCCGTCCTGGGTCACCTGGCGCTCCTCCATCACCTCAAACAGCGCCGACTGCGTTTTGGCCGGCGCCCGGTTAATCTCGTCAATCAGCACGATGCTGGCGAAGATGGGACCGGGCCGGAACTCAAACTCGGCCTTGTTAGGGCGGAAAATGGAGGTGCCTAGCACGTCGGAGGGCATGAGGTCGGGCGTGAACTGCAGGCGGCTGAAGGGCACGTCGAGGGTGCGGGCCAGCAGCTTGGCGGTGAGGGTCTTGGCCACGCCAGGCACGCCTTCCAGCAGAATGTGCCCGTCGGCGAGGATGGCGGTCAGCAGCAGCTCGGCCAAGGGCTGCTGCCCTACAATCACCTTGCTGAGCTGCTGCCGGATGGCTTCGGCATGGCGGCTGAGGGCGCTCAGGTCGGTGCGGGCGGCGAAGGGGGCGGCGGTGTCCGGTGCGGCGGCAGCTTCGGCAGTCGGCTCCGGGGCGGGCTGGGCGTGGGGCTGGGGGAATTCGTTTTCAGGCGTCAGATTATTTTCCATCTTGGCAGTCAAAAGCAGGAAGAAGCGAATTGGGAGAAAGAGGTGTAGCGGGATAATGTCATAGAGGTTATTCTATGTGTAGAGAAAATGCGTGTTTAGTGCGTTATATCAGGTATATTGTAATAGTTATAAAAGGAAAAATTCAACTATAACCCATAGTGCAATTTTAAGCGGCGGCTTTCCTGAACTCGTTGAGGGCCTTATTGAGAGCCAGCAACTCCGCATCGGAAACGCGCGGGGCGGTGAGCAGGAAATTGATGCGGCGCACCAGCGCGTCGACTTCGGCGCGGGCAATACCGGTTTTCTGGGCCAGCCTCTCGCGGGCGGCTTCGTCGTTGAGGTCGAGGCCGGGCTCGTGGAAACGGGTGCGCAGATGCTCCAGAAACAGCTGAATCTTTTTCTCGGCAATGGGCGCGTGGCTGTTGCCCTGGCGGTAGAGGCTGGCCACGGTGCGCGTAAACAGCAGCGTGGTGTTGGGTAGCGGCCGCAGAATCGGGATGATGCGCTGCCGCCGCCGGGCTTCCACGCCCACAAACAGCAAGGCGCCCAGCAAACTCAGGTACAGCGCCCAGCGCAGGGCATCGTGGGCCAGCAGCACCCGCAGCAACGACTGTTCCTCCAGCCGGCCCTGCTTCTGGTACTCGTCCCACCACACCGGCCGGCCCGTGGGCAGGTACGACAGCGCCGCAAACGCAAAGTTGCTGGTGGCCGGCTGCAGCACAAAGTAGTTGGTGAAGGCCAGCGGCACGGTGCACAGGTAGAGGTGGCCCCGGCCGTGCGGCACGCGCACCAGCACGGCCCGCCCGGCGGTGTCGGCCGCGAGTTGGGTGGCGCGCATGGTGCTATCGGGCAGCAGGCGGTAGGAGGCGCCCAGGGCTGGCAGCCGGAAGTAGGGGCGGCGGGTCTGGCGGGCCAGCCCGGCGTTGCTGAGCTGCAGCTGCACAGAATCGTTGAGCAGTTCCTCTGTTGAGGCCTTCTTCAGGCGCGGCCGCTGCACGAAGGGCGCCGTGCGAAAGCCCAGCGTGTCGGCAAACTGCCGGTCGAACTGCTCGGCGGCAATGAACACATCGTTGCCGCGGGCCACGTGACGCAGCAGGGAGCGGCAGTCGGAGCTGCTGAGCGTGAATTCATCGTCCACGAACACGTAGGTGGCTTTGGGAAAGCCGGATTCCGCGAGGCCCGCCATGTAGTCGGCGTCGCCGGTTTCCACGGTTTCGGTGGCGCTGCGCTCGGGCGTGGCGGCGGTGCTGGCGGTAGCGTCTTCGGAGGAAATGGTATCGGCTGCGCTGAAGGATTCGGTGGAGTCGGCTGCTTCGGCCGTGGTGTCCTCGGCGGCTGCGGTGGGTTCGTCTTCGCCCTCAATCTGGTTGTAGATGGGCACGCGCACGGCTTTCACCTCGCGCTTGGCCACGCCCATCACCTCGGGCAGCACGTCGTAGAGCACGTAGGTGCCGTACGGAATCTTGTCTTTGTTCTGGAAGGTGGGCGTCCAGTCGAGCGGCTTGGGGCGGTAGTATTCCACGGCCACGTAGGCCCCGAAGAGCAGCGCCAACCCCAGCAGATACCAGCGGAAAGTGGTCATGGGTGAGGGGGAAATCAGGCGGCGCGGCGGCCGGTGGAAAGGAGTTGCTGGAAGGCCAGCCGCGTAGCGCGGGCCTGGGCGTAGTGGCCGGGCGTGAGGTCGTCCTGCTCGCCGTACCACACGTAGTCGAACTGCCGGGTCAGCTCCCGGAAGGCGTCGGGCAGCGGGCCCGGGGGCAGCTCGAACAGGTAGTCGTGGTTGGTTTTGTCGGGCTGCCACCGGATCAGGCCCTGGTCGGTGAGCTGCTTAAGCACCTGCAGGTAGCCCAGGCGCACGGCCAGGCGGTAGTTGCCGGCTGTTTCGGCGGCCGTTATCAACTCGTCAAACTGCAGACCGTGGATGTCCTCGCTCTCCACATCGTAGGGCAGGGCCGCGGCGCGCGGGGCCCGGCCAAAGGCGCGGGTGAAATCAATCTGCAGCAGCTTGAGCACCACGAATACCAGCGCCACCACCAGCCCGGCGTAGATGCCGTATTTCCAGACCACCTGCCCGGAGCGGGTATCCAGGAGCTCGGCCAGCCAACGCCAAAACCGCACCCAGAATAAATCCCAGGCGCTTTGCTCGCTTTTCACCTCCACGTACTGAAACTCGCGCTGCTTGCGGAAGTCGCGTAGCCGGGCCGGGACCGGCTGGCGCAACGTGGGGGCGCCTGTTCGGTCGGTCGGGAGTTGAAGGGTGGCCGCCTCGTTGCGCACCGGCGTGCGGGCCACAACGGGCCCGCCGGCCCAAAGCAGCACCAGCGCCAAAGCCAGCAGCCACCGGCGGCAGCGGCCTGTTATCAGCAAGGAAAAGGGGTTGGCAGCAACCACGAACAGGACAGAAAAGCGGGGTAGATATTGAGTAGCGGGCCTAGTACTCGCCTTCGTCGTCGGGGCGGTGGGCGTGGCTGTAGGCCACCGGGGCCGGGCCGGTGCCCAGGCTATCTACCAGGTTGCGCAGGCCTACTCCTTCCTTGCGCTCCACCAGGTTGAAATACTGAAACGCCAACGCCAGCAGCAGCACCGGATACGTGAGCATGGCGCCCGCCACGTACAGGCACTGCGCGGCCATGCCCACCACATCGGAGCCCAGCACGGGCACCTTCAGCATTTTGCCGAACATCACGGCGTACTGCGGCAGCGCAAACAGAATCGTGAGCATACCCTGAATCATCCCGGCCACGACAACCAGCCCCAGCGTCGACCACCACTTGCCACGGGCCAGCACGAAGCAGCGCCGCAAGGCCGCCAGCACGCCGCCTTCTTCCAGCAGCAACACCGGGAAATACAGCATCAGTGGCACGCCCACGTACATCAGGGCCGGAAACAGCACCAGCATCAGCACAAACGACATTTTTTGCAGCACCGCTATCAGCCCCACAAACACGCCGACAAATGCCAGATACAGCCCCATGAACAAAGCAAACGACAGCAGAATCCGGCCAATACGCTGCTTCATCAGATGCCAGACCTGCGCGGGCGTCGGCGGCGCCTGTGGCTCGGTGGTGAGCAGCAGGCGCACGTAGCTGTACACGGTGCTCATCACGGCCACAAACGAGAGCATGCTGCCGATCATCACCAGGCCCATGCCGGAAAAGTAGGAGGCTCCGAACATGTCGGACGGGTCGCGCATAGCTTGCGGGTTGGACTGCATCTTGCCCATCAGGTTGAACATGTTGTTCATAACCAGGCCCAGCCCGATGCCCATCACCAGCGACACCGGCAGTACGAAGTAGAGCAGGCACTTGCCCAGCGGCCGCCAGTGAGCTCCCAGAAACTCAAACGTGGCCCCGATTTTGGCCCCAAAATCCCGCTCCTGGCGGAAATCGGCTTCGCGGGTAAATTTTGCTTGCATACTGTAGTAGTTAATAACGAAGGGAAGGAAAGTCAGGCGGGCACCTGGCCGGCGCGCTTCAGGCGCAGCGGGTACAGGATGAAGTACCAGACAATGAAAGCCGCCGACGAGCCGATGATGCCCAGACTCAGCCACAGCGGCATGCCGGTGTGCCGGGTTACGAAGCCTTCCAGAAAGCCGGCCACGATGAAGATGGGCACCAGCCCGAGGGCCAGCTTCAGGCCGTCGCGGGCGGCCTGGCGAAAGGCGTCAGTGCGGGAGTAGGTGCCGGGGAAGAGCAGGCCGCGCGCCATCACAAAGCCCGCGCCGCCGGCCAGCACAATGGCCGAGATTTCCAGCGTGCCATGGATCCAGATGGTGAGCAGCGAGGGCAACAGCACGCCTTTCTGGTAGAAAAAATACTGAAACGAGCCCAGCATCATGCCATTGCGGAACAGCGCGTACACGGTGCCCAGCCCCAGCGTGGCGCCCAGGGCGTAGGCCGTAAGGGCCACGTAGATGTTGTTGGCGGTGATGGCCAGAAACATGGGCGTTTCGCTCATGCCCTTGTAGACGGCCATCGGGTCGCCGCGCTCAATGTTTTCCAGGGTTTTGTTGACGTAGGCGTCGCCGAGCACCACGCGCACAAACGTGTCGTCGTAGGCCGCCGACAGCGCCCCCAGCAGCGTGAACACCGTGAACAGCACCAGCGAAACCGCCAGCGGGCGGTGGTGGCGGGCCACCAGCAGCGGCAGCTCCTGCCGCCAGAAGTGGGCGAAGCGGTTGGTGGTTTCGGGCTTGTTCTGGTAGATGGCCTGGTGCTGCTTGGCGGCCAGGTCGTTGAGGTAGCGGGTGGTGGGGGAGGTGGGGTAGAAGGTCTGGGCGTAGGCCAGGTCGTCGGTCAGCTCCACGAAGCGGGCGGCCAGCTCGTCGGGCCCGGCGGGCGGCTGCAGCTCATACTGCTTCCATTTGGCCTCATTCACCCGCAGAAACACGGCCTCACGCATACGGATACCTGTTGAAAAGAAGAAGCAGCAACCAAGATAGAATAAGCCGCGCGGAAGTGGCCGGAATGTGGGCAGAACCCGTAATTTGCGGCTTTCCGGACGGGGCGAAGATGGCCAATTTTTCTGACCCCGCTGCTATTCGTTCCGCCTTATAAATTCCGGCCGGCCCGGCGGCCGGTTTCCGCTACCTCATGAGTACCATCCGCGTCCAGACGGCCCAGAACGTCACCCTCGAATACGAAGTCGCCAGCGTGGGCGAGCGAATTGTGGCCGCCCTCATCGACGGCCTGATTTTGGTGGCTTGGGTGCTGTTTTGGCTGCTGCTGTTCGATTTGTTGGGCTCCAACAAGGTTCTGGCAGCAATACTGATTATCGTGGCAGGTGTGCCGGCCGTGTTCTACCACCTGCTGTGCGAGCTGTTTTTCAACGGCCAGAGCCTGGGCAAGAAAGCCCGTCACATCAAAGTCATCCGCCTCGACGGCACCCGCCCCGGCTTCGGCGACTACCTGTTGCGCTGGATTTTGCGCATCGTGGACACCGGCATTATGAGCGGGCTGATTGCGGTGGTCGTGATTCTGGCCAACGGCCGCGGGCAGCGTCTCGGCGACTTGGCCGCTGGCACATCGGTGGTGAGCACCCGCCCCCGCCAGCAAGGCGGCCCGCTGGCCCCCGCCTTCACCGACACCGACTACATGGTGGTATTTCCGCAGGCCGCTGCCCTCCAGGACCACGACGTGGCCACCATCCGGCAGCTGCTCTACAAAGGGCTGGAGCACGAAAACTACGAGCTGCTCAACGAAGTCGCCAACAAAGTGAAGGCCCTCACCAGCATCCAGACCCAGCTGCCCGACGAAGCCTTCCTGCGCACCGTCCTGCGCGACCACGCCCACCTGGCCGCCGCGCAGGCGTAGGCGTCCGGTATCAACCCGGCAGGTTCAAACAAAAAAAAGCCTCCGCAACGGGCATCTCACTGCGAGATGCCCGTTACGGAGGCTTGTTGTTTCAGGCGAAACCTATTCCGTCACGACAGCCTGGCGGGTGCCGGCGGGCTGGTTGTCGAAGCGCAGGTTCAGGAAGTAAGTGCCGGCGGCGCGGCCTTTGCTGTCCCATTTCACCACTTGAGGGCCAGCATTCCGCAGGCCTGCGTCTACCGTGTCTACGGTGCGGCCCAGCGCATCCGTCACGGTCATGGTGACGCGGGCGGCGCGGGGCAGCCCAAAGCTGACGCTGGCAATGCCGCGTACCGGGTTGGGGTAGAGGGCCAGATTGGTGGCCAGCTCGGCCCGACGCACACCCGTTACGCCGGCAGCTCCAGCCACCGCAATGTCACGGATGGCGCTACCGTTGCCGATGGTGCCTACCGGGGTAGTAGCGCCGTTGCTGGTATTGAGGGTATACAGCGTGCTGTTGCCGTTGGTGGCGGCGTTGGCCACCAGGTAAGCCGTGTTAGTAACGCCGGCCGTGTAAATATCCATGTCCACGTCGCGGGCGGCGGTGGCCGTAAGGCCGGTGGTGCCCAGCGTGTTCAGCGTGCCTTCGTTTGGTGGGTTCTGCAGGGCCAGTACGTTGCGGGCCTCGTCGTACACAAACAACTGAGTGGCCGTGGCGGTGGCTACGCTGTTGGTGTAGGCTGCTGCCCCTACGGAGGGCGTGTTGGCGGCATTCGCGTCGCCGGCGGCGTAGGTGAGCTGGCCGTCGGTGGCGGCTACGGTGCCGTCAACGGGGTTGAGGCGGAAGTTGGCGCGGTTGGCGCCCACCACCCGGATGCGGTCGACGGTGGGGTTGAAGTCGAAGCCGATGCTGCCGGTGCCCAGCGCCAGCGCCACCGGCGTAGCATTAATGGCCCGCGCCGCGCCCGTTGCGGCATTGATGGTATACACGGTAGCCGTCTGGGCCGTGGCGTTGTAGCCCAGCGCGTACAGCGAGTTGGTGGCCGGCCGCACATCGAGGCCCACCAGTGTCTGGGTGGCGTCTACGCCCGTAATGCCAACGGCGGCCCGGATCAGGCTGGGGTTGGCCGAGTCAAACGTAATCAGGTTGGTGCCGCCCAGGCCGTACACCAGCTGGCCCGTAATGGCTGGCAGCGAAGCAGGTCGTTCGATGGCCACCGCCAGGTCAATAAACGTGACATTGGTGGCGCTGCCCAGCGTACCGGCGGCCGTAGCCACGCCGGAAGCCAGGTTGATGGTATACAGCTGGTTGCTGACCGTGAAAGTCGGCGAAGCCGTAGACAGCGACATGTAGGCAGCGTTCTGCCCGGTGGTTGGGTTGAAATAAATGTCCAGATCAGCAATCTGCAGGTTGCTGTTGGTACTCACCCCCAATGGCCCCACGGTGTTGAGCGTGCCGTCGTTTGGCGGAATCTGGGTGACGAGGCGGCTAAAGGCCTCGTCGATATTGTAGAGCGTGGTAGCGGTGCTGCCGATGTAGGAGTTGGTGTAGGCCGACGAGCCGACGCCGGGCGTCTGGGCTGCGTTAGGGTCGGCAGTGGCATAGGTCAGGTTGCCATCAGTAGCGGCAATCCCGCCCGTAACGGGGTTGAGGCGGAAGTTGGCGCGGTTGCCGGCCGTCACCCTGATCCGGTCCACGGTAGGGTTGAAGTCGAAGCCGATACGCGTGAAATCAGTGCCCAACGCCAGCGTCACGGGGCTGCCCACGGGCGTAAGCACACCAGTGGTGGCCAGCGTGTAGAGCTGCGCGTTGTTGGTGGTTGCTCCGGCGTTGTAGCCCAGCGCAAACAGCTGGCCGGTGTTCGGGCGCGTGTCGATGCCCACCACCCGCTGGCCGGTCGTTATACCAGTAATCGGTACCGTAGCGGTGAAAGTGCCGGGGGCCGTCAGCTGAAAAGTAACCAGCCGATAATCCCCTAACAGGTCTGCGGTTATGCCATAGGCCGTTTGGGCCTGGGCGGCGCCGGCGGAAAGGCCGAGTGCGGCCAAACCCAGGAAGGCAGAGCGCCAGGAAGAAGTGCGCGAAGTAGTTTTCTGAAGCATAACGAAAAAAAGGAAAATGGGTAAAAAAAGAAAGCAGATCAGGAACGGATAGGCCCCTGCTTCCATTCCCTACGGGCAGATAAACGGCTTTGGCTGATTTTAACGCGCTTTTAATGGTTTTGCCACGAGGCGCCGGCCCGTTGCGGCCGCGGCTGGCGCGCCGGCGGTGGGCCGCCAAAACAAAAAGGATGACCTTTTCGCAAAGGTCATCCTTGTCAGGCTTCAGTTTGCTGGCGTGCGGTCTACCAGGGCACAAACTTGTTTTGCCAAGTCACGAAGCTGCCGTTTTACTCGTCGTGCAGCTGCTCGGCGAGGCGCAGGATGCCCTTGGCCGCCACGGCCGGATCCTGGGCCGCAGTGGTGCCGCCCATGCCGGTGCGCACCCAGCCCGGGTCCACCAGCATCGACAGCACGCCGTACTGCCCGATTTCAGCGGCCAGGGCCCGCATGTACATGTTCAGGGTGGCTTTGCTGGCGCTGTAGTGGTACGGGTCGCCGGCGGCTTTCCAGGTAATTGAGCCCTGCCCTGACGACAGGCTGAGGATGCGCGGCTTGGTGCCGGCGCGCAGCAAATCCAGAAACGCCTGCGCCACCAGCAGTGGCCCCACGGCATTCACGCGCAGCACCTGCAGCGCCACATCGGCCGTGAACTGCCCCAGGCGCTGGTTTTCGGGGTCTTCGGGCCCCGCGCCCGGATACACGCCGGCGTTGTTGATGAGCAGATCGAGGCTAGCGGTAGCCGATTCGACGGCCGCGTGGGCCGCCCGGATGCTGGCTTCGTCGGTAACGTCGAGGGCGACGACCGTCAGGCGGTCGGGGTAATGCCCGGTCAGCGCGTGCAGGTCGGTAGCGGATTCGGGCCGGCGGCAGGTAGCGAATACCAGGTCGCCGCGCTCCAGTGCCTGCCGGGTGAGCTCCAGGCCCAGGCCGCGGTTGGCCCCAGTAATGAGGACGCGTTTCATAAGAAGAGAAAAATGAAAGGGTACATTATGGGGGGAGGGGCCCGCAGTTTAGCGAAAAACCGCCAGGCCCGCGCGCCAACCCCGAATTCTGCACCACGCAAAACGGCCCGCCAGGTTCTGGCGGGCCGTTTTCAAAGGCAGGTCGCACCTAGTGCTACTGCGGCCGACTACGGATTGGAGTGGTCGTGCGCGTAACCCCAAAGGCCGTCACGACCACTTCATCCACGTATGGTGGGCGCCGGGCCGGCGCGGCAGCGGAGTCCGGCTGAGTAGCCGCCGCCAGCGCGGCCTGCTTGCGGGCATTGGCCGGATTGAACGGGCTGTTTTTAATCTCAAATGTCACCTTGAGATAAAAGCGTGTATCCACCGGCTGGCCCTTATAAATGGCGGGTATCCAGGTGTCGGGCAACTGCTGTACTGCTTTCCAGACTTCCTCCGTGCAGCCACCGCCCACGCCACTGACCACGGTATAGTCGCGGCTAAGGCCGTTGGCTCCTACGGTGTAGGCCAGCACCACGGTGCCCTGCAACTGCTGCTGGAGTGCCGCCAGCGGGTAGCGAATCTGCTTTGCCAGCATCATCATCCGGTGTTCCTTGCTGCCCAGAATGCGGGGCGGCCGGCTCATGGCCGTCAGGGCCCACTGGTCGCCGCCGCTGAGCATGGCGTAGCGGGCCGTATCGGAGGGCAGGAAGCTGATGCGGCTGGAGTCGTAGTCGAACGCCAGCTCAAGTTGGTGCTTGTCGTCGTAGAAATTCCACTTGCCCACCCGGCGGCCGTCTGTTCCAGTCGTGCCCTGCTCCAGCGCCGCCTGCGTGGTATCCGACGATTTATTCTTCTTTTTCTGTGCCTGCGCGGTGGTACCAGTCAGCAGGATGGCCCCCAGCAGGACCAATAAATTCTTCATTGCAGAGAAGCTATAGCGGTATAAGGATTGCCAAATGTAACAGAAGTAGCGCAAGGCACAGCGCACTGATAGCGGCGGCGGCCACGGCACAAAAAAAGCGCCCTACCTGGATGGTAGGGCGCTTTAGTCAGGCAATAAACAACGTCAGCAATACCGCCTTTACCCCGCCGATACGGCCTTGCGCTTGCTGGCGGTTTTGGGGGCGCGCTCCTCGCCCTGGGCCAGCAGCTCGTCGTCGCGCTCGGTCTTCTTCGACCAGCTCAGCGAGTACAGATCCTTGCGCCGGTCGCGCAGGTTGCGCACCGCGCCGCTGGTGTTCAGGTCCTTCAGCAGGTCCAGGTCGAGGTCGGCAATAAGGGTCATTTCCGTGTTCGGCGTGGCCTCGGCCACAATGGCGTCGTGGGGGAAGGCGAAGTCAGAGGGGCTGAACACGGCCGACTGCGAGTACTGGATGTCCATGTTCTCTACGCGCGGCAGGTTGCCCACCGAGCCGGTAATGGCCACGTAGCACTCGTTTTCGATGGCCCGGGCCTGGGCGCAGAGGCGCACGCGCTGGTAGGCGTTCTTGGTATCGGTCCAGAACGGCACGAACAGGATTTTCATGCCCTCGTCGCTCAGCATACGGCTCAGCTCCGGAAACTCCACGTCGTAGCAGATCAGGATGCCGATTTTACCGAAATCCGTGTCGAAGCAGCGCAGCTTGTCGCCGCCGCGCATGCCCCAGTAGCTGGCCTCGTCGGGCGTCACGTGCAGCTTGTACTGCTCGTCCACGGTGCCGTCGCGGCGGCAGAGGTACGATACGTTGTAGAGCTTACCGTCTTCGTAGAGCGGCATCGAGCCGGCAATGACGTTGATGTTGTAGCTCACGGCCAGCTCCATCATCTTGGTTTTGATGGGCTCGGTGAAGGCCGCCATCGAGCGGATGGCCACCGATGGCGACTCCTCGTTGGTGAGGGCCATCATGGGCGCGTTGAAGAACTCCGGGAACAGCACGCAGTCGGCCTTGTAGCCCGATACGGTATCCACGAAAAACTCAATCTGCTGGAAAAAGTCCTCCAGGTTCTTGGTGGCGCGCATCTGCCACTGTACAATGCCGATGCGCACGTTGCTCTTCTGGTTGCCGATGAGCTTGTCAAATTCCTCGTCGTAGTACACGTTGATCCACTCCAGCAGCGTGGCGTAGGCCTTGCTTTCGGAGTCGTAGGGCAGGTACCCGCGGATGATTTTGCGGACGTAGAAGTCGTTGGAGAGCTGGAAGGTGAGGATGGGGTCGGTGAGCTCCTTGTTGCGCACCATCTCCACGTACTTGGCAGGCGTCATTTCCTCGGCGTACTGGTTGTAGCCGGGAATGCGGCCGCCGGCCACCATGGCGCGCAGGTTCAGGTTTTCGCACAGCTCCTTGCGGGCATCATAGAGGCGGCGGCCCAGGCGCAGCGAGCGGTACTCGGGGTCCACGAACACGTCCACGCCATAGAGCGTGTCGCCGTCGGAGTTGTGGGTGTCGAACTTGCCGTGGCCCGTGATTTTGGCGTAGGTGTGCCGGTCGCCGAAGTCGGAGTACTGCACGATGATGGCCAGCGCGGCCGCCACCACCTGCCCGTTGTCCTCGATGCAGATCTGGCCCTCGGGGAATTTCTTGAGCAGGTTGTTGTACTCCTCCTGCGACCAGGCGCCCTCCATGTTGGAGTACACCTTGTCCATGATTTCCTGGACTACCTTGAAATCAGAGCGTTTCAGGGTGCGCAGTACCAGTTTGTGCGCGGGTACGGCCGTGGGCGTGAGGCGCTCAGTAGCAGCGGCAGCGCCCTTTTTGGCGTGGCTACCGCCCGTTTTGCCAGTGGAGTTCGTGGCCATATGGATTCAGCAAAATGAAAGTCGGAAGAAAGCGCAAAGGTACCAGCGCCGGCGAACCGGCTGCTGCTAGTACGGCGGCACAACAACTTCGGGGGCAAAAAAGCTCAGTGGTACGTATTGCCCGGCCACCCGGAGCGGGGGCGCTACTCCCGCACCACGCGCCGCACGGCCACGCCGGCCTCCGTTTGCACCCGCAGCACCGCCACGCCCCGAAAGCCGCCGAACAGCGCCGCCGGTAGCTCGGTTTGCAGCGCCGCCGGGGGCAGCACATACCGGAACAGCTGCCGCCCGGCCAGGTCGGTAGCCGTGACGGTGGCGGCCCCGGCCTCTGTGCGCATCAGGTGCAGCGGCCCCTGCGCATTGCCCGGATTGGGATACACCTGCACCGCGGCGGCGGCCAGCGCCGGGCGGTTGCTCAGCACAAGGCGGCGGTATACGTCGCGGTATTCTACGCCCGACACCACTTCCTGCGCCCCCACCTGGGTGGTGGTAATGGTGAGGAGCGGCACGTGCTGGCCGGGAGTTAGCCACTTGTACTCGCGCCGCACCGGCAAATCAAACCCCTGGCTCGTAGTACCTACCGACACGCTGTCGTGGTCTTCGAGGCGTGTCACGACGCGCACCGTGGCAAACGTGCCGAAGGGCGTGGTGAGCGTGCCCCAGGCGTCGGGCCGGTTCACGCGCTTGCGCTTCTGGCTAAGGTAGCCGGCGCCGGGTACGCTGATGCTGAAAAAGGAATTGCTGGAATCGGGGGCGCTGGCGTAGCTGAGCGGAAACCGGTAGAGTATGTCCTGCTGGGCGGGGCTGGCATACGTCACGGGTACGGCCGTGCCGGCCAGCGTGCCGCCGTAGCCCACCGAGCGGAAGTCGGCGGCGGAGGCGTTGAAGAACTGGTACGGGTCGGTGATGGGCAGCGTGAAGCCGGGCGGCAGCGGCACGCTTTGCGGCGAGGCCACCGTAGCGCGGCTGGGCAGGTTCAGCGGCGAGTTGAACGTGAGCAGGTACAGCGGCTGGGCGGGCACCCCGGTGAAGCGCGCTACATTTTGGGCGGTAGCCACCAGGGCGCCGTAGTTCCAGGTCTGGTTGGGGCCGCGCTGGCTCAGGGGCGGGGCGCTGGCCGGCAGCTGCACGGCGGCCGTGCTCTGGCGTAGCGTGTCTGTAGGCACCGGCATGTCGGCGCGGGTGAGCGTGGGGGAGGTGGTGGTTTGGGCCTGAGCGGTAAGCGCCGACACGGCAAGTAACAGAAAGTAGCAGTAGCGCATAGCGACGGGAGATACGGCGAAACCTCAATATAGCGCATGCGCAGTTCTGAGTGGCATCCGGGCGCGCCGTCGTACCTTGCGGGCATGCTTCCGCCCGAAGAACGCCGCCTCCAGACCCTGGGCCGTCTGCTTGCTCAGCCCGCCGGGTTTCCGCCCACGGCCTGGCTGTGCGCTCCGCCCGACGCCAGCCGCTGGCAGCCCGATATGCCCGCGGCCGTGCTGCTGGTAGCGGCCGCCGGCCAGCTGGTGCCCGCGCCGCCCGGCCTGGTGCGCACCCTGTTCATGGACGAAGTGCAACTGGTGATGGAGCGCCTGCTCACCCAGGTGCCGGGCGCCTCGCCCGAGCTGCGCGTAAACGTGCTGGCCAGCTACAAGCTGCAGCACGAGTTTCCGGCCCTCACCGGCCACCCCGACCAGCTGGCCGACCACCTCGCCGACGCCGTGCGGGCCGGCGGCCTCAGCCCCGCTGCCGCACTGTCCCACTTGCGCCGCTACTTCGGCCATTTCACGGCAGAAGCCGCCGAGCGCATCATGGCGCAGGCGTTTCGGCGGTTGAAGTGATTTTTTAAGGTGATGAAGTGATGGGGTGATGAGGCGAATGGTACGTCATGCAGACGCACGCGCAGCCGAAGCATCTCGCGTGGCCTCACCCCCCGACCCCCTCTCCCGTGGAGAGGGGGAGCCTGACGCTCTTTCTCCGGCGGCAGAGTTTTTTTGGGGTTAGCCTGCGGGCGAGATTCCTCGCGCTGCTCGGAATGACGTTCTTACCTCATCACCTCATCCCAACTCACACCCCAGTCATTTCCGGGATTTCGCCGCGCACGACCAGCTTGCCGGCGGTAGCGGCCTGAATCTGCTCCACGGTCACGCCGGGGGCCCGCTCGCGCAGCACAAAGCCGTCGGGCGTCACGTCGATGACGGCCAGCTCCGTTACGATTTTCTTCACGCAACGCAGGCCGGTGATGGGCAGGGTGCAGGCGGGCAGCAGCTTGCTGCTGCCGTCGCGGGCCACGTGCTGCATGGCCACGATGATGTTTTTGGCCGAGGCCACCAGGTCCATGGCCCCGCCCATGCCCTTCACCATCTTGCCCGGAATCTTCCAGTTGGCAATGTCGCCGTTCTCGGAAACCTCCATGGCGCCCAGAATGGTCAGGTCCACGTGCTCGCCCCGAATCATTCCGAACGAGTCGGCGGAGCTGAAGATGCTGGAACCGGGCAGGGTGGTGACGGTTTGCTTGCCGGCGTTGATGAGGTCGGGGTCTACCTGGTCTTCGGTGGGGAAGGGGCCCATGCCCAGCAGGCCGTTTTCGCTCTGCAGCTCCACGTTGATGCCTTCCGGGATGTAGTTGGCCACCAGCGTCGGGATGCCGATGCCGAGGTTGACGTAGGAGTTGTTCTGGACTTCCTGCGCAATGCGCCGGGCAATGCCGTGTTTATCTAACATGGGGTAATGAGGTAAAAGGTGATGAAGTGATGAGGTTGAAAAGGACGTTTCGGGAAAGCTGAGGATGGATTTGGCCACCTCATTACGTTTCCCTTCATCACCTCATTACCCCTGCCGAACTGTTCGCTGCTCGATGCGCTTTTCGTAGTTTTTGCCTTCGAAAATGCGCTGCACGAAGATGCCGGGCGTGTGAATCTGGTTGGGGTCCAGCTCGCCGGCGGGCACCAGCTCCTCCACTTCGGCCACCGTGATTTTGCCGGCCGTGGCCATCATGGGGTTGAAGTTGCGGGCCGTACCCTTGAAGATGAGGTTGCCGGCCGTGTCGCCGCGCCAGGCTTTCACGAAGGCATAATCGGCGTGCAGGGCGGTTTCGAGCAGGTACATCTTGCCGTTGAACTCGCGGCTTTCCTTACCCTCGCCCACCTCCGTACCGTAACCGGCCGGCGTGTAGAAGGCCGGAATGCCCGCGCCACCGGCCCGGCACCGCTCGGCCAGCGTGCCCTGCGGAATCAGCTCCACTTCCAGCTCGCCCGACAGCAGTTGGCGCTCAAACTCGGCGTTTTCGCCCACGTAGCTGGAAATCATCTTGCGCACCTGCTTGGTCTGCAGCAGCCGCCCGATGCCGAAATCATCGACGCCGGCGTTGTTGCTGATGCAGGTGAGGTTGCGCACGCCCAGGCGCAGGATTTCCTCAATGCTGTTTTCGGGGATGCCGCACAGGCCGAAGCCGCCCAGCATCAGGGTCATGCCGTCCGTCAGGCCCTGCAGGGCTTCCTGCGGGCCGCTTACTACTTTATTAATCATGGGGAATTGGGTGGGGTTTGGGCCGGCAAGGTAAAGTATCTCGCAGTGTTTCGCAGTGAAAAAGCGCGGTGTTGGGCAGTGCTCCAGCGTCAGAACACTGCGCAACACCGCGCTTTTTCACTGCGAAACACTGCAAGAAACCTATAAAAGTGCCGCCTGCGCTGCTTCGGCGTCCAGCGCCAGCTGGGCTTTCAGCTCGTCGAGGCCGTTGAACTTCTGCTCGGCGCGGAGGCGGGCCACAAACTGTACGGTCAGGGGCTGGTCGTATAGGTCGCCTTCGAAGTCCAGCAGGTGGGCTTCCACGGTCTGGGCCAGGTCGCCGCCGATGGTGGGGCGCACCCCGATGTTGAGCATGGCCGGGTGGTGGGTGCCGGCGGCCGTAGTGGCCAGCACGGCGTACACGCCGCGCGCCGGAATCAGCTTCAGCGGCTCCTCACACACGATATTGGCCGTGGGCCAGCCGATGGTGCGGCCCAGCTGCCGGCCCTTCACCACCAAGCCGGTCAGCGGATAGGGGTAGCCGAGGTAGCGGTTGGCGGTGGCCACGTCGCCGCTTTCCAGGGCCCGCCGGATGCGGGTGCTGCTCACGCCCACAGCGTCCACGTCTTCGCGCGGAATCTCCTCCACGCTCATGCCGTAGCGGTCGGCGTGCAGGCTGAGGTAGTCGAAGCCGCCTTCCCGGTTTTTGCCGAAGCGGTGGTCGTAGCCAATCACCAGCTTGCGCGTGCCCACGGTGCGCAGCAGAATGTTCTGGATGTACTCTTCCGACGTCCACTGCGCAAACTCGCGGGTGAAGGGCACCACCAGCAGGTAGTCGACGCCGAACTCGGCCAGCTTGGCGGCCCGCTCTTCCAGGGTGCTGAGCAGGCGCAGTTCCAGCAGCTCGGGGTGGGAGGGCGGCGGCCCCAGCACCAGCCGCGGGTGGGGCCAGTAGGTGATAACCACGGCTGGGCCGGCGCTGTGGCGGGCCACTTCGCACAGCCGCCGCAGAATCTGCTGGTGCCCGATGTGCACGCCGTCAAAGGTGCCGCTGGTCACGACGGCATTGCCGAGGTGCGGGAATTGCGCCGGGTCGTGGATGACGTGCATAGCTCGCTGATTTGCGCTGATGAAGAGGCTAGGCCTGCCCGGGGGTGGTGGCGTCGGCGGGTGGCGGGGTATCGGTTTGAGTGGCCGAGAAGAACTCCAGGCCGGCGCGGCGCTCGGGGCGGGGCTGGCGCTGGCGGCGGGGCCGCTCGGTTTCGCCTTCTAGGCGCGGCGGGCGCAGGGCTTCCACGGCCTCCATGGTCAGGGCATCCGGCAGGCGGTACTCGCCGATGCGGGTGCGCACCAGCTTGGTGAGGTGGGCGCCGCAGCCCAGGGCCAGGCCAAAGTCGCGGGCGAGGCTGCGGATGTAGGTGCCTTTGGAGCAGGTCACGCGGAAGTCCACCTCGGGCAGCGCGATGCGCGTGAGCTCAAACTCGCGGATGGTGACCTGCTTGCTCTTGATGTCGGCCTCGCCGCCGCGGCGGGCCACTTCGTAGGCCCGCTCGCCGTTCACCTTCACGGCCGAAAACAGCGGCGGCGTCTGGGTAATCAGCCCCACAAACTGCGCGGTGGCCGCCCGGATTTCGTCTTCGGTGAGGTGCTGGTAGGGCAGCTCGGCGTCCACGGGCGTTTCCAGGTCGAAGCTGGGCGTGGTCTGGCCGAGGCGGAAGGTGCCAGTGTACTCCTTTTCTTGGGCCTGAATCAGGTCGATTTCCTTGGTTTTTTTGCCGGTGCACAAAATCAGCAGGCCGGTGGCCAGCGGGTCGAGGGTGCCGGCGTGCCCGATTTTCTTGATGCGCAGCGTGTTCTTCACCTTGCGCACCACGTCGAACGACGTCCAGGTGAGCGGCTTGTCCATCAGCAGTACTTCGCCGGCTTCAAAGTCGAATGAGCGGGGATTTTCCAAAGGAGTGGTTGGTATTGAGTACTGAGTAGTTGGTATTTGGTGGCTGGTACTGAGAAGTTGGTGTTGAGTGCTAGCACCGCTTTTAGGGTTGCCGACTCGCGTCTGAATTCTCAGTACTCACTACTAGCTACTCTATACTGAGTTAAATCAGCTGCATCGGAATGCCCAGCGCAATCATCACCAGTATGATGACGCCCACGATGATGCGGTAGAAGCCGAACGCCCGGAAGCCGAAGCGCGACACGAAATTCACAAACGACTTCACGGCCAGCAGCCCCACGATAAAGGCCACCACGTTGCCGAACAGCAGCAGCTTGAGGTCCTCAACGCCGGGCGCGTCGACTTTGTAGGTTTTGTAGAGCTGGTAGGCCGTAATAACGACCATAGTCGGCACGGCCAGCAGAAACGAGAAGTCGGCGGCCGAGCGGCGGTCGAAGCCCTGGGCTAGGCCGCCCACGATGGTAGCGGCCGAGCGGCTCACGCCGGGCACCAGCGCCAGACACTGAAACAGCCCGATGCGCAGCGCCTGGCCCAAGCTGGGCGTGGTAACCGCCTTGCGGGTGCCGGAAAACCAGCGGTCCACGAACAGCAGAATCACGCCACCCACTACCAATGATATAGCCACTACCGTCACGCTTTTCAGCAGCTCCTGAATCACGTCTTTCAGCAGAAAACCCAGCACGCCAAATGGCAGAAAGGCCACCAGCAGCTTCACGTAAAAGTCGAAGCTCTGCAGAAACCGCCGCCAGTACAGCACCACCACCGACAGGATGGCGCCCAGCTGAATGGAGGTGATGAAAGTTTCGGTAAAGGGCAACTGCCCGATGCCGAGCAGGTTGGCCACAATAATCATGTGCCCGGTGCTGGAAACCGGCAGAAATTCCGTCAGGCCTTCGACGATAGCCAGAATCAGGGCGTACCAGTAGTTCATGGGCAGAAAGTAGCGCGAAGCTTCTGCTTCGCGCCTAGTTGCACGAGGTAAATAGAACTGGCCCGGAAAGGCTGTTCAACGAAGCGCAAAGCAAGTGCTTTGCGGCGCTACTACCGCTTATAAGTAGGAGCGACGTATGTGGCCGGCGCGGCCGGCGTAGGCTGCTGGGCCAGCGTTTCGCGGGTGGTGGGGTCCTGGGCTACCGGGGCCGGGCCGCCGGGCTTGGCCATGATGGCCCAGAACTCAATCAGGAAGCCGATAACCAGCAGAATGGGGCCGAGCGTGATGCCCAGGAATCCTTCGCCGTAGTCGGCGGTGTCCAGCGTCATGGTGATGAAGCCGGCCGCCAGCACGGCCAGGCCCACGAACATCAGGCGGTAGTTGCGGGGCCCGAAGGCGAAGCGGGGAGTTTGCGGGGAAGTAGGTTCCATATAAGGGTCGTTTTAGAAAAGCACGTTATGCAGAACGAAGCATCTCGCCAGAGGCTATCTTCTTTTCGTTCTCCAGCGCCGGGATGCTGGTGGTTACTACACTGGCGAGATTCCTCGCGTTGCTCGGAATGACGTTCTACGATGGTTAATACAATTCATCCAGCGACATGCCCAGGTACTTGCGCACGGCGCGGTAGGAGCTCAAAAAGCCAATGCCGCAGCCCAGCGCCACCATCACCAGCAGCAGCGCCCCAATCAGGCGGTCGTCGCGGAGGGCGCGCAGGTCGGCTACCTGCAGGTAGGCGTATTGCAGTAGCGCCAGCAGCAGCAGGCTCGCCAGGATGCCGCTCACGAGGCCCTGCCATGTGGCCCGGTTCAGGAAGGGGCGCTGAATGAAAAACGAGGTAGCGCCCACCAGCTGCATGCTCCGGATGAGGAAGCGCTGCGAGAAGAGGGCCAGCTTGATGGTGTTGTTGATGAGCACCGTCACGACGAACGTGAGCACCACCGCAAAGCCCAGTAGCACCAGGCTCAGCTTGCGCACATTCTGGTTGATGGAGCTGATGAGGCTCTGTACGTACTGCACCTCGTGCACGCCCGGCTCGGCTTTCAGCTCCCGCTCAATGCGGCCCATCTGCAGCGAATCGGAATATTCGGCGTTGATTTTCAGGATGTAGGCGTCGCGCAACGGGTTGTCGCCGAGGAACTGCTGGAAGTCTTCGCCGGTCTGCTCGATGAACTGCTTGGCGCCTTCTTCCTTGCTCAGGAACCGCACCTGCGCCTGGCCGTCGCGCTGTGCTATGTAGGGCTTGCGGGCGAAGTCCTGCTGCAGCCGCAGCAGCTCGGTGGGCGGCAGGTCGCGGTCCAGGTACACCTGCATTTCGATGTTCTCCTTCACGAGGTTGGAGAGCTTGTGCGCATGAATCAGCAGCAGCCCGAACAGCCCAATAACCAGCAACGCCAGCGTGATGCTGAACACTACCATCGTGTGCGGGTAGCTGCCTAGCTTCTTCTTGCGGGTCGGGCGGGGTTGGGCCATAGAGGGCAAAGGTAATAAAGGCGCAAAGGTAAATCAGAGAAAGAACGTCATTCCGAACGCAGTGAGGAATCTCGCCAGTGTGGTGATTTACTATACTGGCGAGATTCCTCACTGCGTTCGGAATGACGTTCTACCATTATTCATTCACATACTCGTCCGCGGGTCGTCGTCGACGTTGAGGACTTCGCGGGCTTTGCGGGCGTTCTGCTGCTTGCGCGTGAGGTGCTTGCGGGCAAACAGCTCCGTGAGCGAGTCGAACTGCTCGGTGTGCAGCAGCGAGATACCAGCCCGGGCCTGGTTCTGGCCGTTGCTCAGGGCGCTCAGGTCGCGCGGGGTGGTTTCGTAGCGCAGCTTCGCCCGGAACTTGCCGTCGGCGCGCAGGTAGTACTCCAGCGTCAGGTCGCCGATGATGGACGAGTTGTTGGCCACTGTAGTGGTAGCGCCGGTGTTGGCGTCGGTCACCACGCCGTTGTTGAAGCCGCCTTCGCGCGTGACGCGCAGCCGGCCGTTCAGGAACGAGTAGCTCAGGCGCACCTGCAGGGCCTGCAGCTGCTCGGCTGAAAGCCCGTTGAAGTTGAAGCTGATTTCCAGGTTAGGGTCGAGCTGCGAGGTGAGGGCGCCGAGCTGGGTGCTGATAATCTGGCCCAGGCTGTTGCCGAAGGCGTTGTTCTGGCCCTGAAAAGAGGTAATCGACGACAAGGAAGCCGCCGGAGCCAGCTGCCGGAACACCACCAGACTGAACACCTGCCGGCTCAGCTCCTGCTCGTCGTTGCGCAACGACGACAGGAACGGCACCAGGTCGCTTTCCAGCGACGACGGAATGTCGTTGAATTCCAGGTTGAGCTTGATGACGGGCAGCAGCAGCGGCCCGGTCAGGTTCATGACGGCCGTTACGGGCACCACGGCGTTGTTGGTGGCCAGGATGGGTGCCAGGGACGTGCGCTGAGTGTAGGCGGCCGTCACGTTCATCTCGCCGGCCAGCGGGTCGCCGTTCCAGGCAATAGTGCCGCCGGGCCGCACCACAAACTCCTTGTTTACTAGGCCCTGCAAGGTGAAATTGTAGGCCCCGCGCACAATCTCAATCTGCCCGAACATGTTGAAGTCGCCGCGGGTGTCGATGTTGAGGCGCAGCCGCCCGGCGGCCGTGCCCCGGATAACGTCGCCGGTGCTTTCGTCCAGCAGAATCTCTACGTAAGCGTCGGGCGTCACCTCCAGGTTCATGTTCAGCCGGATGCCCGACAGGTCCACCTTTTCCTGCGCGCCCACCGGAATGGGGGTTCGGGCCGTGTCGGTGAGGTTGCGGTTAACGAAGCGGATGTAGCTGGCTTTTTCGGCGCGGGCGGCATTGTCGAGTGGCAGCGAGAGGCGCGTGCCGGGTTCCGACTTGGCCTGCACGTTCACCACCAGGTTGTTGGCGGGCCCGTTTACGCGAGCCGAGCCGGTGGCGTAGGCCGTGCCGAAGTACAGTTCGTTGTCTTTACGGGTGGTGTTGAGCACCAGGAGCTTACGGAACGACGCCTCCAGCGCCAGCCGCATATTCTGGAATCCATCATGGAAAATGTCGCCCGTAATCACGCCGGTGTTGCCCAGCGGGTCCTTCATCCGGATGTCGCGCAACGCAATCCGGTCGTCGGCAAACCGGATTCGGTCGGAGAAGGTGTAGGTGGTGCCCAGGTAGATGAACGTCAGCTGCCCATCGCTCACGTCGAGGGTGCCGGTGAGGTGGGGCTGGCTGAAGCGGCCCGCCAGGCGCAGCGTGCCTACGGCTGTGCCGCCAATATCCTTGAACAGGGTTTTCAGGAAGGGCTCGGCCAGCTTTACGGGAGCCTTGTCGAGGGTGGCCGTGAGGTTGAGCTGCTCGTTTTCGCGCGAAGGCGCAATGCTGCCCGCCACGCGCACCACGCGGCTGCCGTCGCGCAGCACGTCCAGGTCCACGAGGGCCTGCTTGGCGCGGTTGTCCCAATTGCTTTTGCCGGCCACGTTGCCAATCAGCACCTTATCCAGCGTCAGCGAATCGACGGTGAGCGTGGAGCTGATGGAGAGCGGGCCGTACACGCCGCTCACGGTGCCGGCGGCATTCACGCGGCCGGTCATGTTCTGGGAGGTGAGGGCCGTGAGGGTAGCCAGCTCCAGGTCGCGCACCGTGAGCTGCAGCTCCTTGGCCGGGTTCTGCGAGATGAAGCCCTGCGCACTCACGCTCTGGGCGCCGTTGCTGAGGCTCAGATTCTGGATGTCAAACTCTTTGCCCTGCTTGGAGATGATAACGGAGTTGTCCTGCGCAATCGTCCAGTCCTTGCCCAGCAAATTCACGCCCGACTGCCGGAACACCACCTGCACCGCGTCGGGCAGGAAGCTGAGCGCGCCGTTGATCTGGGCCTTATTGGTGGTGTTGGTCTGGGCCAGGGCCGTGGAGAAGTTGATGCGCTCCTGGTCCCAGACGCCTTCCACGTAGAAGCCCTCGGTGCGGCCCAGCCCCGGCAGCACCTGCCGCTCCGACGTTACGTTGGCCTGGGCCAGCACTTCGGGCCGGTAGGGCAGCTTGGAGGTGTTGAATTCGAAGGCCGTGCGGTAGGTGCGCACGCTGTCCACGATGAGCGTGTCGAAGCTGCCGCCCAGCTGCAGAATCGAGGTCTGCCCGTTGCGAAACGAGCCGTCGATGCGCGAATAGTTGGCCACCTGCAGGCCCGGCATAAACAGGCGCAGCAGCGGGTTGGGCTTCTTCAGGTACAGATCCAGGTCGATGGCGTACTCCGGAATGGCACGCTGGCGCTTGCGGCGGTAGTAGTCGGCAATGGCGGCGTCGTTGCTCTCGAAGTTGAGGCGGTACTCGGTCAGCAGCACCTCCGTGCTCCGGATAACCTCCGTGAAATCGAAGTTGCCGGTGGCCGTCAGGTTGAGTGCCTCCGAGCGAACCGCCAGGCGGCGCTGGGTTGCCGTGCGGGAGCTCACCACGTCCAGCGTGTCCACGGCCACGGTGCGGCCGGCGTAGCCCACGCGCGAGCTGCGCAGCTGAATCCGCCCAATCAACTCATCGAGGCGCAAACCCCGGAACTTTACGTCGGCGGTGGTGGCCACCACCACGCTTTGCTTGGTGAGGCCCAGGGCGCGCAGGTCGGCGCGGCGCACGCGGGCCCGCACGTCAAAGGCCTGGCGCTGCCGGTTCAGGTCGATGCTGCCGTCGGCGTCGAACTGCAGGTTGGGGTCGTTGGCGGCAATCTTGCCCGTAAACGACTCGCGGCTGAAGCGGCCGTTGGTGGTGATGTTGCGGTAGCGGTAGCCGTTCAGCCAGATGCTTTGCACGGTGGCGTTGGCCGTGAGGCGGGCGCCTTCGGGCGTGAAGCCCACGCCTTCCACCCGGCCGCTGAAGGTCACGTCGCGCACTACGTTTTCCTGCCCCAGCAGCTTGCCCAGCTGAAAGCCCGTAGTCCGGATGTCGCCTTCATAAGACGAAAACCGCGGGTCATCCTTGAACTTCAGGTTGACGTCGCTCACCACCGAGCCCAGCGCCGTCTGGAACGAGCCGTTGGCCACAAAGTCGTTGTAGAAGCCCAGAAACTGGCCTTTCAGCTTCACGACGCCCAGCCGCTGGACGTAAGGCCAGCCCGAGGCCGGAATGAACTTGCGGATGTCGCGCCCGTCCACCACCGAAGGCTGCAGGCGCATCTCCACGAAGCTCTCCTTCAGGTTGGGCAGCCCCTCGACGTTGATATTGCCCACCACCCGCGTGTTGCGGCCGTAGGTGATGTCGAGGTTTTTGGTTGTGAAGTTGCGCACGTAGCCTTTGGCCTCGCCCGCAATCAGCACCGTTTCCTTCAGCTCGCGCATGAAGGGCTGGGGCGCAAACAGGGCAATGTCGTCAGAGTAAATGCGCGAGGGCTGCAGGCGGGCCACCACCCGCACCGAGTCGTTGAAGCTGGTGAAAGCCAGGAAGCGCGGGTACTCAAACCGCAGGTAGTCGTGCAGCTGGCTGTTGCCCACGCGCAGGTTCAGGCCGCCGAATTCCCAGAACTTGCCGGCGTAGGTCATGTTGGCCGTCAGCTCGCGCAGGCGGGTTTTCGACGGCAGATCTACGGCCCGCAGCCCGTCAATCTGGGAATGGATGGTGTCGCCGCGCAACCAGATCTGCGAAAAGTCGCCGTAGATGCTGTCCACGCGCATATGGCCGTAGTCCATCGAGCGGCCGTAGTACGGCTCGCGGGGCTTGTCCTGGCGGTCCAGCACAAAGCGCCCGTTGCGCAGGCTGATGGCTTCAATCTTGAAGTCGAAGGGCTTACCGGCCTTGGTGGTGTCGGAGGGGTCCACCAGCCGTTTGATGGCGGCCAGAAACTCGGAGAGGTTGGTGGTGTCGGGCCGGTCTTTGTAGGTGACGAGGGCAAAGCGCGGCTCCTCCAGCGTGAGCTTGCCCACGTGCAGGCGGTCGGGGCTCAGCACGCTGAACAGCGTAATGTCAGCGTCGGCGCGGCCCACGCTGAACAGCTCGTCGCCGCGGCGGTCCAGCACCCGGATGCCTTCCAGCAGCACCCGCGAAAACGGGCGGATGTCCACCCGGCCCACGGTCACGCGCTGGCCTAGCTTGTCGGTGAGCACCTGGGCGGCCTTCTGGGCCAGGCGCGTTTGCACGCTGGGCACGCGCAGGGCCACCAGCGCCCCTACCACGGCCAGCACCACCACCAGCACGAGGCCCAGCAGCACTTTCAGCAGAACGGAGACGAAACGGGGCACGGCGGGCAGAGATGAAAGAGAATATCCGAGCGAAGATACAGGGTTGGCAGTTGCCCGACAGACGCCGGCGGCCGGGCAACCGTTGCCGCAACAACGAAGCAGCGCGGGTGCAGGTTAGCAGTTTTAACGAACTTTGTAGCCGGTTACGTCTGCCGAAGCGCCCGGTATCCGCTTCCGGTTGCGGCCGTACCGCCTAGTTTCTTCGTCCAACGCTTCGCTCAGCCGGCGCCTTGCGCTACCTTGTCTATATGCAGCAGCCTACCATCCTCGCCATCGAATCTTCCTGCGACGACACTTCCGCAGCCGTGCTGGTGGCCGGCGAAATCCGGGCCAACGTGGTGGCCACCCAGCAGGTACACGAGCAATACGGCGGCGTAGTGCCCGAGCTGGCCTCACGCGCCCACCAGCAGCACCTCATTCCGGTGGTGAATGCCGCTCTGCAAAAGGCCGGCATCCGCAAGCAGGACCTCGACGCCGTGGCCTTCACCCAGGGGCCGGGCCTGCTGGGCTCCTTATTAGTAGGCGGCATGTTCGCCAAAACCCTGGCCCTGGCCCTGAACAAGCCGCTGATTGCCGTCAACCACATGCGGGCCCACATTCTGGCGCACTTCATCGAGGAGCCGCGGCCGGTGTTTCCGTTTCTGTGCCTTACCGTGAGCGGCGGCCACACCCAGCTGGTGGTGGTGAAGTCGGCGCTGGAAATGGACATCATCGGCCAGACCATCGACGACGCGGCCGGCGAAGCCTTCGACAAAACCGCCAAGCTGCTGGGGCTGCCGTACCCCGGCGGCCCGCACCTCGATAAGCTGGCGCGCGAAGGCAACCCCACGCGCTTCCCGTTTCCGGTGGGCGCCATGCCCGCCTACGACTTCAGCTTCAGCGGCCTGAAAACCTCGGTGCTGTACTTCCTGCGCAAGGAAACCGCCCAGAACCCCGATTTCGTGCAGCAGAATCTGCCCGACCTCTGCGCCAGCATTCAGTACACCATCATCCAGACGCTGCTACGCCAGCTGCGCCGCGCCGCCGCCGACCAGGGCCTGACCCAGATTGCGCTGGCCGGCGGGGTGGCCGCCAACTCGGGTCTGCGCCAGGCGCTGCAGGACGAGGCCGCCGCCCAGGGCTGGCAGGTGTTCATCCCGGCCTTCCAGTTCTGCACCGACAACGCCGGCATGGTGGCCAAAACCGCCGAGTTCCAGTACCAGGCCGGCGACTTCGCCGACCAGCTTGTCAGCTCCGACCCGCGCCTGAAGCTCATGTAGCAGCCGTTCATGTAGCATACGCTTTAGCTTGTGCCGACTCAAGCTACGCGGCTTGGTACTCGCGCCAGCCTGCTGGCCCGGGCCATTCGGGTCAGCCGCTCGCCGGCTACTTTGCGTACCAGTGCGAGAAACACCTTATTCCTTTCCGGCACAGGCTAAAGCCTATGCTACATTTGCCGTTCTATGGCTTCCAAAAAAGACGACGCGCCCAAGCGCATTAACATCCAGAACCGCCGCGCCAGCCACGAATACGCTTTCCTGGTGAAGTATGATGCCGGCATCATGCTGCAGGGCACCGAAATCAAGAGCATCCGCGAGGGCAGCGTGCAGCTGCAGGACGGCTTCTGCACCTTCCACACCGACGGCAGCCTGTGGCTCAACCAGGTCACCATCGCCAAGTACACCGAGGGCACCTACAACAACCACGAGCCCATGCGCGCCCGCAAGCTGCTGCTTAACAAGCGCGAGCTGAAGCAGCTGGCCCACAAAAACCAGGAGCAGGGCCTCACCATCATCCCGCTGCGCATGTACGTCAGCGACCGGGGATTTGCCAAGGTGGAAATTGCGCTGGCCAAGGGCAAAAAGCTCTACGACAAGCGCGACGACCTCAAGGCCAAAGACCAGAAGCGCGAAATGGACCGCGCCCGCGACTACTAGCGCTGGGTATATAGAGTGTTATGCCTGATCTGACGTCCGCGAAGCCGAAGCATCTCTACTGTGAGCTAATCAAAAATTAGTTTGGCAGTAGAGATGCTTCGGCTTCGCTCAGCATGACGTTCTTTGTATTATCAAGCCACGAATCCATTAACCCACCAATCCACCACTTTGGAACACGGAATCTGCGCGCTGAGCGTTGTGCCGGTGCGCGCTGAGGCCACCGATAAAGCCGAAATCGTCACCCAGCTCATCTTCGGCGAGTGCTACTCCATTCAGCTCACCCAGGGCATGTGGATCCAGATCCGGACCGCCGCCGACCAGTACGTGGGCTGGATGGACCTCAAGCAGCACACGCCCGTGAGCCCCGAGTATCTGGCGGCGTGGCAAGCCCAGGACCACCCGCGCACGCTCGACGTGGTGCAGATGGTGAGCTGCCCCAACACGCGCATTCCGGTGCAGCTGGGCTCAAGGCTGCCGTTTTTTGATGGCATGACCCTGCGCGTGGGCGACCGGCAGATGTTTTACAACGGAGCCGCCACCAATCCGCAGAACGGCCACGGCCCGCACGGCCCCATCGACCAGCGGCTGCGGCTGCTGCAGAAAATGGCCCTCACGTACCTGAAAGCGCCCTACCTGTGGGGCGGTAAAAGCCTGTTCGGCATCGACTGCTCGGGGCTGATGCAGCAGCTCTACGGCCTGATTGGGGTGCAGCTTCCGCGCGACGCCCGCCAGCAGATCCACCTCGGCCAGCCCGTGCATTTCGTGGCCCAGACCCAGCCCGGCGACCTGGCCTTCTTCGACAACGCCGACGGCAACATCGTGCACGTAGGCCTGCTGCTGGAGGATCAGCAGATTCTGCACGCCAGCGGCGAAGTCCGCATCGACCCGCTCGACCACAACGGCATCTTCCACCGCGACCGGCAGAAGTATACTCACAAGCTGCGCCTGATTAAGCGCCTGCTGGCCGAGTAAGTGGCAAAGAGCTAAGGCATGCTTCGGAGCCAGTCTACGGCTACGTCATACTCTTCGAAGGTCAGCGTCAGCGGCCAAATATTTTTCGTCATGGCTCCATCGGCCATAGCACGTGCATGCATGTCGGGGGCATAAATCCAGGCTACGTAATGCAGGCCGTTGGTATAAAGCTGTTTAAGGCCGTTGCTACGATACCAGTCGGCGGGTGTTACGCGTAGCGCAGTGAGGTAGCGGTTGTCGTTGAGCAGCTTGGAAAGGCCGTTTTCCTGCGCGATGCGCACTATCACTTCTACCCCTTTGTATAAATCAGCTTGCGCTATTTCGCCCAGCCAACAAGCGTACAGCCACGAGTTCTGCACGTCGATGGCCACTTGCAGGTAGTGGCTGTCATACAATAGTCGAGCCGTGGCCGGCATGACGTAAGGCAAGGTTTCAGGCAAAAGAGGCATATGGCATAGTAAAGGATGGCTGCCAGTGCAAGTGCTCAACGCAGCATAAACGGGTAGTAATATCTGCCTTCGCCGGAATATTTACTAGCTCAACAGTATCCGTAGCCACTCGGGCCAGTAGGTGGCGGCTAGCTGGAGTGCCTAGCTCAGGAGTGTTGCCTGCCTGCCAATGCCGGCCGAAAACCAGTCCGTAGTGTCGGAAACTAAACTTCCGGGCTGTTGTTAATGCGCTAAGAATCATCTAGCTTTCGCTGTACCCGATGATTCCACCCCAAGCGCGTATGGATCAAAAAGTCTTAGTCCTGAATGGCGACTATACCGCCATAACGCTGTGCAGCGTACAGAAAGCCTTCGTCCTGCTGTTTCTCGACAAAGCCGAGATGATAGCCCGGTCGGAGAGTGGCGTATTGCGCACCGTGAGCACCTCGTATCCCAAGCCCAGCATCATCCGGTTGCAGCGCTACGTGCGGGTGCCTTATAAAGGTATTGCCCTGAGCCGCCACAATATTATGAAGCGCGACCATTTCGAGTGTCAGTATTGCGGTTCTACCAAAAACCTCACCCTCGACCACGTGTTGCCCCGCTCCCGAGGCGGCGACAGCAGCTGGGGCAACCTGCTTACGGCCTGCGCCCGCTGCAACCATGCCAAAGGGCACCGTACGCCGCAGGAGGCCGGCCTCACTATCAGGCAGCAGCCCAAAAAGCCCACCTTATCGGGGTTCCTCAGGCTCAGTGCCGGTACCATCGACCAGAACTGGCACGCCTATCTCACCCATTAAGCCGGTAGCAGTTGCTACCGGCTTTTTTGTGCGTTTGTGCCAGCTCATTAGTGGCCGATAGCCAGCGTACTTGCAACCGTTTTTCAGCGTGTGGGCTCCCCTGAGCGTACCTACACTATACCTAATATGAAAAACCCGTTGCTGTTTCTGAGTTTGATGCTGAGTTGCGTGGCCTGCCAAAAAGACGACGATGCCAGCCCGAAAGGCGTAACCATCCGGGTACGCAATGCCAGTCCTTACGCCTTCGAAAGCGTGCTTGTGAATACCAACGACGGAGAGCAAACCTATGGAGCGCTGGCCATGGGGCAGAGCACCACCTACAAGTCTTTCACCAGCGCCTACAGATATGCTTATGTGAAGGTGGTGACCAACGGCCAGACGGTAGAGTGGCAACCGATAGACTATGTAGGTGAGAAGAAGCTGGAAGACGGCAAATACACCTACGTACTGAACATCGAAGACCTGGCCAACCGGCGCATCAGTCTGCAGCTTGAGAAAAACTAGTGTATTGTCAACAGAAAGGCCCGGTTTCTTCGGAAACCGGGCCTTTCTGTTGACAATACGCATTTACGTAATTACTAGCTGTTCTCGCCGCTACGAACGTTGCCGCTAATGGCAAAATCAACCAAGTCGCGGTTCAGCTTGTCTTTTTCGGTGATGAACAGACCGTGTGGGGCGCCATCGTAGGTGATGTACGTAGCGTGCTTGAGGTGCTGGTTCATCCGGTCGCCGCTGTTCTTGATTGGCACCGTTTTGTCGTCGTCGCCGTGGATGACCAATGCGGGCACGCTGATGGTTTCCAGGTCGCGGCGGAAGTCGGTTTCGGCAAAGGCTTTGGCACAGCCCAGCGTGGCCTGCTGCGAACCCAAAGTCGCCATTCCAAACGACCAGTCAAGGACAGCCTGACTTACCGGGTGACTAATGGCACTTACGCCGTAGAAGTCTTTACCAAACGACTGCAGGAAGCCGAAACGGTCGTCCTTCATCTGCTTGGTCATATCCTCGAACACCGACTTGTCTACGCCGTCAGGGTTATCGTCGGTTTTGAGCAGGTAGGGCGTTACGGCCGATACGAACACTACTTTAGCCACGCGGGCACCGCCGTGGCGGCTCATATAGCGGGCTACTTCGCCGCCACCCATCGAGAAGCCCACCAGCGTTACGTTTTGCAGGTCCAGCTCGTCGAGCACGGCTTTCAGGTCGTCGGCCAGGGTGTCGTAGTCGTAGCCTTCAAACGGCTTGCTGGAGTTGCCGAAGCCGCGGCGGGTGTAGGCCACCACGCGCAGGCCGTGCTTGGGCAGCTCGCCCAGCTGGTAGTTCCAGGCTTCGTGGTTTTGGGGCCAGCCATGAATCAGCACTACCGGCTGGCCGGTGCCCTGGTCGGTGTAATGCAGTTTGATGTCGTTGCCGTTGGCATCCTGGCCGGCTTTGATGTAGCTCATAAGAGTAAGATTGAACGTGGTTGGGAGAGTAATGCTCGTACATACGCCTGATTGAGCTATTGGATAGAGGGGCGCCAAGATTTTGTACGCTGCCGCCGAATGTGTTTCCTTTGGCCCGATGCGCTATTCTTTCTCCTCTGTTTTGTCGGCTTCCCGCCTGGCGGGCCTGCTATTTGGGGCCAGTCTGGCCGCCTGCCAGTCCAACTCCTCCGACAAGGCCACTACCGCCGATAAACCCGCTGCCGAGGTTTCTGCCGCCACTACCGCTCCACCCGATTCGCCGGGCACCTGGTACCGGCAGTACCGTGGTGTGCTGCCCGGCAGCCCCACCGATACCATCACGCTGCACCTGCAGGTGTGGCCCGCCGGAACCGAGTTTGGCGGCCTGGCCGCCAGCTACGCCGGCCCCGACGGCCACCCGTTCGACCTAAGTGGCTCGGCCGGCCCCGCCGACAGCCTCATGTTGCAGGACTACGCGCCCGAGCACGGCGCTAGTGGCAGCCAGCCAATCGTGTGGCGGCTTCGGCAGCAGGGCAGCCTGCTCACGGGCACCGTCGGCGGCCGCCCCATACAGCTCCGGCAGGCCCAGCCCGTTGGGAGTATCTCGCTAGGGTCGACCTATTTTCAGGATTCTGTAGCCGCTTTTCCTGAACTACCGGGCACGCCCTACGCCCAGCAGCGCCTGCTGGCTTTGCTGCCCACTTCGGTACCCGCCTACCGAACTCTGCACGACAACCTGCTACGCGGCCTGCGCGCCGATACCGTGGATGCTCAGCCGGCCCCGACACTGCCGAAACTCTGGCAGCAGCGCCTCCGGCAATTCACCGACGACTACCGCCAGGACGCCGCCGGCAGCCGCCCCGAGCCCGGCGACACTTCCTCACCGGCCTTCGGCATCGGCCTCCGCTACGACGAGCAGCAGCTGATGCACGTACTCTGGAACCAGGCCCCGCTGCTCAGCATCGGGTATTTTGGCTACAGCTACACCGGCGGCGCCCACGGCATGTATGGCACCAGCGCCGCCACCTTCGACACCCGCACCGGCCGCCGCCTCCGCTACGACGACATCTTCCGGGCCGGCACCCAGCCCCAACTGGTGGCCCTGCTCGACCAGGCCGCCCGCCGCATGCTGGGTTTGGCGCCCGGCGCTTCGCTGGAAGGCCCGCTGTTTGTAAAACACCTGCCCGCCACCCGCAATGTCTTCCTGACCAGCGGTGGGGCCGTGTTCATCTACTCTCCTTATGAAATAGCCTCGTATGCGCAGGGCGAAATCCGGGTGTTCGTGCCGTTGGCGGAGCTGCGGCCGTTGCTGCGGCCGGGGCTGCCGGTAGCGGGTGGGGGCGAGGTGACCCGGCCGTAGTTGCCAAGCTCCAGCGTACATAATCCCGGGATATGGACCGTTCGTCGGTCGGCTCGGGTTATGAAGCGGTATATTTACCGCATTCCTATTCTCTGCTCTTCATGCACGCACCCAAATTTGCCGCTTCCCGCTCCTTTCATAAAGAGCTGAAGCTTCGCACCAACGCCTACTTCGCCGAAGCCGGCAAAGACACCACCGGCGACGCCCGCCTGTTCGCCAAAGCCATCATCCTCACGGTGGCTTTCGTGGCCGTGTATCTGCACCTCGTGTTCCTGACGCCGCCCACGTGGCTGGCGCTGGCTGAGTGCGCCTTGCTGGGCCTCATCGGCTCGGCCATTGGCTTCAACGTCATGCACGACGGCGCCCACGGCTCGTTCAGCAAGTCCAAGTGGATCAACCAGTTTGCCTCCTTCACCCTGAACGTGCTGGGCGGCAACAGCTTCATGTGGAACGTGAAGCACAACCTCATCCACCACATGTACACCAACGTCGACGGCGTAGATGACGACCTCGACGCCCAGCCCTGGCTGCGTTTGAGCAGCACCCAGACGCGCCACCGTTTCCACCGGTTCCAGCATCTGTACTTCTGGTTTTTCTACGCCCTGCTCTTCATTGCCTGGATCTTCTTCATGGACTACCAGAAGTACTTCAAAGGCAAAATCGGGGAGATGCCCATCAAGAAAATGACCGCCACCGACCAGGGCGTATTCTGGGGCTTCAAGGCGTTGCACCTGTTCCTGTTCGTGGCCCTACCCATCTACACCGTGGGCTTCGTGGCCTGGATTCTGGGCTTCCTGGTGTTTGCCACGGTAGTCGGTTTCACCATGAGCATCGTGTTCCAGCTGGCGCACACTGTCGAGCACGCGGCCTTCCCCATGCCCCACGAAATCACCAACAAGTTGGAAGACGAGTGGGCCATCCATCAGATCAAGACCACCGCCAACTTCGCTACCGATAGCAAAGTCATCAGCTGGCTGGTCGGCGGCCTCAACTTCCAGGTAGAGCACCACCTGTTCCCCACCATCTCGCACGTCCATTACCCCGCCCTCAACAAAATCATCCGCCAGGCCTGCCTGGAGTTCGGCGTGGAGTACAACGAGTACCCCAAGATGCGCTACGCTGTAGCCTCCCACGTGGCGCATTTGCGCGAGATGGGTCGGGCGTAGAGTTGACCACCTACAGCATAATCATAACAGAAAAGGCCTACTTCTATAGTAGGCCTTTTCTGTTTATTACTGAGTCGGATGAGTCCTTTTTTGCCAAGGCGCCACAAGGCCAGTCGTACCGTCTTGGATGGCTAATGTTAGCTCAGGGTGCAAAGCGTATGATTTGCCCATCAGGGTATTAAAATGACTTTCACCTATTAGTTGCTTCTCCGGAATTTTGAATATCTGAAGTCTTGTCCACGCATTATAACGCGGCGTTCCTCGTAGCGTGCCATAGCTTTTAAGCATTAGTTCGGCATGTACTATAGCTTGGTATCTACTATTTTGAAAGAACTCGTTCGCATTTTTCAAGACAGCTTCTGCTTCGCCAATGTATGTGACGCGCCAGCCAGTTGCCGTGGCGAGCTTGGTGGCTAGCTCCTTTACGAATACGGAATCAGCTTGCTGAGCAGAGACACCAGTAGGCAGCGATACCGAAGAAGTGGTCAGCGCAACGTCGGTAATACCGGTAATCGGAACAGATGCGTTGAACTTGGATTTCGAGCCTAGCGCGGCGCATCCCGACAATGTAGCAATAACAATAGGAGTGAGTAGAAAAGAGAACTTCATTTTGGAAGACAGACTGTTTTAACTAGGATTTGGTATTCAATATAGGTGGTGTTCAGTACAAACTCACTCCAAACTCCGTATCTTTGCCGCCCCGCCAGGGTGGTGGGCCGGCGCGTTTGCGCTGTGTATCAAACAAAAACGCGTTCCGGAGGCGGGCCCTGCGCCGGACGTGTACATGAGGGCCACTGCACAACACTATGGCAGAAGTAGTAGACAATTTCGACTGGGACAACGTTGGAGCCAGCGGCTTCGGTGGTAACTATACCGCTGAGCAGCGCGCCGAAATGGAGCAGATGTACAGCGACACGCTGACCACTGTCCAGGAGGAAGAAGTAATCAAAGGCACCGTGGTAGGCATCACCGACCGCGACGTAATCCTGAACATCGGCTTCAAATCCGATGGTTTGGTGCCCCTGTCGGAATTCCGCGACCTGACCGACCTCAAAATCGGTGACGAGGTAGAGGTGTTCATCGAAGACCAGGAGGATGCTAACGGCCAGCTGATCCTGAGCCGTAAGAAAGCCAAAATCAAGCAGGCCTGGAAGTCCATCTACGACGCCCTGGAGAACGACACCGTTCTGGAAGGCGTAGTAAAGCGTCGCACGAAAGGCGGCCTGATCATGGACCTGGACGGCGTAGAAGCCTTCCTGCCCGGCTCGCAGATCGACGTGAAGCCAATCCGTGACTTCGACATCTATGTGGGTCGTCGCATGGAAGTGAAAGTGGTGAAAATCAACGCCGCTTTCGACAACGTGGTAGTTTCGCACAAAGTCCTGATCGAGAAAGACCTCGAGAAGCAGCGCGAAGCCATCCTCAACAACCTGGAGAAAGGCCAGATCCTGGAGGGCGTTATCAAGAACATGACCAACTTCGGCGTGTTCATCGACCTCGGCGGCGTAGACGGCCTGCTGCACATCACCGACATTTCGTGGGGCCGTATCGCTCACCCGAGCGAAGTACTGCAACTCGATCAGAAGCTGAACATCGTAGTTCTGGACTTCGACGAAGCCAAGAAGCGTATCAGCCTCGGCCTGAAGCAGCTGACTCCTCACCCATGGGATTCGCTCGGCGCCGACATGGGCGTTGGCTCGAAAGTGAAAGGCCGCATCGTGAACGTAGCTGACTATGGCGCGTTCATGGAAATCATCCCCGGCGTAGAAGGCCTGATCCACGTTTCGGAGATGTCCTGGAGCCAGCACCTGCGCAACCCGCAGGACTTCATCAAGCAGGGCGACGTAGTAGAGGCTCAGATCCTGACCCTCGACCGCGAAGACCGCAAGATGAGCCTCGGCATCAAGCAGCTCAGCGAAGATCCATGGACTCGTGGCGACTTCTCCGAGAAGTATGCTATCGGCAGCAAGCACAACGGCTTGGTGCGCAACCTGACCAACTTCGGCCTGTTCGTAGAACTGGAAGAGGGTGTAGACGGCCTAGTGCACGTGTCGGACCTGTCGTGGACCAAGAAAGTGAAGCATCCTTCGGAAGTCGTGAAAGTTGGCGACCGTCTGGACGTAGTGGTACTGGAGCTCGACGTGAACAACCGTCGTCTGGCCCTGGGCCACAAGCAGCTGGAAGAAAACCCATGGGATACGTTCCAGACGGTGTTCACTCCCGGCTCGGTTCACAAAGCCACCATCACCGAGAAAACCGACCGTGGTGCCGTGCTCGAGCTGCCGTACGGCATCGAAGGCTTCGCGTATCCTAAGTCGCTGCAGAAGGAAGATGGCTCGCAGGCTGAAAACGGCGAATCGCTGGACTTCCGTGTGGTAGAATTCTCGAAAGAGGATCGCCGCATCGTGCTGTCGCACAACGCTGTGTACAACCAGCAGGCTGAGGAAGAAGGCCGCGCTTCGAAGTTCACGAAGAAGAAGCCAGCCGGCGCCGCTGGTGCTTCGGCCCAGGGCGAAGGCAAACTGAGCGACCTCAAGAAGCCCGCAACGGCTGAGAAGTCGACCCTCGGTGACCTGGACGCTCTGAGCGCTCTGCGCGACAAGATGATGGGCAACGAGCGTCAGGCTGGTGAGCAGAAGCTCTCGGGCAAGGCTGCTCCAAAAGCTGAGGCTGCTGAGGCTCCCGCCGAAGGTGGTATCCTGTCGGCTGTAACGGGTGCTGCTTCGGCTGCCTTCGACAAAGCCAAAGAAGTGGTAGGCGACGCCGTAGAGGCTGCCTCGCACTCCGAAGCTTTCGAGAAAGCCAAAGAAGTTGCTGGCGACGTAGTTGACTCGGTGAAAAACGCCCTGTCGAGCGACGAAGCTGCTGACAAGAAAAACGAGGAGAAAGCCTAAGCTTCTCCACCGTTAGCTTAAGAAGGGCCCCGGCGCAAGCTGGGGCCCTTTTTTTGTGGCCGGCCGCCCTGGCGCTTCGGCTGTGGCTTGGGGCGGGGCCAGGTGTTTGCCCGATTAGATAGCCGCGAAGCAGGTAGTCTGCAGAAAATTTTCCGCACGATGCCAGCCACTTACCGCGCTGACCGCGAAAACCTGGCGGCCGACCTTGGCAGAAGCCGGAATATGCCGTATGTTTGCATCCTCAAAGCCCTGGTGACGTGACCGAGCGGCTAGGTAGAGGTCTGCAAAACCTCGTACAGCGGTTCGAATCCGCTCGTCACCTCTAGTTCAGCAACCCCCGCTATAGCCTTCAGGCTGGTAGCGGGGGTTGTTTCGTTATGGCGAAAGCGCAACTTATTGTTTCCACTGAATCGTTGCGTATCCTGCCGGCTTACCCGCCCGCAGCCAGCCACTGGCGCTGGATTCAGACTTCAAGCAGACCTCAGGCATTACTTTGTATTCAATGAAAGCAGTCTTTTCTCGCTGGGCGCTGGTGGCTGCGCTGGCTACTGCCCCGCTTGCCCAAACGGTGGCCCAGGTGGCACCGGCACCGGCCGACACTACCCGCAAGTTTGAAAATCCCGGCGGCGTGCCGGCCGCTGTGAAGCAGCCCTGGTACAAAGGCAAGCTGGTGAAAGCCACTATTGTGCCGGCTGTGCTGATCGGCTATGGCGCCTACACGGCCGGGGGGGGCGGTTTCTACACCAACCAGGAAGCCCGCCGCGACATCCAACGCCTGTTCCCGACTTACCGCACCCGCCTCGATGACCTCCTGATTCTGGCGCCGTACGTGGAGCTGGGCGTGGTGGCGCTGGCCGGCGTGGAGTCGCGCAACGACCGGCTGAACGTGGGGCTGGTGGTGCTCAAGAGCGAGCTGTTCATGCTCGGAACGGTCTTCGCCGTGAAAAACCTTACCCGCAACCCCCGCCCTGATGGCTCCGACAACCAGTCGTTTCCGTCGGGGCACACGGCGCAGGCGTTTCTGGCCGCGAGCATCGTGCACACCGAGTTCCGCGACAAAAGCCAGTGGTACGGGGTAGGCGCCTACACCATTGCGACCAGCGTGGCGGCCCTGCGCATGATCAACAACAAGCACTGGCAGAGCGACGTGGTAGCGGGGGCCGGCTTCGGCATTCTGGCGGCGCACGTAGGCTACCTCACGCACCGTAACCGCTGGGGCCGCAAGCCAGGCTTGCCCAAGGGCATGAGCCTGACGCCAACGTGGCAGCCCGGGGGCGGCATGGGGATGGGCATGGTGTGGCAGCTGCAGTAGCGCCATGCGGGCCGTGGGTGCCTCCAACGAGGCATAGCACCGCCGCAGTACCTCCACTGGACTAGATGTTGGCCCGACGCCTGGCCGGTGCGCCGGCTAGGCGTCTGTGTCAGGCACAGAAAAATATCTTGGATGCCCTATTTTTTTGCCAGGCGGCAGGCAGTGAGGTCAGAGGGGAAGGTGCTGATAACCTGCTCGTAAGGCTGCTAAGACTGCGGATGGGGTAAAAAGCGGTGGCCGCTGGCATTGCAGGCTCAAATCCCTACATTTAACTCCAGCGTACAATCCGCTCGACTCTGTTTCCACCCCTTTCGTTTTTATGAAGATTATTGACCTCCGCACCATGCGCGGGCCCAGCTTTTGGTCCGTCAAGCACTACAAGCTGATTGTCCTGAAAGTAGATATGCAGGAGCTGGCCGACTCCTGGTCGAACAATTTCCCGGCCCTGGCCGAGCGCCTGCCGCAGCTGCTGCCCGAACTGGGACAGCCCCAGCCCAACGAGGTCGGCAAAGCCGCCCACAAGCACCCGCCCCTGACAGCCGAGCAGCTGCAGGACGGCGAGCCGCTGGGCCACGTGATTCAGCACGTGGCGCTGGCGCTGCAGCGCATGGCCGGCATGCCGGTGTACTGGGGTAAGTCGTACCCGGCGCATCAGGAAGGGGTGGAGTTTGTGGTGTTCAGCTACCAGGAGGAGCGCGCCGGCCGCATGGCCGCCGAGGCTGCTGTGCAACTGGTAGAAGACCTCTGCGAGGGCCGCGACGTGAACGTGAAGGCCATTGTGGATGAGTTGCACGAAATCCGGGAAGAAGAGTTTTTCGGGCCCAGCACCTGGAGCATTGTGTCGGAGGCGGCTTCGCGCAACATCCCGTATATCCAGCTCAAAAACAGCAGCATCATCCAGCTCGGCTACGGCGTCAACCAGAAGCGCATCTGGGCCACTACCACCAGCTACACCTCGCACGCCGGGGTGGAGGTGGCCGGCAACAAGAACCGCACCAAGGCCATGCTCAAGGACTCGGGCGTGCCCGTGCCCAACGGCACCACTGTGTACTCGGAGGACGGCCTGCGCGACGCCGTGGAGGAGTTGGGCTTTCCCATCGTGACCAAGCCGCTCGACGGCAACCACGGCAAGGGCGCCACCATCCGCATCATGAACTGGGACGATGCTGTGGAAGGCTTCAAGGCGGCTCAGAAATACTCCCGCGCCGTCATCGTGGAGCAGTTCATCCAGGGCGACGACTACCGCATGCTGGTGGTGGCCGGCAAGCTGATTGCAGTGGCCAAGCGCACCCCGGCTGCCGTGAAGGGCGACGGCAGCAGCACCATTCAGCAGCTGATTGATAAGGTCAACGAAGACCCGCGCCGCGGCTTCGGCCACGAAAAGGTGCTCACCAGCATCAAAGCCGACCAGCACACCATCGACCTGCTCAAAAACCAGGACCTGACGCTGGACAGCGTGCTGCCAGCCGGCCAAGAGCTGTACCTGAAAAGCACCGCCAACATCAGCACCGGCGGCACCGCCACCGACGTGACCGACCTGGTGCACCCCTACAACCTGCTGCTCGCGGAGCGCGTGGCCGGCATCGTGGGCCTCGACATCTGCGGCATCGATTTGCTGACCTCCGACATTGCCATTCCGCTCAACGAAACCCGCGGCGCCGTGATTGAAGTGAATGCGGCTCCCGGCTTCCGGATGCACATTTCGCCCACCGAAGGCCTGCCGCGCAACGTGGCCGCTCCGGTGGTGGACATGCTGTTTCCGCAGGGCAGCACCGCCCGGATTCCGATTTTCGCGGTGACCGGCACCAACGGCAAAACTACCACCACGCAGCTGCTGTCGCACATTGTGGCCTCCAAAGGCTACAAAGTGGGCCACACCACCACCAACGGCATCTACATCCAGGGCGTGCAGCTGCAAAGCGGCGACTGCACCGGCGGCCAGAGCGCCGAGTTTGTGCTGAAAGACCCGACCGTGAACTTCGCGGTGCTGGAAACGGCCCGCGGCGGTATGCTCCGCTCGGGCCTGGGCTTCCACACCTGCGACGTGGCCGTGGTAACCAACGTGGCGGCCGACCACCTGGGTATGCGCGACATCTACACGGTGGAGGAAATGGCCGCCGTGAAGGGCGTGCTGCCCCGCACGGTGCGCAAAAACGGCTGGGCCGTGCTCAACGCCGACGACGACCTGGTGTACGCTATGCGCGAGAAGCTGGAGTGCCGCGTGGCGCTGTTCAGCATGAACGAGCACAGCCCCCGCATCCGGGAGCACGCCGAAAACGGCGGGCTGGCGGCCGTGTACGAGGAAGGCTACATCACCATCTACAAGAACAGCTACAAGCTCCGCATCGACCGGGCCGCGGAGTTCCCGATTACGCTGGGCGGCCGCGCCACGTTCAACATCGAAAACTCGCTGGCGGCGGCCCTGGCCTGCTACTGCTACGGCTTCGACAAAGACGATATCAAGCTGGCCCTGCGCACGTTTGTGCCGTCGGCTACCAAAACGCCGGGCCGCATGAACGTGTACAGGTTCCCGACCTTCGAGGTGATTGTAGACTACGCCCACAACACCCACGGCATCGAGAAATTCGCCCAGTTCCTGGACGCCACCGAGGCCACCCACAAAGTGGGCGTCATCTCGGGCCTCGGCGACCGGCGCGACGAAGATACGCTGGGCTTTGCGCGCATTGCCGGCCGCATCTTCGACGAGATTGTGCTGCGCCAGGACCGCGACCTGCGCGGCAAAACGGCAGAGCAGCTGAAGGAAATCATGGAGCGCGGCCTGCGCCTCGACACGCCGGACCTGCCCATCACCTACATCGAAAACGAGATGGACGCCATCGACCACGTGCTGGCCACCGCTAAGCCGGGCTCGGTAGTCGTGATGTTCACCGAGAACATCAAGGCCACCCTGAAAAAGCTGGATGACTTTGAGGCTTCGCTGGCGCAATAATCTGCCCTGCGCATCCTGCCTCCGGCAGCATAGAAACGAGCGCCGACCATCAGGTCGGCGCTCGTTTTTATTCATGCGAATAAGTGAATTGCTTGTTGCCAAATAGCTTAAGAGCCGACCGGACGAGCTGTCCATTCTTGCTTCGTGATTGCAAACACGAAGTTCAGCTTCGCCGGCTCCCCGTAGTACGCCACTTCCTGCTCGGCGACTTTGCGGGAACCCAGGCGCTGGATGGCAATCTGTGAGCGGACGTTTTCGGCCCCGATGTGAAAGCGGACGGTATCCACGAATTGAAACGCATAGTCCAGAAGCAGCCTTTTCACGGCCAGATTGATGCCCTTGCCCCAGGACTGGGTGCCGTAGAAGGTGTAGCCGATGAGGAGGCTGTTGTCTTCGGCACTGTAGTCATAGAGCCGGGTGCTGCCCAGAGTGGCCCCAGTGGCCTTGTCCACGATTCTGAAAGCGCCTTGGCTCTGGATGGCGCCTTCGAAGAAGTTCAGGAACACCGGCCGCTGCCATCGGTCTTTGTTGGGGTGCTGCTCCCACACCTTGGGGTCGGCGGCAACGGCGTATAACTCGGCAAAATCAGCTTCCTGCAGCGGGACCAGCCGGAGGGAGTCGGTTTCCAGCGTGGGCTGCAGGGAAAAGGGGGTCGTCATGGGGCAATAGATAGGCTTGGGATGGTAGGCGAAGTGTCACGACCGGCCAGTTGTCGGCGGCCGAATACGGACGCTTCTTGAAACGAAAAAGCGCCGGCCCGTAGACCGGCGCTTTTGAAAAACGCGTGGTAGCGGCTCGTGGCTGCCTATTTCAGCGTGAAGGTCGTCTTGCCGATCATCACGCCACCTTCGTACAGCTCGATGGTGTGCAGGCCCACTTTGTAGGCGGCACCCTTGGCGTACAGGAACTGCACGGGCTGGCGGGTGTTGTCGTACACGAGGTCCTGCTTGGCGGTATAGAAAGCTTCCGAGCCGTCGATCATGAACGTGCCGCCGCCGGTGCTCAGGTTGTAGAGCGCGGCGCCGTCGGGCTCAATCAGGCGCAGCATAATCTGCTTGGTTTCCTTCGGCGACACGTCGTTGCGGCCCAGGTTGAAGCTGATCTTGATTTTCTCGACGCGCTTGGCCTTGAACTCGTTGTCGTCGTCGTCTTTCTCCTTGTTGCGCGAGTTCACTACGCCCACCCGGATGTTCTCGGCCTGCAGGCGCGAGGCCACGGCCACTTTCTCGGTCAGCTCCTGGTTGGTGCGGGCGATGGTCGTGATGGTGTCGGTGAGCTTGTTCTGGCGCTCCTTCAGCGTGGTCGCCTCAGTGTAGAGGGCCTCGTTGTCGGCTTTCAGCTGGGCGATTTCGTCGTCCTTTTTGCGCAGCTGCGACTCCAGATTCTGGGCGCGGGCCTTGAAGCGGCGCTGCTCGGCCACCGAGAAGCTGCTCGACTTGAATGAGCGCAGCTTCAGCAGGTCGGCGTTGATAGAGGCGATTTTAGCTTCCAGCGAGTCGTTCGACAAGCCCATGCTCTGCACTTCCTGGCTTTGGCGCTCGAAATCAGCCTTCAGCTTCTCATACTCGGCGATTTGCGTTTTCAGCCGATCGTCCTTTTCTGCTACCTGCGTGGTGAGCTGCTCATTCTCCGCGCTTTTCTGCCGGTTCATCCAGTACAATACGCCGTTGATGCCCAGCAAGACCAGAAACAGGGCGGCAATGAGCAGGATACGACTGTTGTTGCGGGGTTCAGGGCTTTGGGTTGGTTCCATTGCGAGCGGGGTTAAATGAAGACCGGCTGGGCCGGTGCGTGCGTTACCTTTACGCACAAACAAACGAAAATTTAAAACAAAACCGGTTTTGCTGCCGGCCAGCAGTGACCCAAAATGTACGGAACGCCTATGAAATCTGCCGTTTCCTTCGACGAAAACTACTGGCGCGGCCGCTACGCCACGGGGCGCACTGGCTGGGATGCCGGAGCCGTAACGCCGCCTTTGCGCGATTATTTCAATCAGCTGGGCCCCGATTATGCCCGCCGTATCCTCATTCCGGGGGCCGGCAACGCCTACGAGGCTGAGTACCTGCATGGTCTGGGCTTCTCGCAGGTGTTCGTGGCCGATCTGGCGCCGGAGCCGCTGGCGGCCCTGCAGCAGCGCGTGCCCGGGTTTCCGGCAGCTCACCTGCTGCAGCAGGATTTTTTTGAGTTGCCGGCCACCCCGCCCTACGACCTGATAGTGGAGCAAACTTTCTTCTGCGCCCTGGCCCCGCACCTGCGCCCCGCATACGCCCGCCAGTGCGCCCATCTGCTGCAACCCGGCGGCACGCTGGCCGGCCTGCTCTTCGATACCGACTTCGGGCCCGCTACGGAGCCGCCCTTCGGGGGCACGCGCGAGGAATACCGCACGTATTTCGAGCCGTACTTTGATTTCGTTCACTTCGATACGGCCACCAACTCGCTGCGGCCCCGGCAGGGGCGGGAGCTGTTCATCAGTTTGCGGCGCAAGCTGGTGCTGTAGCATAGGCTTCAGCCTGTGCCGGCTAGGGCGCCGAAAGCACTTGGTTGGTGCAGTCGGTGCGCAACCGGGGCTTCCGTTACCTTTGCGGCTGTTTCACCTGCTTGTGCGCTGTTTGGCACAGGCTAAAGCCTACGCTACATGATCAACCAACTCGCCAACGCGCTGCCCCACTTCCGCAACACCAACTCCGGCCAGTTTTTCCTGATGGCGGGCCCTTGCGTAATCGAAGGCGAAGACATGGCCCTGCGCATCGCCGAGAAGGTGAAGCACCTGACCGACAAGCTGCAGATTCCCTACATCTTCAAGGGCTCGTACCGCAAAGCCAACCGCAGCCGCCTCGACTCGTTCACCGGTATCGGCGACGAAACGGCACTGCGCATTCTGCAGAAGGTGGGCCGCGAAATCGGGGTGCCCACCGTGACGGACATTCACGAGTCGGACGAGGCGGCGCTGGCGGCCGAGTACGTAGACGTGCTGCAAATTCCGGCCTTCCTGTGCCGCCAGACCGATTTGCTGATTGCGGCCGCCAAAACCGGCAAAGTGGTAAACGTGAAAAAAGGCCAGTTCCTGAACGGCGAAGCCATGCAGTTTGCCGTGGACAAAGTGCGCCAGTCCGGCAACGAAAACGTCATCCTCACGGACCGCGGCAACTCGTTCGGCTACTCCGACTTGGTGGTGGACTTCCGCAACCTGCCCGCCATGCAGGCGTTTGGCGTGCCCGTGGTGATGGACGTGACCCACTCGTTGCAGCGCCCCAATCAGAGCAGCGGCGTCACGGGCGGCCAGCCGGCCCTCATCGAAACCATTGCCAAAGCCGCCATTGCCGTCGGCGCCGACGGCCTGTTCATCGAAACCCACCCCACGCCCGCCACGGCCAAATCCGACGGCGCCAACATGCTGGCCCTCGACCAGCTGGAAGACCTGCTTGTCAAGCTGACCCGCGTGCGGGAAGCCATTCGGTAGGTCCGTTTTTCGGGGTTGGGTTTTCGTTTTTGGGGTTCTGGATTGCCTTGAAAACGGCTCATAGAAAACGAACTACGAAAACCGAATCCCGGAAAACGAACTCAAGCCCCCAGCCGGCGGGTGCGTTCCAGCAGCTTGTCCAGGGCGTTGTTAAAGCGCAGGCGGAAGTGCTGGCGGGGCTGGTTGCGGCGGAAGAACACGAGGCCGATAAAGAACAGGTCGATGGTCAGGCGCACTTCGGGGTGCTTGCGGATAACGTTCCAGGCGCGCTCCATGTCCCGCGACCAGTGGATATCGTCGAGCACGAACACGCTCCGCTCGGTGCGGTGGGGCAGGCACTGCTCGAAGTAGCGCAGCGTGGGCTCGTAGCGGTGGTTGCCATCGAAGAAGGCGAAATCCAGCGGGGCCGGCAGCGCCGCCAGGGCAGGGGCGAGGGTGTCGTCGAGGTTGCCTTCCACCAGCTCGATGTTGCGCAGATCCAGCTGGGCGAAGGTTTCGCGGGCCACGGTGGCCGTGGCCGGGCAGCCCTCAAACGTGAGCACGCGGCTGCGCGAGTCGGCCGCGGCCAGGTAGGCGGTGGTGAGGCCCAGCGAGGTGCCCAGCTCCAGAATGGTGCGCGGCTGGAAGTGGTTGACCAGCCGGAACAGCAGCTGCGCCAGTGGGCGCGGCTTGGCGGCCGTGCGGGCAATGTCCTGCAGGCGGCGCTGCCGGCCCGCGCCGGTGTGGGAGCCCGCCCCAAAGTCGCGCACCTGAATGGTCTGGGGGCTGCGCTGCAGCTGCTGGCGCCGCTGTTCAATGGCCTCAAACGCCGCAAACTGCCCGCTGTGGTTGATAACGTAAGCGTAGAGCCCGAACACGAAGGGCGAGTGCAGGCCGTGGGTGTTGCCGGAGCGCGCGAGAAACCGAAGGTAGCTGAGAGCCTGAAAGACCAAAACAGAGTGTAGTTGATACCAAAGGCAAAGAACGTCATTCCGAACGGAGTGAGGAATCTGGCAGGCTGGGTAAATGATTCTACCAGACCAGCGAGAGTCCTCACTCCGTTCGGAATGACGTTCTGCTTATTCAATCAGCAAGCGCTAGTTCAGGCGGTACGGCACCACAAGCGTGAATTCGGGGATTTCCACCTCGAAGGTGCTGCCGTCGGCCAGCCGCTCCATGTCGTAGGTGCCGCGCATCTTGCCCAGCCCCGACTTGAGGTTGCAGCCCGATACGTACTGGTGGGCCTCGCCGGGCTCCAGCACGGGCTGCTGGCCTACCACGCCGTCGCCCTCCACTTCGCGCACCACGCCGTTGGCGTCGTAGATATACCAGTGGCGGCGCAGCAGCTTCACGGTGTACTCACTGTTGTTGCGAATATCAATCTTGTAGGCAAACACGTAATGCTCCTGGCTGGGGCTGGAGTAGTCGGGCAGGTAATTGGTCGTGACGCTCACGGTGACGCCCTGCGTAGTGGTCGTATTCATGGCTGCTGTGCGGGTGTGGGTGAGACTAACAGACGAGGACAGAAATTGGTTTATTTACGCAGCCGGCCACCAGGATGGCGTACTTACCCCGCAAAATAATTTTTCCAGAGGATGAATGTAAAGATAGAAGAGAGCTGGCGCAAAGTATTACAGCCCGAATTTGAGAAACCGTACTTTCCGCATCTTATTGCCTTTGTGCGAGGCGAGTACGCCACGGCCACCGTGTATCCGCCCGGCCCGCAGATCTTCCACGCCTTCGATGCCTGCCCGCTGCCGCAGGTGAAGGTGGTGATTCTGGGCCAGGATCCCTACCACGGCAAGGGCCAGGCCCACGGCCTCAGCTTCTCGGTGGCCGACGGCATCCGGACGCCGCCCTCGCTGCAGAATATTTTCAAGGAGCTGCAGGCCGACATTCCGGAAACGCCCTCGGCGCCCAACGGCAACCTCGACCGCTGGGCCGAGCAGGGCGTGCTGCTGCTCAACGCCACCCTCACGGTGCGTGCCGGCGAGCCTGCCAGCCACCAGAAGCGCGGCTGGGAGCAGTTCACCGATGCTGTTATTCAGAAGGTATCCGAGGAAAAAGAGCACGTGGTGTTCATTCTGTGGGGCGCCTACGCCCAGAAGAAGGCCGAGCTGATCGACGCCCGCAAGCACCTCATCCTCAAATCGGCCCACCCCTCGCCCTATGCCGCCGACCGCGGCTTTTTCGGCTCCCGCCCCTTCAGCAAAACCAACGCCTACCTCCAGCAGCACGGCCTGGAGCCGATAGTCTGGTAAACTGCTGTCATTGCGAGGAGGCACGACGAAGCAATCCTTCCTCTCCAAGCTCCAAGCAACTATAAGCAGAAAGCCCTCCGGCAATAGTGTAGCACACTAACGCCGGAGGGCTTTGCTGTAAGGAAAGTGTCGCGCTTAGAGAGGAAGGACTGCTTCGCTCTGCTCGCAATGACAGTTAATCGACGGTGCTGAACAGGCGGTTCCAGCGGATTTTGTGCAGGAAGTCGGCGTAGGGGTCCACCGACATCCAGATCAGCACGGCCTTGCCCACGATGTGGTCGGCGGGCACGAAGCCCCAGTAGCGCGAGTCCAGCGAGTCGTGGCGGTTGTCGCCCATCATGAAGTAGTAGTCCTGCTTGAAGGTGTAGCTCTTCAGCGGCTGGCCGTTCTGCAGCAGCACGCCGTTGGCCATCGTTACGCCCTCGTTGTGCTCGTAGCGCATGATGATCTTCTGGTACATGGGCGTGTTCTGGGGCGTCAGCTGCACGGTCTGGCCGGCTTTGGGCAGCTGCAGCGGTCCGTAGTTGTCCTTGTTCCAGAGGTTGAGGGGCTGGGGCGTGCTCTGCGGATAGTCGGGGTTGTTCGGGAACACGTCGGCTTCGGGCTGGCCGGCTTCGGCCTTGTCCTGCACCACGGCCTTCACGTAGGGCTGCTTGCGGAAGAAGTCGGCGGTGGCAGGCGTGGCGTCAATCATGAACATCGGCTCCTGCGTGCCGAAAATCGGCTCCGGCTTGCCATCGGGCCGGTTGAAATTGGTCACGTGCTGGTCCTGGAAGGCCTTGTACAGGTCGTCGTTGGGCTGAGGCACCTGCAGGAAGTAGCGGTTCTGGCTTTGCGGCGGGTTGGTCATCGGCTTGCCGTTGATGAACACCTGCGTATCCTTGATTTCGAGCACGTCGCCGGCCACGGCCACGCACCGCTTGATGTAGTTGGTGCGCAGGTCGGCGGGGTGCTGGCTCTCGAAGGGCACGTTGAACACCACCACGTCGCCGCGTTTCACTTCCGAGAAGCCCGGCAGGCGGTAGCTGGGCAGCTGAATGGCATCGGAGTAGCTCTTGATGCCGGAGCCCCACAGCGTCTGGTGCGTGAGCGGAATCTGCAGCGGCGTCTGGGGCGTGCGGGCCCCGTAGTGCAGCTTGCTCACAAACAGGTAGTCGCCCACCAGCAGCGAGTCCTCCATGGAGGGCGTCGGGATGGTGTAGGCCTCAAACGTGGCCCAGCGGATAAGCGTGGCGGCTACCACCGCAAACAGAATGGCGTCGCCCCACTCCCGGAAGAAGCCTTTTTTGCGGGCATTAACGGGTTTGCTGGAAGCGGAAGCCGCCTTCATGCGTTCTTCCCAGGACTGTTGTACGGCCATGATCGTGAAGCGAGAAATGTAGCACAAGCTGCAGCTTGTGCCGGAAAGATAAAGATAAGGACTATTGAGGGTTCCGGCAGGACTGCCCGGAAGGAGAACGACGGCACAAGCTAAAGCTTATGCTACATTTTCTACAGCCCCAGCAGATCCTTCATCCCGAACACGCCCTGGTGGCCCGGCAGCCACTCGGCCGCCAGCAACGCGCCGTCCACGAACCCGTCGCGGGTGTGGGCTTCGTGCTTGAGCTCCAGCGTATCGGCTTCGGAAGAGTACGTAACGATGTGGGTGCCTACCACCGCGCCGGTCCGCTCGCTGAGCACGGCCAGCTCCTCGGGCTGCTGGGCGGGCTCGTTGCGCCAGATGGTTTTGCTGGGGAAGTGGCGCAGAATGGCTTCAGCGGCCGTCAGGGCCGTGCCGCTGGGCTGGTCCACCTTCTGGGTGTGGTGGATTTCGCGCACCTGCACATCATAGCCGCCAAACTGGTGCATTTTGGTGGCGATGTACTCGTTGAAGTGGAAGAACAGGTTCACGCCCACGCTGTAGTTGGAGGCGTAGAACAGCGAGCCGTCGGTTTGCTGGCACAGCTCCACGGCCTCCTGGAAGTGGTGCAGCCAGCCCGTAGAGCCGCACACTACGGGAATACGCTGGCGCAGGCAGGCCTGCACGTTGGCAAAGGCCGCGTCGGGGTGCGTAAACTCGATGGCCGCATCAACGGTGGCCGGGGTGAAGTCGGAAATGCTCAGCTTGGGGTTGGAGGGGTCGATGATGCCCACCACCTCGTGGCCACAGGCTACGGCGCGGGCCTCAATAGCGCGGCCCATTTTGCCGTAGCCGATCAGCAGAAGTCTCATGTTGAATGGTTGAATGGCTTACTGGGTGGATGATTTACTGGATAGGTGAGAGGGTGAGCACAGCGGCCCCCACAATCAGCCAGTCAGTGATCCAGCCGTTTGGCCATTTATTTAAAGGTTAAAGTCAGGCTGACGCCGGGGGCGGCGGCCAGCGTAGGCATCCGCAGCACGGAGGGCTCCCACTGCACACTCAGGTCGTCGCTGATGTCAAAGTCGCGCAGGTGGGCTTCCACTACGGCGTCGAGAATCTGCACGGCGTGGGCCAGCGCAATGTAAGCCAAGAAGGTGTCGCGCTGGGTGCGAAATCGGTTCAGATTACGCTTCACCTCATCAGAAGAGCGGAGTTTGCTGGAATTAGGACCGGTGTCCACGGTGTTAGGGTCGCCGTCGGTGCGGGCGTTGAAGCCGTCGGCAAACTCAGTGTAAAGCTGTTGATAGCGGATTTCACCGTACACGGTGCCCCCCACGGCCCCTACGGCCAGCGGCACCTTCCACCAGCGCCCGTTGTACAGCTGGCCCGCCCCCGGCAGCAGCGCCGACAGCAGCCCGGCCTTGGTGGGCTTGGTCATCTTCAGCCCAAACAGCCGCGCCGTCCGCCGCACCGAATCCGGTACCACGATGGTGGTAACCTGCGCCGAATCCGACCCAGCCGTGACGGCCGTCGGGGCCACATCGGTGCCGGAGGTTTGGGCATGCGCCTCAGAGGCCAGCAGCGGCAGAAGGAGCGCAGCAGCGGCCAGGGCCAGAGTACGAAAACGCGAGGTCATGCCCGTGGGGTTAAGCCGGCTGCAGGATGTGCAGGATGCGCTGCATATCTTCCACCGAGTCGAAGGCAATCTTGATTTCGCCGCGCCCCTGGGGGCCGGGCTTCACCATAACGCGGCTGCCGAAACGCTCCGTGAGGTGGCGCTCGGTGCGGCGCAGTTCCGCTACCGGCACCTGCGGCGTGGCGTCCTGCGGGGCTTTGGCGTCGGCGGCGTCGGGCTTGGTGGCGGGGTTGAGGCCGGCGCGCACCAGCTGCTCCACGCGCCGCACCGACAGCTCCTCGGCCACGATGCGGTGGAACAGGTCCAGCTGCTGCTCGGGGTTGTCCACGCTGATCAGGGCGCGGGCGTGGCCCATGCTGATGGCCGTGTCGCGCAGCCCGATCTGGATGTCAGGCGGCAGCTTGAGCAGGCGTAGGTAGTTGGTGACGGTCGAGCGGTTTTTGCCCACCCGGTCGCCCAGCTCTTCCTGCTTGAGGTTACACTCGCTCACGAGGCGCTGGTAGCTCAACGCAATTTCAATGGCGTTGAGGTTTTCGCGCTGGATGTTCTCAATGAGGGCCATTTCCAGCATCTGCTGGTCGTCGGCCTTCCGGATGTAGGCGGGAATGGTATCGAGGCCGGCCAGCTTGGAGGCCTGCAGACGCCGCTCCCCCGAAATGAGCTGGTAGGCGTTGGTCCCGATCTGGCGCACCGTTACGGGCTGGATGATGCCCTGCACCTTAATGCTCTCGGCCAGCTCCTGCAGTGCCTCCTGGTCGAAGTGCGTGCGGGGCTGGTAGGGGTTGGCCTCAATGTGGCCCACCGGAATCAGCCCGACGGAGTTCACCGGGTGCGGCACTAGGCCCAGCCGGTCGCTCTTTTTCTCGTAGCTGCCTTCAATCAGGGCGTTGAGGCCGCGGCCTAAGCCTCCGACTTTGCGCTTTACCGCTGCGGGAAGCGCAGCCGGAACGGATTTCTCTTCTTGCTTCTCTGACATACCTGCAAAGTGCTTCCCGGCACAGGCGCCAGGCAGCGGGATTCAAAAATACACAAACGCGGGGGAAGGCGACAGAAAAATGTTCCACGCCCCGTAAAAATCGTGGAACGCTCAGCTGCTCTACAAAGTATATCTGCGGCGTGAAGCTTTTGCTTCGCGTGTTGCCAAGCGGATAGCATTACGCCAACCCAATGTTTGCTGCGCAACGATGCGCGATGCAAAGGCTTCGCGCTACAGGCAACGCGCAAACGAAAACGGCCGGTGAATTTCACCGGCCGTTTTCAAAAAAACTGTTGGAGCGCTACGCAGCCGCATCCTCCGCCGACTCAGAAGTACCGGCGGCTTCCACGTTCTTTTCCACGATTTCGCGGGCCAGGTTGAGGTAGCTGATGGAGCCTTTGCTTTCGGCGTCGTGCAGAATAACCGGGATGCCGAAGCTTGGCGACTCGCTCAGCTTCACGTTGCGCGGGATGATGGTATCGAAAACCAGCTGCTGGAAGTGCAGCTTCACTTCCTCTACCACTTGGTTGCTGAGGCGCAAACGCACGTCGTACATCGTGAGCAGGATGCCCTCGATTTCCAGGTTCTCGTTGAGGCGGCTCTGGATGATCTTGACGGTGTTGAGCAGCTTGCCCAGGCCCTCGAGGGCGAAGTACTCGCACTGCACCGGGATTATCACGGAGTGCGCGGCCGTGAGGGCATTCACCGTAATGAGGCCCAGCGACGGCGAGCAGTCGATGATGATGAAGTCGTACTGATCGGCCAGCGGACGCAGGGCGTCCTTCATCTTCTCCTCCCGGTTGGGCAGGTTGATCATCTCCACCTCAGCACCTACCAGATCGATGTGGGAGGGCATCAGGTCGAGGTGGGGCAGGATGTTGGTTTGCAGGATGATATCCTGGGCATTGATGCCATCCACCATGCACTCGTAGATGCTGTTCTGGATATCCTTCGGGTCGAAGCCCACGCCGGAAGTGGCGTTGGCCTGCGGGTCGGCATCTACCAGCAGGGTCCGATATTCCAGCGCGGCCAGCGAGGCCGCCAGGTTGATCGAAGAGGTGGTTTTGCCCACGCCGCCCTTTTGGTTGGCTACCGCAATAATTTTGCCCATTTCAAGTAGTTGTCAGTTGGGAGTTGTCAGTTGTTGGTTTGTGCGGCAGGCTGGTGCGGGGAGCGAATCCCGAACTAATAAATCTGTGCGCAGAAGCTTGCCCCTGACAACTTTACAAAGTAATGGTTTCGCCAACGCGCAGTAACACCAGCTCCTTGCCGGCCTGCTCGGCTTTGGCCCGGGCCTGTGCCTGGTCGATTGTGATGGGCGGAAACGTGTCGTAGTGCATCCCGATGACCTTGGACGCGCCAACCCAGTCGGCTGCCGTCAGCGCATCGTCGATGCCCATGGTGTAGTGGTCGCCGATGGGCAGAATGGCGAAGTCCAGCGTGTGGCGCTCGGCAATCAGCTTCATGTCGTAGGTGAGGGCCGTGTCGCCGGCGAAGTAGCAGGTTTTGCCTTCAGCTTCAATCACAAAACCGCCCGCCAAACCACCATAAGAGCCATCGGGCATGGAGCTGGAGTGGGCCGCCGCTACCATTTTCACCGTCCCGAAGGGCAGTTTCACGGTGCCACCCAGGTTCATGCCATAGGTGCCTTTCAGGCCCTTGGCCCCGAACCAGCCGACCACTTCGGCCATGCCCACGAAGTCGGCGCCAGTGCGCTTGCCGATTTCCTCGGCGTCGGCAACGTGGTCGGCGTGGCCGTGGCTGAGCAGGATGTAATCGGCCTTGATGCTGTCCACGTCCACGTCTTTGGCCAAAGGGTTCGGACGGATGAACGGGTCGAAAAGCAGGGCGCTGCCCCCGGTTTCAAGCAGAAAGCAGGAGTGGCCGTAATAGGTGAGATGCATAAAGAGCGGAAAGCGGCAAGCCGGGCGCAGGGCGCAACGGCCAGACAGGATACCTTTGTTGCAAATATACGTGATTCCGCCTTTCTCATGCTCCCGATTTCGCGCCTCGCTACTGCTGCTGTTTTCTTGTTGCTTACGGGGCTGGCCGCCTGCCAGAGCCCCGCACCAGCCACCGACGCGCGCCGCGTTTTCCGCTACAATCAGCCCGAGAGCCTGACCTCGCTGGACCCGGCCTTTGCCCGCAACCAAGCCAACACCTGGGCCGTCACCCAGCTCTACAACGGCCTCGTTGCCCTCGACGACAGCCTGCGGCCCAGCCCCAGCGTGGCCCGGCGCTACGAAATATCGCCCGACGGCAAAACCTACACGTTCTGGCTGCGGCCCGAAGTGCACTTCCACGACGACGCGGTATTTGCCGGCGGCAAGGGCCGGCGCGTGCTGGCCCAGGACTTCGTGTACAGCTTCAAGCGCCTGCTCGATGGGCCCACGGCCAGCCCCGGTGGCTGGATTTTCCGGGGCAAGGTGCTGGAAACTAGTGCCGGCGAGCCGTCGGATACGGCGTTTGTGGCCATGAATGACTCCACGCTGCGCATTCATCTGCGGGAGCCGTTCATTCCGTTTCTGGGCATCCTGACGATGCCCTACGCCTACGTGGTGCCGCGCGAAGCCGTGCAGAAGTACGGCAAGGATTTCCGGGAGCATCCGGTGGGCACCGGGCCGTTTGTGTTCAAGCAGTGGGACGAGGGCAACGCCATCATCTACCACCGCAACCCCAACTACTGGAAGAAAGACGCCCAGGGCCAGCCGCTGCCGTACCTGGATGCCGTGCAGATCAGCTTCATTCAGGACCGCAAAACCGAGTTCCTGACCTTCATGCAGGGTAAGCTGGACTTCCTGAGCGGCATCCGCAGCGGCTCCCGCGACTTGATCATGTACCCCGATGGCACGGTGCGGGAGGATTTTCAGGGCAAATTCCAGTTGCAGAAGGTGCCTTACCTGAATACCGAATACCTAGGCATGCAGCAGGACCCCGCCAACCTGCGCGGCGACAACGCCGAAACCGGCCGCGCCCTGCGCGACAAGCGCGTGCGCCAAGCCCTGAACTACGCCCTCAACAAGCCGGAGTTTCTGGCTTACTTCCTCAATAATGTGGGCAAGCCCGGCAACTCGGGCTTCGTGCCGGCCTCGCTGCCCTCGTTCAGCGCCGCGCTGGTGCCCGGCTACACCTACCAGCCCGAGAAGGCGCGGGCGCTGCTGAAGGCCGCCGGCTACGGGCCCGGCAAGCCGCTGAAGCTGCGCCTGAGCACCGTGGCCGAAACCAAGGAATACTGCGAGTACTACCAGAAAAAGTGGGCCGAAGTGGGCGTGCAGGTGGAAATCGACGTGAACCAGGGCGCGGCCCACGGCGAACTGATCGACAACGGCCGCGCCGCCTTCTTCACCCGCAGCTGGCTCGGCGACTACCCCGACGCGGAAAACTACCTGGCTCTGTTCTACAGCAAGAACTTCGCGCCCGCCGGCCCCAACAAAACGCACTTCCGCAGCCCCGCCTACGACCGCCTCTACGAGCAGGCCAAGCTGGAGCAGAACACCGAAAAACGCTACGAGCTCTACCGCCAGATGGACCGCCTCATCGTGGAGGAGTGCCCGGTGGTGGCCGTGTACTACGACGAAGTGGTGCGCCTCACCCAAAACAACGTGCGCGGCCTCACGCCCAACCCTATGAACCAGCTGGTACTGGAGCGCGTGCGCAAGCAGTAGCTGGCATTGCGAACAGAGCGAAGCAATCGAAGTGCAGCGCAGCTACTCCGCCTGAATGAATAGAAAAGCCCCCGGCACTAGGTCAACAACCTAACGCCGGGGGCTTTTCTGTAAAGGTGCTTTTAGCTGAATGCTTAAAACGAGCAGGGAAAAAGCTCGGCGACGGTAGTCTGCGGAGTGCGCACCAGGGGTGGGCGGGGCGCAACGCCCGCAGGCGGCTGCAGTGCCCGCTGCAACTGCTCGTGCAGGGCCGCCACCACCGGCGCGTGACGGGGTAGCATGTAAACAGCCCGGAGCGTACGTTGCGGGCCATGGTCGCGCCGCAAATAGTAGGCGCCGCCGTCAGTGGGGTACTCAGGTTCGTATGAGCGGAATGCCGCGTCCGGCAACGCATCGATGCGTCGCCAAAGCCGCTGCGAAGCGGTGTCGGGCAGCGCATACAAATACACGTAGCCCTTACTGGTGCAGTAGGCAACGTGCCCCGTACGGAAAAGCTTAGCCGCGAAACCGGGTATTGTTCCTGAAGCAGCATCTTGGCTTATAGTTACCCAGGCAGGTTGAAACCGCTTGGCTACAGGTGCAGCCGGTTTCCGCCGGCTCTGGCCCGGGCACCACATAGCAGGAAGCAGTAGGGCAAAAAGCGCAAGGGAGCGAAACAGGTGCCGACGCATAACGCAGGGTGCTGAAGAGGTTTCATTCAGGTCCAGAAAAAACTAGAGGAGCAGGCCACTACTGGTCGGCCGTGACGCCCAGGCCGTCGGTAATCTGCTTCTCTACGTAGCGCAGCAGGTTGGTGAGCTCGGCGGGGGCACCCGACTCGACGGATACGGCGGTGGCGGGGCCTTCGGCCTGCCGGATGCTGAGGCTGGTGGCGGGCAGGTCGGTGGCGCCGTCGGAGTAGGTTTTGGGCAGCTTGGCGAAGTTCATCTCCCGGGCCTGAAACAGGATGGTGTTCACCGTGGAAACCGAGATTTTAAACTCGCGCTTACCTTCCAGCGGGGCATGCTGGAACCCTTCGTACTGCACGCGGCCATCGGGGTAGATGGAGGCGGTGTAGTGCGGGCAGCGGCCCAGGCAGGGCGTGCGGCTGAAGATGATGGCCGGCGCCGCTTCCACCGGCGCGGCGGCTTTGGACTTCTGCTTTTTAGGCTTTTTGGCGGCCGTGGCCTTTTTGGCGGGCTTGGGTACTTGCTGGGCTTGGGCGGCGCAGCCGCAAAGCGAAGCGGCCAGCAAAAGCGTAAGGAAATGGCGCATGGAGGTAAAGAAAAGGGGAGGGTTGCTGTGGGGCAAGTTCCAAAAAGCGCACCAATTCGCCAGCCAACCTTCCTGGACAAGCAAAAAGGCCTTCTACACGGAGCAGAAGGCCTTTCAGGTTGCCGGAGTCGGGTCAGACTACGAACGGCGGGTTGGCTTTTTCGGCTTGGGGACTACCGTGGCCGAGGTGCCGGCGTCAGCATCCGGGTCGGAGCTGGCGGAGCGGTTGGTGGCGGCGTCGCGCTCCTGGGCGGCGCGCATGGCGTCCTGGAGGCGGGCACCGAAGCCGGAGGGCTTCTTGTCCTTGTTTTTCACCTTGTTGGCTTCCAGCTGCGCCCGGATCTTGGTGTCGTCCACGAAGCGGCGCGTGAGGGCCTGCTGGCCCAGCGTAGCCAAGTTGGACACCAAGTAGTACCAGGTCAGGCCCGAAGCGAAGCTGTTGAGCACGAACATGAACACCACCGGCATCAGGTAACTGTAGAACTTCATCGGGCCCTGCATGGCGGCCGGGTTCATCTGGTTGCTCTGCCAGGTCATGAGCAGCGTGGACAGCGTCATCAGCACCGTGAAGAGGCTGATGTGGTTGCCCAGGAACGGCACCTCAAACGGCAGCCGGATCAGGTCGTCGTAGGTGCTCAGGTCTTTGGCCCACAGGAAGTGCTCCTGCCGCAGCTCAATGGCGTTGGGGAAGAACTGGAACATGGCAAACAGAATCGGCATGGTGAGCAGCGTGGGTATGCAGCCGCTGAGCGGGCTCACCCCGAAGCTGGAATACAGCTTCATGGTTTCCTGCTGCACCTTCATCTGGTCGTCGCCGGCCTTCTCCTTGATGGCGTCGATTTCTGGCTTCAGCACCTTCATCTTGGCCTGCGACTCATACGTTTTGTAGGTCAAGGGCCAGGTCACGAGCTTGATCAGCACTACAAGCAGCGCGATGATAATACCGTAGGAGCTGATGAACTTCTCCAGCGTGTGGAACACGGGCAGAATCAGGAACTGGTTCACCCAGCGGAACAAGCCCCAGCCCAGAAATACGTTGCGGTCGAAGCCCGGCGTTACGTCCTGCAGAATGGGCAGCGAGTTGGGCCCGAAGTAGTAGCGGAAGCTGGCTTTGCCCTGCTGCGCGTCGGCGGCCGGGATGCTGAGCGTGGTGCTCAGGGTCTTGATGAACGTGGTATCGGCCAGGTCCACCGTGGAGTTGAACTTGCCGTTCGAGAACTTGTCCTGGGCGATGATGCCGGCCACGAAGAAGTCGTGCTTGTGGGCAGCCCACTTCAGCGGCTCCGCAATGTCCAGTTCCTCAGGTTTCTCTGAGGCTTCGGTCAGGGCGCCGTGCTCATCGTCCACGAGGTAGTGGTTGATGGTGGTGTGGTTGCGGTTCTGCTTTACGTCCTGCTCGGTCTGGCGCACGCGGTCCACGAACGTGTACGTGAGCGGCTCCTGCGACATGGTCTGCTGCAGGCCCGTAAACCGCAGGTCGTAGCCCATTTCGTAGGAGTTGTCGAACAGCGTATATACCTGCTCGATCTGGCCGCCGGCCGCGCTGGCCACGAAGCTCAGGCGCTGGCCTTTCTTGTCGCCCTCAGCAAACGGCTGGGCGGCAGTCGGCTGGAAGTACAGATCCGACAGGCGCACGGTCTGGCCCGTGGTGGTCCGGAACTTGGTGTCAATCTGGGCGCTCTGGGCGTCGAGCAAATCCAGGGGCTTGCCGAAGAACGTCTTGTACTTGTTGAGACGCACGGCTTCTACGCGGCCACCCTTCGACGAGAAGGTTACGGTGAGGTTGCCGTTCTGCAGCTGGGTCTGCTGGGCAGTACCCATGGCGGCGCCGGCAAAGGCGCCCAGCGTGCGGGCGGCAGCAGCCGAATCAAGCGGAGCGGCTACGGCGGCGGCGGCAGGGGTGCCGGGCCGGGCAGCGGCGGCAGAGGTGGGCTTGTCGGCAGGTGTTTCCTTCGGGGCCTCAGGCTTGAAGAAATACAGGTAGACAAGGAGCAAGGCCGCTATCAAAAACAGGCCGGTTGCTGAATTTCTGTCCATTCAGGTAAAGATGAGGGCAAAAAGAGGAATGCGTGAGTGGGCGCCGCCCGCAAAAATCCGGCAACGCTGCCGCAAAGGTCGGACTTGTCAGGTTAATATTTGCTGGTCGGCTTTTTTGGCAGGCAAGTTTCTGTCATTGCGAGCGGAGCGAAGCAATCTTTCCTCTAAAAGGTGTGAGCCCAAATTAAGCAACAAGCCCTCCAGCATTAGGTTGGTACACTAATGCCGGAGGGCTTGTCTGCTAGGGTTGGGGCTGCCACGAGAGGAAGGATTGCTTCGCTCTGCTCGCAATGACACTTATCCCTTTCTATACTGAATAGCCGCCTTCACAAACCGAACAAACAGCGGATGTGGGTTCTGGACGGTGCTTTTCAGCTCGGGGTGAAACTGCCCGGCCACAAACCACGGATGGTTGGCCAGCTCCACCACTTCCACCAGGCCGGTGTCGGGATTGAGGCCCGACGGAATCATGCCGGCGGCTTCGTACTGCTTCAGGTACTCATTGTTGAACTCGTAGCGGTGGCGGTGCCGCTCGCTGATGTGGTTGCGGCCGTAGGCTTTGGCCGCTTTCGAGTTGCGGCGCAGCTCGCAGTCGTAGGCGCCCAGGCGCATGGTGCCGCCTTTCAGGGTCACGGTTTTCTGCTCCTCCATCATGGCAATGACTGGGTGCGGGGTCTGCGGATTCATTTCCGTCGACGACGCCTCGGCCAAGCCCAGCACGTGGCGGCCGAATTCCACCACGGCCACCTGCATGCCCAGGCAGATGCCGAAGAATGGGATGTTGTTTTCGCGCACGTATTTCACGGCCGCAATCTTGCCCTCAAAACCCCGCTCGCCGAAGCCCGGCGCTACCAGCACGCCATCCACGCCGTGCAGCTGCTGGGCCACGTTCTCGGCGCTCAGGTGGTCCGACTGAATGCTGCGCACGGTCACCTTGCACTCGTTCTGGGCGCCGGCGTGCACAAAGGCCTCGATGATGGACTTGTAGGCATCGGGCAGTTCCACGTACTTGCCTACCAGCGCGATGGTCACTTCCTCGGTGGGGTTTTTCAGCCGGCCCAGGAAGTCCTTCCACACGTCCAGATCGGGTTGAGCCGCGCCGCCCTGCAGCTTCAGCTTCTTGATAACCCGCTCGTCGAGGTGCTCCTTGAGCATGAGTAGCGGCACCGAGTAGATACTGTCGGCGTCGAGGCTTTCGATAACGGAGTTGATGTTGACGTTGCAGAACAGCGCGATTTTGCGGCGCATCTCGGCCGGAATCGGGTATTCGGAGCGGCACACCAGGATGTCGGGCTGCAGGCCGGCGCTGCGCAAATCGCGCACCGAGTGCTGGGTGGGCTTGGTTTTTAGCTCGCCGGCCGCCTTCAGGTAGGGCAGCAGCGTGAGGTGAATCACGAGGGAGCTGTTTTCGGGCAAATCCCAGCGCAGCTGCCGCACCGATTCCACGAAGGGTAGGCTCTCAATGTCGCCAATCGAGCCCCCGATTTCGGTAATCACCACGTCGAACTGCCCGGTCTGGCCCAGCAGCAGCATGCGCCGCTTGATTTCGTCGGTGATGTGAGGCACTACCTGCACGGTCTTGCCGAGGTAGGCACCTTCGCGCTCCTTGGTGATGACGTGGTCGTAGATGCGGCCGGTGGTGACGTTGTTGGCCTGCGAGGTGGGCACGTTCAGGAACCGCTCGTAGTGGCCCAGGTCGAGGTCGGTTTCGGCGCCGTCGTCGGTTACATAACATTCGCCGTGCTCGTAGGGGTTGAGCGTGCCGGGGTCGATGTTGATGTAGGGGTCGAACTTCTGGATGGTGACCCGGAAGCCGCGGGCCTGCAGCAGCTTGGCCAGCGAGGCCGAGATGATGCCTTTGCCCAGCGAGGAAGTCACTCCACCGGTGACGAAAATGTACTTGGCCGTTGCAGCCGTGGGGGTAGGGGTTCGGTCTGGCATAACGGGAAACAAAGTTAGCAGATTCGACCGGGCCGGCGGGGTTGCAGGTTGTTTATTTTGGGGTAATGGCTCAGGCAAAAAGTGTAACACCACCCTCAACCCACGCAAGCGGCTACGTGGAGGCAGGGCGGAGGCCCGGCCCGGCCAGTCGGCAGAAAAATGCTGGCCCGGCGGCAACCGTTCTGCTGATTTCCGTGCGCATCTTGCGGCCTATGTTCGTATCCGTTTTTCGTCTGCTGGCCGGGTTGGTATTGCTACCGCTCGGGGTTTTCGCTCAATCTGAGGCTCCGGTGCCGGCACGCCGCGCCCCCAATCCGGCCTGGCTGGATGCTTTGGTGACTACCTCGCCGGCGCTGCGCCAGCACCACGTGGGCGTGAGTGTGGCCGATGCCACCACGGGCGAGAAGCTGTATGAGCTGAACGCCGACAAGTACTTCACGCCGGCCAGCGCCATGAAGCTGCTGAGCGTGTACGCCGGCCTGCACCTGCTCTCAGACTCGGTGCCCGCCCTGCGCTACGTGGTGCGCGGTGACAGCCTGATCTTCTGGGGCACCGGCGACCCTACGCTGCTGCATGGCGACGTGCCCAGCCGCCGCGCCCTCACCTTCCTGCAAAGCCGCCCCGAAAAGCTGTTTTATGCCGCCATTCCCAGCGTGGCGCCCTACGGCCCCGGCTGGACCTGGGACGACTACAACTACTACTACCAGCCCGAGCGGGGCGCCTTCCCGGTGTACGGCCACACGGTGCGCTTCTATGGCACGGCCGGCCGCGCCGTGCCACGCATCTACCCGCGCTTCTTCGGCCCGCTCACCCAGGCCGCGCCTGCTGGTACCCCCAACCCCCAGGACGACCACGTGCGCCGTGCCGAGCTGGAAAACCGGTTCACGGTGTTTCCGTCGCAGAAAAACTGGGTGGATGAAACCCCATTCCGGACCAGCCCCGCGCTGCTGCAGCAACTGCTGCAGGATACGCTGCGCCGCCCGGTAGGGGTAGTGCCGTTCCGCATCGGGCCCCAAGACAGCGTGCGCGTGGTACACGGCCTGCCCGTCGATTCGCTGTACCGCCGCCTGCTGCGCGTGAGCGACAATTTCCTGGCCGAGCAGTTGCTGCTGCTGTGTTCCAGCCGCCTCGGCCCCGACTCGCTGAGCACACGCCGGCCCATCCGGGTGATGCAGAAGCTCTACCTCGCCGACCTGCCCGACGCGCCCCGCTGGGTGGACGGCTCCGGCCTCTCGCGCCTCAACCTCATCACGCCCCGCACCATGACCGGCCTGCTGCTGAAGCTGCACCAGGAAGTGCCCGAAGCGCGCCTGCTGAGCTTGCTGGCGGCCGGTGGCGGCCAGGGCACGCTGCGCCGCCGCTACCGCCCGGTGGCCGACCGGCCGTGGCTGTGGGGCAAAACCGGCACCCTCACCAACAACCACAACCTGGTAGGTTACCTGCGCACAAACTCGGGCCGGCTGCTTGCCTTCAGCTTTATGAACAACAACATGCCCGGCGACGACGCCCCCGTGCGCGCCGAAATGGAGCGCATTCTGACGCAGGTGCGGGAACGGCTTTAGGGTGTAGCACTGGCTGAACTCGCTGGCAGCGAGAATAGGCCCAGAATGAGAAAAATCGGCTGGCAGCCAGGTGGCTGGTAAGCAGAAGGCCGGTGTTCAACCGCAAAACGATGGCGTTGGGCGAAACCGGCCAGTTGAAGGCTCATAGTGGGAATAGCTTTGTCAAAATGAAACGCCAGCTGACCTCCCGGGCAGCAGCGGCTCGGCTCTGACTTCGCTCTTTATTCCCTGCACCTATGCGCTTCGCTCTACTCTCCGGTTACTCACTGCTCACTCTGGCTTCACTGGTGCTGCCGGTCGCCGCCCTAGCCCAGGCCCCCACCATCACCAGCTTCACGCCAAATACCGACGCGGCTCCCGGCTCTACCGTGACCGTCACCGGCACCAACCTGACGAATTTTACGTCCGTGCTGCTGAACGGCCAGCGGGTGTCGGCCACGTCGGACCTGCTGCTGCCGGGCACCGTTCTGCGCTTCACGGTGCCGATTGCCGCCGGCTCGGGCAGCTTCGCCATTACCACGGCTGCCGGCACGGCCGTCAGCGCCACCAAGCTGGGCATCACGCGCACTTCGTCGTCGCAGAACTACCCCCAGGCTACTCCTGCGACAACTGGCACGACGGCTACCGGCAACTTTTCCACGCCCGTAGTCTGCGACTTGGACGCCGACGGCCGGCTGGAGCTGCTGGTCGGGCAGGGCAACGGCACCATGATAGTGTATGAGCAGACGGCCGCCAACGGCGCGTTCAGCACCACCGGGACCCTGCTCACCCTTTCCTCGAATTCGGCTACTATCGACGTGGGCAACTTCGCCAAGCCTACCGTCACGGACCTGGACGGCGACGGGCTGCAGGAAATTCTGGTAGGCGAGGAGCTGGGGAAAGTGCAGATTTATGAGCAGACCGCCCGCACCGGCGCCGGGGCTCTCACCTTCGGCGCGGGGTCCACGCTCTTTTCTAATCCTTATGGCCTGGTGACAACCGCGGGCACGGCCAATGCCAACGCCGGCTCCTATGCCCGGCCCACCATCACGGACTTCGACGGCGACGGCCGGATTGACATTCTGGTGGGCGCCAACGACGGCACCATCCGGCGCTACGAGCAGAACGCACTCCGCGCCAACACCACGGCCGGCTTCACCGACCTGGGCACCATCAAGCTTGGCGACGGCACTCCGCTGGATGGGGGCGACGTAAGCAAGCCGCTGGTGACCGACTACGACGGCGACGGCAAGCTGGACCTGGTAGTAGGCACGCAGGCCGGTGCCGTGAAGCTGTACACGCAGACGGCTGTGAACCGCGCCACGTTCACCTTCGTGCGCGACCTGAGCACGGCCGGCACGGCCGCCACGGTTATTAACATGGGCAACTCCGGTACCAATCCCAGCAATGTGAACGGCTACGCGGCCCCCGCCGTCACGGACCTGGACGGCGACGGCCTGCTGGATTTGTTTATCGGCAACGCTAATGGGTCGGTGTTCCGCTATGAGCAGAGCACCTCCGCCACCAGCCCCACCATCACGGCTCCGCTGCCTGTGGTCCTGAAAGCATTCAACGGCCAGACTACCTCTGATGGCGCTTTATTGCGCTGGAGCACGGCCCAGGAAGTGAACAGCGACAACTTCACGTTGGAGCGCTCGGCCGATGGCCGCACCTTCCAGCCGGTAGCCCAGCTGCCAGCCGCCGGCAATAGCACGGCCCCGCGCAGCTACCAGTACCTCGACGCCTCCGCCGAGGCCCGCAGCCTGGCTGTCGGCTACTATCGCCTGCGGCAGCAGGACCTGGACGGCAGCGTGCATATGTCGCCCGTGGTGGTGGTGCGCCGCTCGGGCAGCACGCCGGCAGCCGGTACGGCCTCGCCGAACCCGTTCAGCCAGCAGCTGTACGTGGCCCTGCCCGCCGGCACCGAGGCGCAGCCTACGCAGGTTACGCTGACCACGCTGACCGGGGCCACGGTGTACGCGGCCAAGCTGCCGCTGTCGGGAATTCCGCAGCTGCTGCCGGCCCTGCCGGAGCTGAAAAGCGGCCTGTATCTGCTGCAGCTCACCACGGCTACCCAGCGCACTACGCAACGGGTAGTGCGCCAATAGCAGTACTCTCTCAGACGGCAAACGGCCGCTCCGAAGCTCGGAGCGGCCGTTTGTCGTTTTTTTCAGTCTGAAGAAATGAGTCATTCGATATGAGTATTGCTTACTCGCTACCCATATCTAACAACCCAATACTCCCTAATACAGCACCCGAAACTTGATGGTGTGCTCCACGTCGCGCAGGGCCTGGATGACCTCGGGGGCGTACTGCTTGTCGATGTCGGTGATGACGTAGCCGATGTGCTCGTTGGTTTTCAGGTACTGACCCAGGATGTTAACGTGGTGCTGGGCCAGCACGTTATTGATGCGGGCCAGTACACCGGGCACGTTGTGGTGAATGTGGATGAGGCGATGGGCCTGCTGCTCGGGCAGCTGAATGTTGGGGAAGTTGACGCTCTGCTGGGTGTTACCGGTGTTCACGTACTGCATAATCCGCTCGGGCACAAACTCGGCAATGTTGCGCTGGGCCTCGGCCGTGCTGCCCCCGATGTGGGGCGTGAGCAGCACGTTGGGCAGGTCGCGCAGCTCGCTCTCGAAGCTCTCCTGGTTGGTTTTGGGCTCGTAGGGGAACACATCCACGGCGGCGCCGCCCAGGTGGCCTGAGCGGAGCACGGCGGCCAGGGCCGGCACGTCCACCACGTGGCCGCGGGCGTTATTGAGCAGCAGCGCGCCGGGCTTCATCAGGGCCAGCTCGCGGGCCCCGATGAGGTTGGTGTTTTCCTTGCGGCCGTCCACGTGCAGGGTCACGATGTCGGCCTGCTGCAGCAGCTCATCGAGGGTGCGGCACTTCACGGCGTTGCCCAGTTGCAGCTTCTCGGCCACATCGTAGTAGAGCACCTGCAGGCCGATGGCCTCAGCCACCACCGACAGCTGCGAGCCGATGTTGCCGTAGCCCACGATGCCCAGCTTCTTGCCGCGCACCTCAAACGAGCCCCCGGCCGACTTATCCCACTCGCCGCGGTGCATTTTGGGGTTTTTCTCGGGGATGCGGCGGGCCAGCATGATGATTTCGCCCAGGGCCAGCTCCACCACCGAGCGGGTGTTGCTGAAAGGGGCATTGAACACGGCAATGCCTTTCTTCATGCAGCCGGTGAGGTCAATCTGGTTGGTGCCGATGCAGAACGCGCCCACCGCAATGAGGCGGTTGGCGGCCTCCAGCACCCGCGGCGTCACCTGGGTTTTGCTCCGGATGCCCAGAATGCTCACGCCTTCGATGCGGGCGGCCAGCTCGTCCTCGTCGAGGCCCCCGGGCACGCTTTCCACCTGGTAGCCTTCCTGGCGGAACAGCTCGGCGGCGCGCGGGTCGGGGTTTTCGAGGAGCAGGACTTTGATGCGGTTCTTGGGATACGAAAGGGTCATCGGGAGCTTGTTCTGGTAGAGAAATTCGTCGAAGGAGGGCAGCACTTCATCGGCGCGGGCCACTACGGCGTCGCGGGTCACGTTTTCGGTGAAGGCGTAGAAGCGGTCGGCCAGGCCGGCTTCCCGGATCTGATAGTCGGTGTAGCCGTCGCCGAGGGCGTACACAGGGCCGTGCAAATCAAGCTGGCGCAGCTGCAGGATTTTGCCGCCGTCCTGGCTGAGGGGGTTGCTGGCGTCGAAGCCCGTAATGCGGCCCTCGGCGTCGAAGGTGAAGGTGTTGGCCAGCACGTGGTCGGCGTCGATGCCGAACTCGGCCACCACCGGCTCAATGAACTCGCGGAAGCCGCTGCTCACGATGTACACCCGGCCCGGAAACTGCTCGAAGAAGCCCCGGTTGCGCCGAATGCTCTCCGATACCTTGCCCTTCAGCCGCTCCACCAGCAGCCCGATATGCTCGCGCCGGGCCGGCAGCAAAGCCAGCCGCTCCCGCAAGGATTCCGAAAACTTCAGCTCCCCGCTCATGCCCCGGTCGGTGAGGGCGCGGATGGCGGCTACTACTTCCGCCCGGTTGGGCTGGCCGGTGAGGGCAATGTCGGCCAGCTCGTCGAGGCCTTCCACCTGGGTAAACGTGCTGTCGAAATCAATGATGAGGTAGGGGAGCGGTGCGGGGGTATCGGGCATCATGGGGGCAAGGTAGGGGGCGGCGGGCAATGGGCCAATCACCGGAACCGGGCCGTTCTACGATTTCCAACCAACCGCGGCTCGGTTTACACCTCATAAAACTCCAACGGCAGCCCGTCGGGGTCCTCAATAAAAGTGAAGCGCCGGCCCGTAAACTCGTCGGTGCGGATGGGCTCCGACGCTACGCTGTGGGTCGTGAGGTGGCGCACGGTGGCCTCAATGTCCGACACGGCAAAGGCGAGGTGGCGCAGGCCGGCGGCCTCGGGCCGGGTGGGGCGGGACGGCGGCTCGGGGAAGGAAAACAGCTCGATAACGTACTGCTCGCCCAGGGCCAGGTCCAGCTTCCACGACTGCCGGGCCTCGCGGTACACTTCCCGCATGACGCGCAGCCCCAGCACCTCGGTGTAAAACCGTTTGGAGCGGGCGTAGTCGGAGCCGATAATGGCAATGTGGTGGATGCGGAGCAGCGGCAGCATGGCAGGAAAGGAAACAAAGTGACTGGGCGGGGTAGAGACGCAATATCTTGCGTCTCGTCGTTGAACGATGCGGTGATGAACAGTCCAAACAACATCAGCAACGACGAGACGCAAAATATTGCGTCTCTACGCCGCTTACGCAATCCGCTTGGCGTCGCAGGCCGGAATCCACTCGTCGTGGCGGCAGACGGCGCAGCGGGCCAGCTCGCCTTTGGCCAGCGTCTGAACGTGGGCGCAGCAGGCGCAGGCGTGCTGGCCGGCCTGCTCCACGCGGTGGCGCTTGTCGGTTTTGCGCTCGGGCCAGATGGGCAGGCCGGGGCGCACGTCCTCGTCGGCAAAGAAGTAGATGCTGACCTCGCCGGTGGCCTCGATGTAGGCGCGGCGCACCTGCCCCAGGTGCTCTACCTGGCGCAGCCGCAGCTCCCCGAACAGCTCCTTCTGGGTGAGGTTTTGCTTGGTGAAGTTGGGCAGGTTGATTTCCCCGTCTTCTACCAGCAGCACCGGCGCGCCCTCCAGCCAGTCGGAGAATTTCGGGAACCGCTCGGTGAGGCGGTTGAACAGCAGATACAGTCCCGACACCACTCCAAACACCACGGCTGCATGTAGCAGCGGCGTATCGTGGTAGAGCATGGCGTCGCCGGCGGCCGAGCCCAGGGCCAGGATGATGCTCAGCTCGAAGATGGACAGCTGCCGCACCCCGCGCCGGCCGGTCACGCGCAGCGCCCCGATAATCATCAGGTAAGTGAGCACGCAACGTAGCGCCACCTCCAGCAGAAATAATGGCGGAGCTTCGTCAGAAAGTAAAATTCGGTTCCAGTCGAAGGGCTGGATATCGGCAGCAAGAAAAAGCATAATAGACGTACAACAGAACGATGGCCAGTAGCAGGCCCTGGTCCTAACGCAGGGAGTGCCGCTACAGTTGAGTGCCCGGTGCCGTGTGCGGGGGTGGCTGCAGCGGCAGCATCAGGTGCTGCGTGGTCACGCCGAAGCCCTGGGCCTGCCAGAACCGCAGCGCCGCCGGATTTTGTACTGCCACCTGCAGCTCCAGATGGTCGGCGCCTTCCGAAACCAGCCATTCTCTGGCTGCTGTCACCAGCGCCCGGCCAATACCCTGCCCGCGAAAGTTGGCAGCCACAATGGTTTCGGCGATGTACCCGCGCCGGAAATAGTGCATACCGCTGTTGCCGGTCTGGTAGGTAGCCAGCAGCAACCCAACCACCGGGTCAGGGCCGGCATCGGCTACGAAAATGCGGGTATGGGTTTCGCGGAGCCGCTCCCGCAACGCCTGCTTCAGCCGAAACGCCGCTGCCGGATGGTAGCCGAACACCGGATGGTAAGCCTGGTGCTGGTCCATGAGCTGGCACCATAGCTGAAAAAGCGGGTCGAGGTCGGCGGGCGTGGCGAGGCGGATTGGCATGCAGCAAGCAGAAATAAGCACAGAGGATGGCAATAACGGGCATTGCACCGGTTTGCTGGTCCGGGCTACCATCGGTAGCTGTTGCTGATAACCAGCCAGCCACTCAATGTTCCCTCCGGTTCACGCAACCGGCCCGCGTACGGCGCTGCAAGGTCTGCGCGCCACAAAACCTGCGCCCGCAGAAATTCCCGGCAGCTTCACCGGGGCAAGGAAACCTTACTCGCCAGCCCGGAACGGCGGGGCCGGCAGACCTTGTTTGTTGAAGAGTGTAGCCGGGCGGCTGTTGCCCCAGGCGTAGCGCACAGCCACCGGATTGGGCACGCCAGCCGCTCGCAGCACGATGGTGCTGCCCTGTACTTCGGCAGTTGCCCACACAAACCGCCGGTCGGGCCCGGCAATGGCGAAGCTGCTGCGGCCAGTGCCGGCGTCAGCGGCCGGCTTTAGCACCAAGCCGCTGCCAGCATTGCCGAAGCGTACCGTGAGGCTGCCGCGGCCCGGCGCGACGCCTACCACGGTGGGGCCCGAGGCCACCAGCGTGGTTTCGCCGTAGGCCAGGCGGCGGGCGGCCAACGCCAGACGGCGGCCTACGTCCAGCTTATTGAGCGGGTGAATGTCATTGACGTTGCCCAGATCCAGCGCGACGGCCATGGCTGTGTGCGGCACCGTGCGGCCAACGTAGCGCTGCGCCTCGCGCAATTCGGCCCAGGCCGAAGTGGCCGGCTGGGGCGGGTCGGGCTGATAAGCAGCCAGCTGTACAAACAGAAATGGCAGGGCCGGCTGCTGCCACCGTTGCCGCCAGTCTGCAATCAGGGCCGGAAACAGCGTGCGATACTGCGTGGCGCGGTCGGCGTTGCTTTCGCCCTGATACCAGATAACTCCCTTCAGCGCAAACGGCAGCAGCGGCGCAATCATGCCGTTGAAAAGGGCCGTGGGTGCGTTGTTGGGGCCGCCCGCCAGCGTGTTGGCGGGCCGGGTGTCGGGGTCCTGAGCCAGACGGTACTGCCAGGTGCCGGCCAACGGCACCGTGAGGCCGCCCACCACGGCTGTCATGTCGGTGGGCTGGCCCCAAAGGCCGCCGCCGCCGCCGTTGTCGGTGACGCGCACGGCCACTACGTTGCGGCCGGCCCGCACCAGCTCGGCCGGCACCGTGTAGCGCCGCAACTGGTCGTAGCCACGCGTGCCCCCAATGGCTACGCCGTTGAAGAAGGTGCTGTCCTGGTCATCGACTTTGGCCAGGGTGAGGACGAGTGGCTGGCTAGCCGCCGTGGCGGGCAGCGTCAGGTCGCGCCGAAACCATACAATGCCGTCGAGGTCGTGCAGGGCCGGTACCCGGTTTTCCCAGTAGCCTGGCAGCGGCATGGTGGGCCAGTCGATGGTAGAAAGAGTAGGGTCGGACCACGATGGGCGGCCGGGCAACAGGCCCTGGTCCTGGCCGGCGGGGCTTTGCTGCCAGGCATTCAGGCGCGCGGCGTAGGCGGCTTCCTGCTCGGCAAACGAGCTGTTTTGCTGCTGCAGCGCCGCCACCGACGCCCGAAAATCAGGAAGTTGCTGCAACGCTTCGGCGCTGACCCAAGCCTCCGCCACGGTGCCGCCCCAGTCGGCCGCAATCAGGCCCACCGGCACGTTGTAGCGCCGCAGCAGGTCGCGCCCGAAGTAGTAGGCCACTGCCGAAAACTCTGCCGCCGACTCAGGCGTGCAGGGCTGCCACTCGCCGCCAGCCAGCTCGGCCTGGGGGTGCAGCTCGGCGCGGTTGGGCACCGCAAACAGCCGCAGGTTGGGGAAGCGGGCGGCAGCAGCTTCGGTGGGGCCGTTGGCGGCGTTGCGCAGCGCCCATTCCATGTTCGACTGCCCCGAGGCCAGCCATACGTCGCCGACCAGCACATCGGTGAGGCGCAGCGTGTTGGAACCCTGCACTGTCAGTTCAAATGGCCCGCCCGGGGCCTGCGCTGGCAGCGTGAGTTGCCAGCGGCCGTCGGGGCCGGCGGTGGCCTGGGCCTGCGCTGCCCGGAACGCTACGCGTACCACTTCGCCCGGCTCGGCCCAGCCCCAGAGCGGCAGCGGTACGTTGCGCTGCAGCACCATGTGCGAGCCTACCAACCGTGGCAGCCGCACGGCGGCCCGGGCCGGCAGAGTCAGGAAAGCCAGCCACAGGCTGGGAAGTAGTAGCGAAAGCAGGCGCAGATTCACGGCAGGAGCAGAGGGGGGAACAGATGTTGAAAGTGTCAAGGTGGAGGCAGCGGGCAAGCTAAGTAAACCCAGCCAGCGACTATCACCGGATTCTTCGTTGCACTCGAAAATGAGAGAATACAGGACACAAACGCTCCGGGCCGGCTGCTTGAAAAGCCGCCAACCCGGAGCGCATACACTGAAAAAAAGCGGGCTGATATTATGCCTCCCGGGTCTTGTGGCCCGAAATGCCGTACCACAGAATATAGGCGTAGCACAGCACGGGCAGCACGAAGGCCCAGCGCAGGGTGCTGGCATCGGCTACCAAACCGAACAGCAGCGGCACCACGGCACCGCCCACAATGGCTACGTTCAGCAGGCCCGAAGCTTCCTGGGTGTGGCGGCCCAGGCCGGCCACGGCCAGCGTGAAGATGGTGGCAAACATGATGGAGTTCATCAAACCCACGGCCAGCAGGCTCCACATGGCCACTTCGCCGGTGGTGCTCACTGAAATCAGCACCAGCAGCACGGCACCCAGGGCGTTGAAGGCCAGTAGGCGGCCGGGGTTGAACTTGTTGAGCAGATAAGCCCCCAGGAAGCGGCCTACCATGGCGCCGCCCCAGTAATAGGTCACCATATCACCAGCCGATTTAGGAGACAGCCCCATTACGTCGGACAAATGCAGGTAGCTCACAATGTGCGAACCAATAGCTACTTCGCCGCCCACGTAGGCGAAAATGCCCACCATGCCCAGCACCAGGTGGCGGTAATGCCAGGCGCGGCGGCCGGGCACGTCTTCGGTGTGGGCGTGCGAAATAACGGGCAGCTTCAGTATGAAGAGTAACGCACTGATTACAAGCAGAACACCGCCAATAGCCAGATACGGCATCTGCACGGCACGCACGTCAATGGCGGCGGCAGAGGCTGCCGTGTCCAGGTCAGGCAGGTTCGACAAAATGAGGGCCGAGCCCAGCAACGGGGCAATGGTAGTGCCCAGCGAGTTGAACGCCTGCGTGAGCGTGAGGCGGGCCGGGGCCGATTTGGCCGGGCCCAGAATGGCTACGTAGGGGTTGCCGGCTACCTGCAGCAGCACCACGCCCGTGGCCAGCACAAACAGCGCGCCCAGAAACAAGCCATAGGAGCGGCTTTCGGCAGCGGGGTAAAACAAGAAAGCGCCAATGGCGGCCACCACGAAGCCCAGCAGCATGCCGCCTTTGTAGCCCAGGCGTTCCACGGCCTTACCCGCCGGAATACCCATCACGAAGTAGGCCCCAAAGAAGCACAGGTTGATGAAGTTGGCCTGGGTGTAGGAGAGGTTGAAAATGGCCTTCAGGTACGGAATCAGGATATCGTTCAGACAGGTAATAAACCCCATCATAAAAAACAGCACGGTGAGTGAGGCCAGCGCCGAGGTATAACGCGGGGCTTCCTGGCCGGGCGGCGTGTCGGTGGGGGTGGGGATGGAGGAGGTGATGGGAGCAGCCATAGAAAAACCAGGGGGAGAGGGTGCCGATAGGTGCGAAAACAGCAGTGGAAAGAATAAGCGGGGGAAAAATAGGCATTCCTGCGCTACTACTGCAAAAAACCGCCCGCCCGCCCCGGCCTTTGTCCCGGTATTGGCCCTGTGTTTGTCCAGAAACCCCGCCAGCAAAACGGCCCGCCACCTCAGGAGAGGCAGCGGGCCGTTGGCCGATGGCCGAAGCGGAAGTGCAGGACTACCACGTGTTATTTCCGCAACTACACCGTAGCAGCCACTTTCCAACTACTCATTACTCTATGCTACTACGCGCTGGCTTCGTTCAGGGCGCGCATATCCTCCGCGCTCAGCTGCAGGGCCGTGGCGCCAAGTAGCCATTACTCTATGCTACTACGCGCTGGCTTCGTTCAGGGCGCGCATATCCTCCGCGCTCAGCTGCAGGGCCGTGGCGCCAAGTAGCTCCTGCACCTGCTCGGCGGTGGTGGCGCTGGCAATGGGCGCGGTGAGGCCAGGGCGGGCCATAATCCAAGCCAGGGCTACCTGGGCGGGCGTGGCGCCGGCGTGGCGGGCCACCACGGCGTCGAGGGCGGCCAGGATGCGGCGGCCCCGGTCGTTGAGGTATTTGGGGCCGATGCTGCTGCCGCGGACGCTCTTGGCGAGGTCGGCGTCGGTGCGGTACTTGCCCGTGAGGAAGCCCGAGGCCAGCCCGAAGTACGGAATCACGCCCAAGCCGTGCTCTTGGCATAGCGGCAGCACGTCGGTTTCCAGCTTGGTGCGCTCGTAGAGGTTGTATTCGGGCTGCAGGCTTTCGTAGCGGGGCAGGCTGTGCTGGGTGCTGGCCTCCAGGGCCTCGCGCAGGCGGCTTGCCGAGAAGTTGCTGGCCCCGATGGCGCGCACCTTTCCTTCCTTTATGAGGTCGGCGTAGGCCTCCAGCGGCTCAGTTACGGGCAGCGTTTCGTCGTCCTGGTGGCTCTGGTACAAGTCGATGTAGTCGGTTTGCAGGCGCTGCAGTGAGGCTTCCACCGAGCGGCGGATGTAGTCTTTGGCCAAACCCTTCGAGCCGTCGCCCATCTGCATGCCCACCTTCGTGAAGACAAGCACGTCGTCGCGGCGGCCGCGCTGCTGCAGCCACTTGCCGATAACGGTTTCTGACTCGCCGCCCTGGTGGCCGGGCGCCCAGGCCGAGTACATATTGGCCGTGTCGATGGCGTTGCCGCCGCCGGCCACAAAGGCGTCGAGCACCCGGAAGGACGCGGCTTCGTCGGCTGTCCAGCCAAACACGTTGCCGCCCAGCACGAGCGGGGCCAGCTGCAGGCCGGAGCGGCCCAGTTCACGGTGTTGCATATTTTTCAAGTGATGAAGTGGAAAGGCGGGGTTGCGAAGAAAGGCGAATAAATAATGCCGGGTCCTATAACCGGCCGTGGCGGCCGATGGTTGCGGCCCGCGTATCTTCGGGATATGGCTCGTGCACTCGATACGCTCCCCGTGCTGGACCCCGTAACCCGCCCGGCGTGGCGGGCCTGGCTGGCGGCCCATCACACCCAGCCCACCGGCATCTGGCTCACGCTCTACAAGAAAGCCCATGGCCCGGGCTACCTCAACTACGCCGAGGCCGTGGAGGAAGCGCTGTGCTTCGGCTGGATTGACTCCTTGCCGCGCAAAGGTGACGCCGTGTGCTACCAGCTGTACTTTTCGCCGCGCAAGCCGGGCAGCGTGTGGTCGGCGCTGAACAAGCGGCGGGTAGCGGCGCTGCAAGCGGCCAACCTGCTGTACCCGGCCGGCCAGGCTAAAATCGACGCGGCCCGACAGGACGGCAGCTGGGCCGCCCTCGACGCGGTAGATGCCCTGGAGCTGCCGCCCGACCTGGCCGCCGCCTTCGCCGAAAACGAGGCCGCTCGCCAACATTTTGCGGCCTTCCCGCCCGGTGTCCGCAAGCAGATTCTGCAGCAGCTGGCCGCCGCCAAGCGCCCCGAAACGCGCCGACAGCGCATCATGCGCATCGTGGAAAAGGCGGCCCGCAACGAGCGGCTGGTCTGAGCGGGAAAGTGGCTGCCACTATCTTCGCCGCATGCATCCGATATATCTATTTCTACTGAGTCTGTGGCTGCTGGCGGCTCCTTCGGCGCCTAGGGTAGCGGAGCGCAACTTTCAGGCACACTTCGACCAATACGGCGTGCAGGGTTCGTTTCTGCTGTATGATGAGGCGGCCGGGCAGTACGTGGCCTACCAACCGGCGCGCTGCCGCCAGTCGTTTCTGCCGGCTTCCACCTTCAAAATCCCCAACACCCTCATCGGGCTGCAAACAGGCGCGCTGCCCGACACGGCCACCATCTGCCGCTGGGACGGCCAGCAGCGCAGCTTCCCGCAGTGGAACGAGGACATGACTTACGCCCGCGCCCTGCGCGTGTCGTGCGTGCCCTGCTACCAGCAGCTGGCCCAACGCATCGGCGTGAAGCGGTATCGGCAGTGGTTGCCGCGGCTGCGCTACGGCCGCATGGCCGTGGCAACCGCCACCCTCGACACCTTCTGGCTGGATGGCGAATCGCGCATTTCGCAGTTCGAGCAGGTGGCATTTCTGCGCCGCCTGCAGGCCGAAACGCTGCCTGTGGAGAAGCGCCACCAGCGTGCCGTGAAGCAGCTCTTGGTGCTGAAAAAAACGCCGGAATACACGCTCTACGGCAAAACCGGCTGGCGCTTTCGCTCCGCCACCAACCCCGACAACGGCTGGCTGGTAGGCTGGGTGGAGCGCGCCGATGGCCGCCGCGCCTTTTTCGCCCTGAACGTGGAGCCCAAGCCCGGCCCGGTTGACGACGCGCGGTTCATCGCCAGCCGCCGCGCCGTCACGGAGGCCATTCTGCAGGAGCTGAAGTGGCTGTAAGTTTATCAGGCTAGCGCTAGTTCCCCTCTTTGGAAAGGAGGGGCTAGGGGTGGTTGATGGCCGATAGAACGATTTTAGCACTAGCACTAGATGATGTTCAACGATTGTCAATCATCCCTAGCCCCTCCTTGGAAAGCAGGGGAACTAGCGCTAGCCTAATCAGCAACGATACACCGCCAAGCCAACGGTTCGCGCTACATTCGCTGCATGCGCCTCGCCTTCCTGCTTCTGCTGCTTGCCCACACCGTGCTGGCCCAAACGCCGCCCAAAGCCGACTTTCTCATCCGCAACGGCCGCCTCTACGACGGCACCGGCAACACCTGGACGCTGGCCGACGTGGCCGTGCGCAACGGCCGCATCGTGGCCGTGGGCCGCCTGCCGGCCAGCTACCCCGCTGATACCGTGCTCGACGCCCGCGGCCTGGCCGTGGCCCCCGGCTTCATCGACGTGCATACCCACATCGAAGACGACGAAATGCGCCAGCCCACCGCCGACAACTTCCTCTACGACGGCGTGACGACCGTCGTGACCGGCAACTGCGGCTCCTCCCGGCCCGACCTGCGCCGCTACTTTCACTCGCTCGACAGCGCCCGGCTATCCGTGAACGTGGCCTCGCTGATTGGGCATGGCACGGTGCGCAAGGCCGTAATGGGCCGGGCCCGGCGGGCGCCGTCGGAGGCGGAGCTGGGGCAGATGGAGGCCCTGGTAGACAGCGCCATGCGCGCCGGCGCGGTGGGCTTGTCGTCGGGGCTGATTTACGTGCCGGGCACGTACTCGCGCACACCGGAGCTGGTGCGGCTGGCGCGGGTGGCGGGCCGGGCCGGCGGCCTCTACGCCACCCATATGCGCAACGAAACCGACAGTGTCACCTATTCCATTGAAGAAGCTCTGCGCATCGGCCGCGAGGCCAATCTGCCGGTGCAGATTTCGCACCTCAAGCTGGGCGGGCAGCAGAACTGGGGCCGCACCGCCAACCTGCTCAGCCGCATCGAAACCGCCCGGCAAAGCGGCCAGGCCGTCACCATCGACCAGTACCCGTACACGGCCAGCTCCACCAGCCTCAGCACCCTGCTGCCCGACGCCGTGCAGGCGGACGGCCGCGACTCGCTGCGCGCCCGCCTGGCCCGCCCGGCTGTGCGCCGCGCCGTGGAAGCCAGCTTGCTGGAGCGCCTGAAACGCCGCCAGCTCCGGCACTTCAGCTACGCCGTAGTGGCCAGCTTCCCACCCGACACCAGCTACAACGGCCTCAGCATCGAGCAGATAAACCAGCGCCGCGGCCGCCCGCACAACGCCCGCGCTGAAGCCGCTACCGTGCTTGATCTGGTGCTGCAGCACGACGCCGGCATGGTGTTCCACGGCATGAGCGAAACCGACGTGCAGAACATCATGCGCTACCCGCAGAACATGGTGGCCTCCGACGCCAGCATCCGGGTGTGGCAGGAGGGCGTGCCGCACCCGCGTGGCTACGGCTCCAATGCCCGCGTGCTGGGCCGCTACGTGCGCGAGCTGCACGTGCTGACCCTGGAAGAAGCCATCCGGCGCATGACCAGCCTGCCCGCCCAAACCTTCGGCTTCTCGGACCGCGGCCTGCTCCGCCCCGGTTTCGTAGCCGATATCGTGGTGTTCGACCCCGCCACCGTGCAGGACCGCTCCACCTTCGAGCAGCCGCATCAGTATTCGGAGGGCATGAAATACGTGCTGGTAAACGGCCGCCTGACCGTGCGCAACGGCCGCCACACCGGCGCCCGCAGCGGCCAGGTGCTGCGCAGGTAGGGCAGTAGAGACGCAATATTTTGCGTCTCGTCGTTGCTGATGCTGTTCAGTTGGTAATACCCAGTGTACTTCCGGCCGTTCAATGTCGGTCGTTCAACGACGAGACGCAAGATATTGCGTCTCTACGGCGTTACACCCGTTCCAGCACGCGCCAGCCGTGGCCCTGCACGGTCAGCGTATCGCCTTCCTCCAGCTTCAGCTGTACCTGGCTGAATACGTCCAGCCAAGTGCCGGCGGCTTCGGCGGGCAGTTGGAGCGGCGTGGGCTCTTCGGAGATATTGATGACGCAGAGCACGGCCGCGCCGTCTTTTTCGCGCAGGAAGCCATAGAGGCTGGAGGGGCCGGGGAGGCGGCGCAGGCGGCTGAGCACGTCGCCGTTGCGCAGGGCCGGGTGGCGGCGCTTGAGCTGCAACAGTTTGGTGTAGAAGCTTTCCAGCGGCAGCTCGGTCCAGTCGATGGTGTCGCGGTCGAAGAACAGCAAGCGCCGGTTGAGGGCGGTTTCCTGGCCGGTGTAGAGCAGCGGCATGCCGGGCAGCAGCACCGTGAGCACCGCAAACGGCAACGCCAGCGGCCCCAGCCGCTCGTACTCGGTGCCGTCCCAGCTGTTCACGTCGTGGTTGCTGGTGAAGTGCATCAGGTACACCGAGGGCGGGTATTTGGCCCGCTCGGCAGCCAGGTACGCGTCGATGTCGGCCAGCGGGGCTTTGCCTTCGGCAATGTGGTCGAGCAGGTAGTGCAGGCGCAGGCCGAAGGTCATGTTGAAGGCCCGCTCCAGCAGCTTGGTATCGGAGTTGAACTGCTCCCAGGTGAGGCCGCCGCTGGGGTAGAGCTCGTCCCACTCGGCCAGCATAAACAGGGGCTTCACCTCGTCCAGCTCCAGGCGCGCCTCGTCCCAGAAATCGGTGGGCACGAGGCCGGCCACGTCGCAGCGGTAGCCGTCGATGTCGGCCTCGCGCAGCCAGTAGAGCAGCGCGTCGGTCATGTAGCGGCGCAGGCCGGGCTGGGTGTAGTCGAAGGCTACTACGTCGGTCCAGTCGGGCACGGGCGGCACGAGGCGGCCGTATTCGTCGTGCTGGTACCAGTCGGGGTGCTGCTGCACCAGCGGGTTGTCCCAGCTGGTGTGGTTGGCCACCCAGTCGAGCAGCACGCGAAGGTCCAGGGCGTGGGCGGTTTGCACGAGGTAGCGCAGATCATCGAGGGTGCCGAACTCCGGGTTCACCCCGAAATAGTCCTGCACGGCGTACTGGCTGCCCAGCGTGCCCTTGCGCTCCACGGCCCCAATCGGGTGAATCGGCATCAGCCACACGATGCTGATGCCCATGGCCGCCAGCCGCGGCAGGTGCTCCGCAAAGGCCCGAAAAGTGCCTTCGGGCGTGAAATTGCGTAGGTTGACTTCGTAGATGGTGGCATTGGCGGCCCACTCCGGGTGACGAACCTGGAACAAATGGGCATCGGGGTGAACGGCGGAATCGGGCACGGGCTACGGCAATGGTGGAAAGGCCGTGTACGGAAAAGACGTTCGGGCGGGGGCCTCACCCCCCGGCCCCCTCTCCCGTGGAGAGGGGGAGCCAGACGAATATTGCTGCGTTGTGCAGACGGCGCGCACGTTCCCCAGGGCTGAAGCCCTGGGCTATGCAGGGTGACGTGCTTGGTTGTGGAACAGCCGCGTAGCGGTGGCAGATATGTAGCTTGAACAGTGCCCGGAAGTATAAAAGCCGCATAGCGGCGACAGGTTCTGCTGGTGAACCTGCCGCCGCTATGCGGCTCCATCATCGTGTAGCATAATGTACTACATACCTGCCGCCGCTATGCGGCTGCGTCAAAAAGCGGGCTGCGCAACGGCCCGTTCGAGCCGCTGCCTAGCCCAGGGCTTCAGCCCTGGGAAACGTGCGCGCTGCTTACCACAGCCCGTTGCGGGGCAGGTCGGGGAGGCGCTCATACACGCGGTAGCCGTAGGCGGGAACCAGCAGCTTAGAGCCCGAGCCGAGCTTGAGCACCTGCCCGCTGAACAGTTCCCGGTAGATGCCCGGCCCCAGCGTGGTGGGGCGCACCTCGTGGGGCTGCCGGCCCAAGTTTGCAACGGTCAGCACAGCGGCCTCGCCCCGGCGCCGGATGAAACTGTAGACCTCGGAGCTGCTGTTTTCTACGCGCTCAAACTCACTGCACGGGTCGCCGTTGCGCAGGGCGGGGTGGCGCTTTTTCAGCTGCAGCAGCCGGGTGTAGAAGTCCTGGAGCGGGTAACCGTTCCAGTTGATGGTATCCTTATCGAAGAAGCGCAGGCGCTTTTTCAGGGCGGCTTCCTGGCCCGAATACACCATCGGAATGCCGGGCAGCAGGGCTGTCAGCACGGCCTGGGTCTGGGCGCTTTGGCCCAGCCGCTCGTACTCGGTGCCGTCCCAGCTGTTGATGTCGTGGCTGCTGGTGAAGTACATCAGGTAGCTGCTGGCGGGGTATTTGGCGCGCTCCGCCTGGAAGTACTTATCGAGGGCGGCGGTGGGCTGCTGCCGGCGGCTGATGCTGTCGAGCAGGTAGCGCAGGCGCAGGCCGTAGGTGGCGTCGAAGGCCTTTTCCAGCAGCTTAGTGTTGGGGCTGAATTCGCCTTTCTTGAGGAAGGGCGGGGCGTGCAGCTCGTCCCACTCGGCCAGCATGAACACGGGCTTCACCTGCTCCAGCAGCGGCCGGGTCTGGTTCCAGAAGTCGGTGGGCACGAGGCCGGCCACGTCGCAGCGGAAGCCGTCGAAACCGGCTTCGCGCAGCCAGAACACCATGCTTTGCTGCATGTAGCGGCGCAGCTCCGGCTTGCTATAGTCGAGGTCGATGACGTCCTGCCAGTCGGATACGGGCGGCACGAACTGGCCGCGGGCATCTTTCGTGAACCAGTCGGGGTGCTGTTGGGCCAGTTGGCTGTCCCAGCTGGTGTGGTTGGCCACCCAGTCCAGAATCACGTGCATGCCGCGCTTGTGGGCGGCCTCGGTGAGGTGGCGCAGGTCGTCTAGGGTGCCGAACTCGGGGTTGACGGCCCGATAATCCCGGATGGAATACTGGCTGCCGAGCGTGCCCTTGCGGTTTTGCTGCCCGATGGGCTGCACCGGCATCAGCCACAGAATGCCCACACCCATGCTATCCAGGCGCGGTAAGTGCTTCTCAAAAGCCCGAAACGTGCCCTCCGGCGTGTACTGCCGGATATTGACCTCGTAGATGCTGGCCGAGTCGGCCCAGGCGGGGTGGCGGACGGTGTAGGCGGCCGGGGCGTCGGGCGCGCAGACGTTGGGCGTGAGGTCGAGGACGGGCTGCTTGGGTTGGCAGCCGGCCAGCAAACTCAGCGCCAGCAGGCCAGGGGTAAAGAAACGGAGCATGCCGAAAAGTACCACTTTTCAGCATGCTCCGCCGGAAATGCTGGTTTAGCGGGCGTTGGTGCGGGCCTTATCGGGGCGGTATTGGATGCCGCCGAACAGGTACAGCATCAGCGTGCGCGAGTAGCGCAACGACAGCGGCGTGAACAGCAACGACACCACCGCCACGCTCACGATATACACCCACGTATCGGGGTCGTTGAGCAGGAAGTACACCGCAAAGCCAATCACCAGCATGATGCCCGTCGAAAACACGAAGCTGATGTACATGGCGCCCCAATAGAAGCCCGGTTCCGGCTCGTAGGCCTGGCTGCACACTGGGCACTGCGCGGGCATGCTCATGAACTTGGTGCTGAGGGCCGGATGCGTAAAAAGCGGGCCTTGGTGGCAGCGGGGGCAGCGCTGCTGCACCATAGCCAGCAGCGTGGAGTCGTGGTCGGTGTTGGGCGTGGCAGGAGGAGTGGCAGGAGTGGACATGGGAACGTGCGCGGATAAACTTCGATACAAAGCTACTCTACGCAGCCGCGCCCGGGAAGGCCCATCTGCGGGCAGATCCGGTACAAATCAACGCCGCCCGGTGGCCGCTTTCAGGCCGGCTGGCGGAAGGCCTCGGGCGTGCGGCCGGTGTGGCGGCGGAAGTAGCGCCCAAAGTAGGAGGCGTCCTCGAAGCCCAGCGCGTCGGCTACCTGGGCCACGGTGGCGGGGGTGTGGTGGAGCAGGCGGCGCGCTTCCAGCAGCACCCGCTCCTGCACCAGGGCGCTGGCGGTTTTGCCCAAGTGGCGGCGGCACAGCGCATTGAGGTGGTTCGGCGACACGTGCAGCAAATCGGCGTAGTGCTGCACTTCGCGCTGCTGCCGGAAGTGCTGGTTGAGCAGGCTCCCGAACTGCCGGAGCAGCTGCTGAGCGTGGCGGGGCTCGTCGGCGGGCGGGGCTTCGGGCGCCGCGGGCGGGTAGTGGCGGGCGGCCAGCTCCAGGCACAGGTGCAGGTAGGAGCGCACCACCTCGTCCTGGTGCGGAGCGGGGGCGGCGGCCTCCTGCCACATGCGCTGCAGCAGCGGCAGTAGCTCGGTTTCGGGGGCTGGCAGCTGCAGGGCGGGGGCGTGGCGGTGGTCGAAGAACGGGTATTCGAACAGCCGTTCGCCGGGGTAGCGGAACAGGTAGAAGTCGGCCTCAAACAGCACCACGTAGCCCTGCGCGTCGTCGGAAAGCTGCCAGTGGTGCACCTGGCCCGGGGTCATGAAAAATACGCTGCCCGGCACCAGCGGGTAACTCACTAGGTCGATAGTGTGGGTGCCCTGGCCCTGCGTGACGTAGAGTAGCAGGTAAAAATCGTGGGCGTGGGCCTGGCTGACGCCGGGGAAGTTGGCCACGTGCCGCTCCAGCCGCTCCAGGTACCACGGCCGCCGGCCCGGCCCCTGCGGAAACGACTGCAGCGTGAGAACGGGCAGAGACATAGGCGGGAAACAGGAGGGTTTTGAAGAAGGTGGAAAGGTACGTCATGCAGAGGCGCAGCCGACGCATCTCGCGTGCTGATGTTGAGTTGCGTTGACAACGTCAGCACGCGAGATGCGTCGGCTGCGCCTCTGCATGACGTTCTTTAGCCGTGTCTGCCGCCTACTCGAACCGCCGCAGGCGCTTTTTGCTGAGCTCGTAGCTGATGATGGCCGGGATGTAGAACGTGACGTCGGCCAGCAGCTTGGCCACCACGATGCCCGCTCCGAAGCTGCCCAGCCAGCGCGGCATGTAGTAGAGCAGCGCCGGTCGGATCAGCAGGCTGTCGAATACCTCGGCCACGCCAAATTCCACGGCCAGCGCCCGCACGTTCTGGCCCAGCGTGCGCCAGCGGTACGGCCGGCCGCTGGCCTGCAGCGTGCGGCGCGTCTGCCACACATCCTGCCCCAGTAGCCAGCCAAAGTACGCCACGTTGCCGGCCCAGGTGCCCGCCAGCGCGGCGCTTAGGCCGCTGCCGGTGGCGCGCAGGGACAGGGCCGCCGCCAGCAGCGTGGCCCCCACCGACAGCACCTCGGCGGGCAAGTAGCGGCGCAGCCATTCCCGAATCTTCTGTTTCATAAGCCAGTGGAAATAAACGGCTATTTTGGCGACCCGGCCCAACTACCGTCTTTTTTCCTGCCCGTATGCAGATACCGTTTACGCCTTTGGTAGTCGTGCTGCTGGCCGTGGTGGCGCAGGCTGTGTTTGCGGCCGGCCTGCTGTGGCTGGCCCCAGCCAACCGCCTGCCCAACCGCTTTCTGGCCCTGCTCATGCTGGCCATAGCCCTCTGGCTGCTCGACGGCTTCTTCCGCGAAGCCAACATCTACGGGCAAAATGCCAACTGGTATTTCGCGCCCATCTACTACTCGTTTGCCTTCGGGCCGCTGCTGTACTTCTACGTGCGCAGCCTCGTCAACCACGATTTCCGGCTGCAGCGGCGGCACGTGTGGCACTTTGCGCCAGTGCTGCTGCAGGCGGGGCTGTACTGGTGGCTGCGGCTGCAGCCGTACAGCACGCGCCTGTGGTTCTGGGAAGCCGTGCATCAGCCCTACACCTACCGGGTGGAGTTTATCGGCACCTGGGTTTCGCTCACGGTATATCTGGGGCTGAGTTTGCGGCTGCTGCAGCAGTACCGCCGCTGGCTGCCCGACAACTTTTCGGAGGTGTCGAAGCTGCGGTTGCAGTGGCTGCGGGTGCTGCTGGTGCTGGTGGGTGTGGTGAGCGCGCAATGGCTGCTGGAAGTGGTGCTGCGCGAGTTTTTCGGGCTGTATTATGCCTACGACTACTCCACCGAGCTGCTGGGTGTGGTGGTGTTTCTGGTAGGCGTGGTAGGGCTGCGTCAAGCCGATATGCGCGCCGTCCGCTTTGAGCCGGAACTGGCGGCCTTGGAGTTGCAGCCCGTTTTTACGTCGCTGCCCGTTCCCACGCTGCCTCAATCAGATGCGGCTCCGGTGGCCATGTTGGGTGCAGAAGCCGCATCCGACACTCCGGCTCTTTCGGCCCCGGCCGCTCCGGTGGCGGATGCGGCTGTGGTGGCGCGCATCCGGCAGGCGCTGGAACAGGAACGGCTTTACCTCAACCCCACGCTCACGCTGGCCGAGCTGTCGGCGCATACCGGCTTGGCCCCGCGTCTGATTTCGTTCACGGTCAACAACGGCTTCGGCCAGAGCTTCAACGACCTAGTGAACGGCTACCGCGTGGCCGAGGTGAAGCGCCGCCTCGCCACCTCCGACGCCCGGCGTCTCACGCTGCTCGGCATTGCCTTCGAAAGCGGCTTCAACTCCAAAACCACCTTCAACCGCATCTTCAAGCAGTTCACCGGCACCGCCCCGCGGGACTGGAATGCTGGGGTGGCGGAGTAGAGTTGATTGTCATTGCGAGGCCGAAGGCCGTGGCAATCCTTCCTCTCGTGGCAGACACTTTCCTTGCAGCAAAGCCCTCCGGCGTTAGTGTGCTACACTACTGTCAGAGGGCTTTTCGATTAGGGTTGCTTGTCTCACGGAGAGGAAGGATTGCTTCGTCGTGCCTCCTCGCAATGACAGCACCAACTGGCCCCACATCATGATGTGGGGCGTCCCGCGGCCGGATTCGGGGCGTTTGGGAGGCGCCAGCCCGCCACCTTTGGGTCATTCATCAACCCCGATGACCCATGAAAACGCTGCTGCTTCTGCTGGCCCTGGCCGCCCCGATTGCCCCGCTGCTGGCCCAGTCCACGCCCCCCGCCACCGCCTGGACCGACCACACCCGCGTGCTACCCGACAAGCTCCGGCAGGTGCCGGTGGGTGTCACGCTCTGGCACACGCCCAACCCCAACTACCCCGAGCCCAACCCCGACAAGCCCGGCGCCTACGTCTGGAAGCACAGCACTATGCTGCGCTCGGAGGTGGGCGAGCTGGAAGTGGTGGAGTGCGGCAGCTTTATCTGGTACGATGAAACCGGCTGGAAGCAGAATATGGTAGAGACGCCCGCGCAGTTTGCCGAGATATTCCAGTGCCCCGGCGGCCGCCTGCAGCCCGGCCGCACCTACATCTTCGCCAAAAACTACCGCTACGCTGACAGCGCCCGCCAGCTCTACGGCGGCGACGCCCTTTGGTACATCCTGGCCCGCGACAAAGCCGGCAAACTCTACAAAGGCCTCGGCCTGCTCGAAACCGAAGCCACAGTGCGCTAGCCCTGTGGTGCCACGAGTTGCCGAAGGCCTCGTGGTACCACTGCCCACTAGCTCACCCATATACTCCCCCGAAACCATGAAACTTCTCCTTGCCTTTCTGACCTTCTGCACGCTGGCCGCCACCCAGCCCGCCGCTACTTCCTACCAGCTGCTGCCCGCCGCCCTCACCTGGACCGGCTACGCCGAAGTGGGCACCTACGCTCCCAGCGGCACCGTGCAGCTCCGTCGTGGCAGCTTCCTCTACGACGGCCGCACCCTGCGTCAGGCCCGCCTCGAAGTGGACATGCGCACCATCGCGCAGGAGCAAGCCCAGCTGGCCGAGCACCTGCGCGGCGAAGATTTCTTTGATGTGGCGAAGTACCCGATGGCCGTTTTCGAGCTGCAGCAGCTTAGCCAGGGGCAGGCCCGCGGCCAGCTCACGCTACGCGGCGTCACGCGGCCCGTGCAGTTTCCGCTCACGCTGGAACGCCGCCCCGACGGCCGCCTGCGCCTGCGCGGCACCGCTACCCTCGACCGCACCCAGTTCGGCATCAACCACAACTCCAGTAGCTTCTTCCAGAACCTGGGCTCCTACGCCATCCGCAACGAGTTCCATCTGACATTCGACGTGCTGGCCGAAGCGGCGAAGTAGGAGCAGACTCGACTGGCAGAACGCCCGGCGGCGCCTTGCGTATCGTATAGCATCCTTCCACTTCCTAACCTCCCTACACTATGAACCACGCAGCCCGCATCGAAGAAACCATCCAGAACATCTACGACACCTTCTCGCACCCCGGCAAGCACCCTGTAGAGGCCGGCCTCGGCGCCATCGACAGCTGGATTCAGGCCCTCGACGGCCTCGGCGGCTCGGCGCTGCTGGGCATCCAGAGCGAGCTGCGCGATTTGCGCGCCCACGTGCAGAACGACGACCGCCCCGCCATGGCCGCCTCCCTGCAGCGCCTCGGCGAGCACACCTCCCTCACGGCCCGCGACCTGCACGACGGCACCGGCGACCAGCTGCGCCACCTCGGCCAGACGCTCATCACCGCCGCCGGCAACCTGAAAATGGCGTAGGTGGTTAGTGTTAATTTTCTGATAATAAAATAGATGAGTGTAAGATTCGGGCCGGCCTTGCTCCTGTGGGAGCGAGGCCGGCCTTGCCTTTGGCGGGCCAATCCCAACGCAGGGCCTGTTGCGGGCCGCACCATCGGGGGGCAGATATGTTTCAGGAATGCTTGTTCAAATAATTGATAATCAACATTAAAGCCTTGGGCAGGTAATAGGCCTGTTCAATCTCACCAACCAAACCCCTACTACCATGGATTCTACCTCATCAACCGGCACCACCCAACTCGACGCTACCCTGCAGGCCCTCGGCGGCGGCCTGAGCGCTGCGGCTCCGGCCGCCGGCGGCAACATCGACAGCTGGATTTCCACCCTGAACGGCGCCGGCAGCCCCGCGCTGAGCGCCATTGCCTCGGAGCTGGAAAACCTGAAAAGCGCCATCGGCAGCGGCGACGGCGGCCAGATCAGCCAGTCGCTGCAGACGCTGGGCGAGCACACCACCAAAGCCGCCGCCAGCGCCACGCCCGACGCTCAGGCCAAGCTCCAGCAGCTCGGCCAGACCCTGAGCTCGGCCGCTACGTCGCTGAAAGGCTAAGCGCCACTGCGTCAACACGCAAAAAAGAAGGCTGCTCCAATTACTGGAGCAGCCTTCTTTGTGTTTTTAGAAAATCCCGAAATGCTTTGGTTCTGCAGCTTGGCTTCACCTGTTGCCGCGTTATCAGGCTGAAGCGCCGCATTGGTTTTCAGGCTAATACCCGGCTGCCGTGTCGTCGCCGCGGGGGTCGGCGCCGCCTTCCAGCTTGCCGCCGGGCAGCACACGAATCACCTCGACGCGGCCCCAGGCGTTGCGCGGTTTCAGCACGTAGCCGCGGGCGCGGAGCGTGTCTTCGGCGGCGGGCAGCAGGGCGCCGGCTTCCACATCAATCTGGTCGGGCAGCCACTGGTGGTGCAGGCGCGGCGCGGCTACGGCCTGCTGGGCATTCATGCCGTAGTCGAGCACATTGAGGCTGGCCTGCAGCACGCTGGTGATGATGGTGCTGCCGCCCGGCGTGCCCACCACCAGGGCCAGCTTGCCGTTTTTGGTGAAGATGGCCGGCGTCATCGAGGACAGCATGCGCTTACCGGGCGCAATGGCGTTGGCCGTGCCGCCCACCAGCCCGTAGGCGTTAGGCACGCCGGGCTTGCTGCTGAAATCGTCCATTTCATTGTTCAGGATAAAGCCCGCCCCGGCCACCACCACCTTGCTGCCGTACGCCCCATTCAGCGTGGTCGTGCAGCTCACGGCGTTGCCCTGCGCGTCCACGATGTTGTAGTGCGTGGTCTGGTCCGACTCGTACGCCGGCAAGCCGGAGCCGGCCGCCACCTGGGCGCTGGGCGTGGCGCGGCGCGGCTGGGCAGTACGCATCCGCTCCTGGTTGTACTTTTTGTCGAGTAGCTGGGCCACCGGCACCTTGCCGAAATCCGGGTCGCCGAGGTAGGTGGCGCGGTCGGCGTACACGCGGCGCTGGGTTTCCGTAATCCAGTGCGTGGCCTGCGGCGAGTGCCAGCCCAAGCCGCGCAGATTCACGTTTGGATCCAGCATCTGCAGCATCTGCAGCATCTGCAGCATCTGGAGCAGCGCCACCCCGCCCGAGCTGGGCGGCGGAAACGTCAGCACGTCGTGGCCGCGGTACTGGCCGTGCAGCGGCGTGCGCCACTTAGGCTGGTAGCCGGCCAGGTCGGCTTTGCTGATGATGCCCTGCCCACGCTGCATTTCGGCCACGATTAAGTCGGCCGTAGCACCTTCGTAGAAACCGGCGCGGCCCTGGTCGCGGATGCGGCCCAGCGTGGCGGCCAGGTCGGAGTGCCGGATCAGGTCGCCGGCCACCCAGGGCGTGGGCCGGAGGTAGGAGCTGCCGGGTGTGAACCGGGCGAAATCGGCGCGGGTGCGGTTCAGGCCAGCCGCTTCCTTTTCGGTGAGCTTCACGCCCTGGGCGGCCAGGTCGACGGCGGGCTGCACCACCTGCGCCCAGGTCAGCTTGCCCAGCTTTTTGTGCAGCTCCACCATGCCCGCCACGGTGCCCGGCACGCCGGCCGCGCGGTGGCCCAGGGTGCTCAGGTCCGGAATGAGGTTGCCCTGCGCATTGAGGTACATGTCGCGCGTGGCGGCGGCGGGGGCGGTTTCGCGGAAGTCCAGTGCGCCTTCCTGGCCGTCGGCGCCGCGGTAGAGCAGGAAGCCGCCCCCGCCGATGTTGCCGGCCACGGGCAGCACCACGGCCAGCGCAAACTGCACCGCCACGGCCGCGTCGTAGGCGTTGCCGCCCTGGCGCATGATGTCCACGCCAACCCGCGTGGCCTCGGGGTGCGCCGACACCACCATGGCTTTATCGGCCACCACGGGCGTGCCGGCCGGAATGGGGGCGGCCAGCGTGGCAGTATCGGGGGCCGTCTGGGGCGGAGTGGTGGAGCAGGCCGCGAGGGCCAGCAGCGCCAGCGAGTGAAAAATACGCTTCATAAGCGGCAAGGTAAAGCAGATTGACTGGGGTTTGACTGGCATAGCGCGAACTTGCCGACGCGGGTTGCCGGCTGGCTGGCCCGGCCACAAAGTTCGCCCGGCAGTGGCCGCGCAACCCAACTTCGCGTTACATCAGTAGATTTGACCGAAATAAACTACCGCGCTATGGCTCCTGAAATGCTTGTTCCGGCTCTGAAAACGCCACATCTGCCGCTGGTGCAGCAAGATGCCTGGCTGACGCCCTACGAACCCGTACTGCGCCAGCGCCTGCAGCGCCTCGACGACCGCCTGCAGGAAATTCAAAGCGAATACGGCTCGCTGAGCAAGTTTGCCACTGCCCATCAGCAGCTCGGCCTCAACTACGATGCCCGCCGCCGCGGCTACTGGTACCGCGAGTGGGCGCCCGCCGCTGAGGCCCTGTTCCTCATCGGCGACTTCAACGGCTGGGACCGGGAGGCCACGCCCCTGCAGCGCCAGCCCGATGGCGTGTGGGAGATTTTCCTGGTCGACAAGCAGTATAAGGAGCACCTCACGCACGGCAGCCGCTACAAAGTGCACGTGCGCAGTGCCCACGGCGCCAAGGACCGCCTGCCCGCCACCGTGCGCCGCGCCGTGCAGGACGAGAACACCCACGACTTTGCCGCCCAGGTCTGGCGGCCGGAAACGCCCTTCGCCTGGACCGACCAGAAGTTCCGGGTACACAACCACGTCAAGGAGCCGCTGATTTATGAGGCCCACGTGGGCATGGCCACCGAGGAGGGCCGCGTGGGCACCTACCGCGAGTTTGCCGACCAGGTCCTGCCCCGCATTCAGGCCGGCGGCTACAACTGCGTGCAGCTGATGGCCGTGATGGAGCACCCGTACTACGGCTCGTTTGGCTACCATGTAGCCAATTTCTTCGCCGTGTCGTCGCGCTTCGGCACGCCCGAGGACCTGAAGTATCTCATCAACGAAGCTCACAAGCGCCACCTGGCGGTGCTGCTGGACGTGGTGCACTCGCACGCCGTGAAAAACGAGGCCGAAGGTTTGGCCGATTTCGACGGCTCCGGCGACCAGTATTTCCACGAAGGCCCGCGCGGCAACCACCCCGGATGGGACTCCAAGCTGTTCGACTACGCCAAGCCCGAGGTGCAGCGCTTCCTGCTCAGCAACCTGCGCTACTGGCTGGAGGAGTTCCACTTCGACGGCTTCCGCTTCGACGGCATCACCAGCATGCTCTACCACCACCACGGCGAGGGCGTGGCGTTCAGCTCCTACGACCAGTATTTCGGCCCCGAGGCCGACGACGACGCTATTCTGTACCTGCAGCTGGCCACCACGCTGGTGCACGAGCTGAAGAAAGGTGCCCTGCTGATTGCCGAAGACATGAGTGGCCTGCCTGGCCTGTGCCGCCCCATCAGTGAGGGCGGCATCGGCTTCGACTACCGCCTGGGCATGGGCATCCCCGACTATTGGATCAAGCTGCTCAAGCACACCCGCGACGAAAACTGGAACCTGCACGAGCTCTGGCACACGCTCACCAACCGCCGCGCCGGCGAAAAAACCGTGGCCTACGCCGAAAGCCACGACCAGGCGCTGGTCGGCGACAAAACGCTGGCTCACTGGCTGCTGGACAAGGCCATCTACGAGCACATGCACAAAGACGACCCCGACCCCATCACCGACCGGGGCGTGGCGCTGCACAAGCTGATCCGGCTGCTCACGCTGGCGCTGGGTGGTGAGGCCTACCTGAACTTTATCGGCAACGAGTTTGGCCATCCGGAGTGGGTGGACTTCCCACGCGAAGGCAACGACTGGAGCTACCATTTCGCCCGCCGCCAGTGGAGCCTCGCCGACAACCCCGACCTGAAGTTCCGGCAGCTGGCCGCCTTCGACCACGCCCAGCTGCATCTGGCCCGCAAGCAGCACCTGCTGGCGCACCCCGCCGCCCACCAGCTCAACATCGACACCGACAATCAGGTGCTGGTGTTTGAGCGGGGCCCGCTGCTGTTCGTGTTCAGCTTCCACGTGAGCCGCAGCATCCCCGACTACCACTTCTTCGTGCCGCACTCCGGCCACTACCGCATCCTGCTCAGCACCGACGCCCCCGAGTTCGGCGGCCACAACCGCGTCGATACGTCCCTGACCTACGAAACCTTCGAGGAAGATGGCATCGACAAGCTCAGCCTCTACGTCACGAGCCGCACCGCGCTGGTGCTGATGCGGGTGGGGTAGGATAGAAGCAAATAGACCGTCATGCAGAGGCGCAGCCGAAGCATCTCGCTCGTGTGGTAAATCAACCAGATTACTACACGAGCGAGATGCTTCGGCTGCGCCTCTGCATGACGGTCTTATTATGTTCAGCTAACCGCCTACTTCAGCTTTTTGCCGGTTTCGGCACCTTCCAGCACGTCCTGGATGCGGCGCTGGCGGGCTTCGGGCTTTTTGGCGCGCTCCACCCATTGCACATACTCGCGGCGGTGGGGGTAGGCCAGCAGGTCGAAGGCGGGGCGCAGGCCGGTGCGCTCCAGGGCGCGGGCCAGGTCGTCGGGCACCACGAAGCCGGGCTCGTCGGTGTCGGGCATCATCGTGACGTGCACGGGCAAACCCCAGGTTTTGCCGATGGTGTTGCGCAGCTGCTTGTTTACGGCCAGAATGTGGTGGCCGTCCTCGTCAAGCGTGAGCGGCAGGCGGAACGGAAAGCCGTCGAGGGTGCCGCGCACGTGCACCTGCCCGCGCTGCCCAAACACCTCGGGCACGCTGAACGGCACGAAGAGAAACACGCCGCCATCGGTCGGATGCAGCTCTAAAGTGGTATCAAAAACCTGTTCCTGCGAATCAGACATAGAGAAGGAGGGGAGATGCGGCGGCCAGCCAATACAAAAAGAAGCCGCTGGCCGCTCCGGGCGGCCAGCGGCTGCAAAGGTAGCGCTCTGGGCGCTAGTGCCGGCTATCTGCCGTCCGCCCAGCCAGCGCCGCTACGCCGGGGCCACTTCCTGCAGCGCCGTCAGGATGGCTTCGGCGAGGCGGGCCGGGTCCTGGGCGGCGGCGGCCGACAGGCGCCGGACCCGCTGCGGCGGCAGCTCGTGCAGCTCCAGCACCCGCAGGGCCAGGGCCGAGGAAGCCGCCAGCACCAGGTCGGCGCGGCGCAGCGCCAGGCGCTCCAGCTCCAGCACCCAGCCCCGGTCGGCGGCCGTGTTGCGGTCCTGGGCCAGGCTGTGCACGTGCAGCACCAGCGGCTTGCCGGTCAGCTGCCGCAACTCCAGGCCGGCCAGCCACGCCTGCCAGTCGGCGGCATAAATCACCGCAAACTCCTGGCTGGCGGCCAGCCGCGTGGCAAACCGCGCGTACTGAATCACGCGGAAGTTCAGGTCGGCATCGGAAACGGCCGGCGTGCGCAGGGCTTCCAGCGCAACCGTCAGCACCGACTGCGGGCCGACCGGCGTGGCCGCCGGGGCCGGCTGGATGGCTGCCACAGGAGCAGTGGGCGCAGGTGTTTCGGAATAGGGCGCTCCATCCTGATCCGTGGCTTCTGGCTCGGCGCCAGCCAGCTCCGTGAAGTCGAGGGCGGCGGCTTCCTGTGCGTCCGGCTCGGCCTCATCGGCGGCAAAGGCGTCAGCGTTGAGCAGGGTAGCGGTTTCGACGGTCTGGGCGGTATCTGCCGGAGTCGGTTCGGCTGCGGCGACTTGCCCCGGGGCTGCGGCCGGCGCGGCCTCGCTGCTGCCGATGTAGGGCGCCGCTGGCGTGGCCGGGCCAGTTGCATCCGTGCCCACCGTGCCGCCCAGGTAAGGCGCCATCGGCGACTGCCAGGTTTCCGGATGGGGGGCGTTGAAATGGGTGTCGGCTAGGGCCAGCTCTTCGGCGGTGAGGTTGCCCAGGCCGGTGGCGGTGGCGGGGGCCGGCAGGTGCATAGGCTCGGTCAGATGCGGCAGCAGCAGCGTGAGCGCCGCATGCGGGGCCAGCGCCGAAACCAGCGCGGCAGTAGTGGCCGGAGTCGCCTCCGCTCCGGCGGGCGCGTCCCAGCCCAGCATCAGTACCTTAAGCGGAGCAATAGTCATGGGCAATCAGGCAGAAAAAGGAAGAATAGCAAAACCGGTTTATTGGGGCTATAAAGGCGGTTTTTACGAATCAATAGCCAATGTTAGGCAAAATTCGCGGGATTCGTTTTTACCTTCGCAAGCTTAATGCAGGCTTCTCCGGCACGGCCGGATTTTTTTTTACCCGCCCGCTTTTCCCAGCCCGACCTTCCTCATGAACGAGCACAACATTCAGGAAAACAACTACATGCTGAACGACCTGGCCGCGAAAGCGAAGCAGGAGTTCTTTCCCGGCAAGGTAGTGGCCAGCCAGCAGGACGGCTCCGATTTCGTTTTCCGCTGCGACAACGGGGCCCTGCTCCGGCTGGAGGTCATCACCGATAAAGTTCTGCGCTTCCGCTATGCCTCGGAGGTGGGGTTTGCGCCCGATTTCAGCTACGCCTTCCCCAACGGCGTGCCCGCCCGCCAGGCGCCCGAGTTTCTGGAGTTCCGGGAGCGGCCCGACCATTACCGCATCACCACCGACCGCCTGATCTGCACCGTAGCCAAGGACGGCCTGAAAACCCGCGTGCTCGACCGTTCCGGCAACACGCTGGTGCAGGACGAGAAAGGCTACCACTGGGAGTACGACTACGACACCGGCAACGACATCGTGAAGATGAGCAAGCAGGTGCAGAGCGGCGTGCACTACTACGGCCTCGGCGACAAGCCCGACAACATGAACCTGCGCGGCAAGCGCTTCACCAACTGGGGCAGTGATACCTACGGCTACGTGAAGGGCTCCGACCCACTCTACAAGAACATTCCGCTGTACCTGGAGCTGCAGCAGAAGATTGCCCACGGCATTTTCTTCGACAACTCCTTCAAGGCCAGCTTCGACTTTGCCGCTGAGCGTGCCGACGTGACCAGTTTCTGGGCCCAGGGCGGCGAGATGAACTACTACTTCATCTACGGCCCCAGCCTGCTTGAAGTGACCGAGGAGTACACCCGCCTGACCTGCCCGCCCGAACTGCCGCCGCTGTGGGCGCTGGGCTACCACCAGTGCAAGTGGAGCTACTTCCCCGAAAGCAACTTCCGCGAAATTGCCAAGGGCTTCCGCGACCGGCAGATTCCCTGCGACGCTCTGTACCTCGACATCGACTACATGGACGGGTACCGCTGCTTCACCTGGAGCCCCACGCACTTCCCCGAGCCCAAGCGCATGGTGCAGGAGCTGGCCCAGGACGGCTTCAAAACCATCGTCATCATCGACCCCGGCATCAAGATTGACCCCAACTACCGGGTGTTTGCCGAGGGCCTGGAAAAAGACGTGTACTGCCGCCGCGCCGACGGCCCGCTGATGAAGGGCTCGGTGTGGCCCGGCCTCTGCAACTTCCCCGACTACACCCGCCCCGACGTGCGCGAATGGTGGGCCGGCCTGTTTAAAGGCCTGATTGAGGAAACTGGCGTGCGCGGCGTCTGGAACGACATGAACGAGCCGGCGGTGTTTGAGAAGGGCACCTTCCCCGATGACGTGCGCTTCGACTACGACGGCCACCCGGCCTCGCACAAAAAGGCCCACAACATCTACGGTATGCAGATGGCCCGCGCCACCAACGAGGGCGTGAAGCAGTTCAGCTACCCCAACCGGCCGTTCACCATCACGCGCAGCACCTACGCCGGCGGCCAGCGCTACTCCTCCGCCTGGACCGGCGACAACATCGCCTCCTGGGAGCACCTGTGGCTGGCCAACATCCAGTGCCAGCGCCTGAGCATCAGTGGGTTCAGCTTTATCGGCTCCGATATCGGCGGCTTTATTGATACGCCCGACGGCGAGCTGTACGTGCGCTGGGTGGCGCTGGGCGCCTTCCACCCGTTCTTCCGCACCCACTCCAGCGGCGACCACGGCGACCAGGAGCCCTGGAGCTTCGGCGAAAACTTCATGGAGCTGGCCCGCGGCTTCATTGAGTTGCGCTACCGCCTGCTGCCCTACATGTACAGCACGTTCTGGCAGTACGTCAGCCAGGGCACGCCCATGCTGCGCCCGCTGGCCTTCCTCGACCAGACCGACACCGACACCTACCTGCGCATGGCCGAGTTCAGCCTCGGCGACCACCTGCTGGTGTGCCCCATCACGCAGGCCGGCGCCGATGGCCGCTGGATGTACCTGCCCCGCGGCGACTGGTTCTACTACTACACCGACGAAGCCAAGAGCGGCGGCGCCGAAGTGTGGGCCGCTGCCGGCCTCGACCGGATTCCGCTGTTCGTGCGCGCCGGCGCCGTTATTCCAATGTATCCGGTGCAGCAGTACGTGGGCGAAAAGGTGATTGACGAGGTGACGCTGCACGTCTACTACAAAGCCAGCCAGGAAAGCAGCGTGCTCTACGACGACGGCGGCGAAGGCTACGGCTACCAGAGCGGCCAGAGCACCACCCGCCGCTTCACTGTCACGGGCACCGAAAGCGGCCTGCTGCTGCAGCAAGCCACCGAAGGCGACTATCAGCCGAGCTTCACGCGCTACCGTGTGGTGCTGCACGGCCTGCCCTTCCAGCCCGCCGCCTACAGCACCGACGGCCAGCCCGCCGAAGCGGTAGCCGTCACCCTCGAAACCGGCCTCACGCTGCCCGGGGTAGTCGTGGATGCCACGTTCACGGAGCTGGTGGTCGGGTAGAAAATCGGCTGTCAGTCATACAGATTGCGGATTTGGCTCCGGTCCGGCGGCTTTTTCAGCCGTCGGGCCGGTCGTCGAAAGTAACTGGCGCACGTCCGGCTGGCGGCGGATACCTCGTTCACCCCGCGACCAGCCCAACTGCTGCTAGAGCCGCCGAGCCGGAGCCTGGGCCAGTTACCAGAAAGTGACAGGCTTTCCGTTCTCTGAGCGGGAGCGGGAGGTGAGGCGCAACGCGAGAACCTAACGTATCCGTTTGCCCACAAACGACGACTTGCCGGCCCGGAAAGCAAAAGCGCGAACTGTACAGTTCGCGCTTTTGCTTTTTGATACAAGGAAAGTTCGCGGCTTACTGCACCAGCAGCCGCTGCGCCTGCCCGCCGCTGCGCACCAGATACACGCCCGGCGCCAGGCCGGCGGGCAGCTGCAGTTCCAGCGGTCCGGCGGGCGCGGTAGCCGTCAGCAGCACCCGGCCCGAGAGGTCGAGCAGCTGTACGGGCTGGCCGGCAGTGAGGCCCGCCACGGTCAGGTGGTCGTGGGCGGGGTTGGGCCACACCTGCAGCGTGGCGGTACGGGCACCGGCCACGGCCAGCACCCGCACCGGCGACAGGGTTTCGGTGCCGTCGAGGTCGGTCTGGCGCAGGCGGTAGTAGACGGTGCTGCTGCCGTAGGATGGCAGGCGCGGGTCCGCGAAACGGTAGGCGGTGGGAGCGGCGCTGCTGCCACGGCCGGCCACCCAGCCAATCTGCCGGAAATCGGTGCCGTTTGCCGACGCTTCCACCGCAAAGCCCCGGTTGTTCTGCTCCGAAGCCGTGGTCCAGGCGAGTTCGGCGGCGTTGGCCCGGGCCTCAGCCGTAAAGCTGCTCAGCACCACCGGCAGCGGCGCCACGGGGCCCGAAAGGGTCAGGTTGGCGTTACTGATGTCAAAAAACACGTTGCCGATGGCCTCAATCTTCAAGCGGCCCTGGGTGGTGGTGCTGGTAGGCAGCCGCACGGTAGCGGTACCGTTGTTGGGAGTACTGGCCAGGAGTTCGGTCGGAAACGTCTGGCCGCCGTCCGTGGAAAACAGGATGCGCACGGCCGCGCAGTTCACCGGCGCCTGGTCGGTGCCAAGTACGTCCCAGGTGACGGTATAGAGGCTGCCCGGTGCCACCGTCGCGGCCGTGTTGGCGGCAGTCACCCGGAAGGGCCCCGCATCGGCCACGTTCATCGAAACGTTGCCCGCCGCCACGCCGCCGCGGTTGTCGCGGGCCGTGAGGCGGAAGTTGAGCGTGCGGGTCACCAGCGGTAGTATTTCCCCCACCGACGCCGAGTTGCTCAGCACCGCCGACAGCATCGGGAACGTGCGGGCGGGGCTGGCTACGGGCACAAAGCTGCGGAACAGGGGCGGGCCGCTGGCATCGGTGGCGGCGCTGGCCAGGCTGGTGCTCGTACCCCGGTCGAGTTGCTCCCAGGAGTAGCTCAGGGCGTCGCCGTCGGGGTCGGAGCCAGTGCCGGCCAGCGTGAAGGGCGTACCCTGCGGAATGGTGTAGGTGCTAGGCGGCACCGTAACGCTAGGCGGCTGGTTGCCGGTGGCGCTCAGCGTGCCACAGGTCAGCTCCGGCAGAATGGCGCTAAGGCTGCCCGCGTGGAAAAACGGAATGCCGCCGCCCACGTTGTCGGGCGCACAGCGCGAGTCATACGACATGATGGTATTGCCGGCGCCCGGCTCGTAAGCCAGCTCAGGGCTGCGGTTGCCGCCGCCGCAGTTGCCCTGGTCGCCGTTGAAGGTGTGGTTGGAGCCAAGCTGGTGCCCGATTTCATGGGTCGTAACCGTCGCCATCAACGAAGCTGAGCCTCCAGTGGATGCCCCGCCGGCCTTATAGCCGCTGGTGCTTAGGCACACCACGCCCACATAAGCCACGCCCGAATAGCCGCCACTGCGGTAGCCCAGCACGTGGCCTAGGTCGTAGTTGGCAGAGCCGATGGCATTGTCGACCACCGTGCGGTTGGTGTTCATCAGCGCCGTCGGGCTGCTGTTATCATACGGATCAGCGGCTGCGTCCGTAAAAATCAGCGCGTCGGTGTTGGCCACTAACTGCAGGCGCAACGACAGGTCGCGCTCGTACACGGCGTTCAGCGAGTTTACCAGCGTTACCATAGTCCCCAGGGTGTTGTCTTTGGTGCCCCCACCCAGGCTCTGCACATATTCGCCGGTGGCGGCCATGGCCAGGCGCAGGGTGCGCCGCTGGCCTCCATAGGGAGCCGGAGCTGGCGGCGGGGTGCCACCGGCCGGCCGCCGGGCTTGCCCCGGTACCGGCAGGGCCCGGCAGTCGAATTCCGGTATCTCACCGAGGCGACTCTGGTAGCGGCCGGGCGTTTCGGCATCGGCCTCTACACTGACGACGCCGGCCGGCCCTAGTACCTGAGCGTGCAGGCCGGCCGGCGTCCATTCCAGGCGGGCCGTGGTGCCGGGCTCGTCGAGGCTACGGGCGGCGTAGGTGCGGATGCGCGGGTAGCGGGCGGCCAGCGCCGGCGCCATCACCGGCACCTGCGTCACGGCAAAGCGGTGCAGCTGGCCGTCGGGGTAGGGGATTTCCAGCGTCACGGCCTGCTCGGGGTGGTTTTCCGGCGGGGCAGTGGCTAGGCGGCGCGCCAGCCGGGTAGTATCCAAGCTATACCAGCGGGCCGGAACTGCCAGCGGGCCTCGAGCCGCCGGCGCGGCCACTTCCTGCCACAGTGCATCAGCAGCTGACTGCGCCTGGGCGGCACCGGCCGAAGACAGAAAGGCAAGCAACAGGGAGGTACTCCAATAGCGGTATTTCATGTTAGGCGGGTTGAGGACGAGAAGCCGAATCCAGCGTGCCAGCAACTTTCGAAGGCTGCTGTCTGGCAGAGGTACAACGCGAAATAATCATGAAAAATTTAACCACATAGATTGGAGTTGTATATGTAAATAGGTGATAGTCAAATGATATATAATATATTTATATCGCCGCTTGGTTTTATCATGCAATATTCTTGTAATGTTATCGGCCTTGTATTGGCTGAGTGCTACAGATTATTAACGGCTACAGTGACTTGGATTGTACCGGGATGCACCACCTGCTATACACGCCAACGGCCCCGGGCCGCTTCACTGGAAGCAGGCCTGGGGCCGTTGTGGAATTGGTCAGAGAAGAACCTTCGCCGCTCGGGTGCGCTAGAAGTTGTATGCCACGCCGCCCGACACGCCGGTGGACTTGCCTAGGTTGCGGCCGGCTACATACGTGGCCGCACCCACCGTCAGGCCGAAGCCTTTAGCCAGCGGACGGAACGCGCTGACGCCCAAACGCACGTAATCGACGCGGGTAGCGGGGAAGAAGCCCGTGAAGCCTGGTTGCAGAATATCGGTGCCACTCTTGTCCGACTTCTGGAAGGAAGCCAAGGCATCGACGTACAGTTTCGGACCGGCATAGCCTACTTTAGTTTCGGCCACGAAGGCGTTGGGGGCGCTGTTATCGCGCAGGCTGTAGCCGGCCTGGCCGGTCACGAACACGCCCGACAGCGTTTTGAGGTGCACTACGCCCTGGCCTGACACCTTGCGCGCGCCGTTGCCAATGGCAATAATATAGCCCAGCCCGCTTTCCGACTTATAGTCGCTCACGGGCGTGCTGCCGCTCACTACGCCCAGTACGTCCAGCACATTAGTACCGATTTCGGCAGAAAACAGTTTGGCTTTCAGCAGCAGCGTAATGTCCTGCAGACCGGCGCGCTTGTTCACGTAGCCCTGCTCGCGCAGCACCTGCTCATCGGCAAACCCCTTCGACTGGATGTAGGGCAAGCTTACCACGGCTTCTAGCTTGTCGGTGATGCCATAGCTGCCATATAGGTTCACGGAACTAACCTCTACTCGGTCGAAGATGGGCACCCGGTTGATTTTTTCCGGGGCGAGGTACACGCTCTGGTAACGCTCCAGCGTGCCCGAAACTACTACAGAGCCATGGCCCTTGCCGGGCAAAAATCCGCTAACCAAACTCTGGGCGCGGCCCGCCGAAGCCGTAGCGAAGCTCAACAGGGAGAAAGCAAGTAAAAAACGGTAGGTGTGTTGCATAAAAGGGCAGTGTTAAAAGGCAAAACTACGGAAACTCTTCAGGAAATTGTTCTAGACAGCTACCTTTGGGGTAGACTTTGCAGGGTGTTTCATTTTGGGAAAATGCGGTAGCATCGTAATAATCAGCTTTACGTATCCATTGCCCATAACGGATTTAGGATTAAGTAAATCCGGTTGCATTTTTTTTCGTTACTGAAATGCCTGCGGGTTTCATTTGTCCTAATAACCCTTATCTACACCTCATTGCTCATGAAAAGAATCGTACCCACCTGGTTTGCCGGCTTAGCTCTGAGCGCCCTGGTTTTGGCAGGATGCCAGAAAAACGATGAGCTCGACCCTACCATTGCCGGAGTAGCCGTTACGAACCCTGATTTCCAGATTTTGGAAGACGCAGCAATCCGTGGCGACGTTGTGTCAATTTTGTCCAATAAGAACCCCGGCGATCCGCAGGGCAATTTCACCGTGTTTGCGCCCACCAATGAAGGCTTCGGCCGGCTGGGCCTGAACGCGGCCTCCGACCTGCTTACCCTGCAGCAGCCGTTTCTGCGCAGCACCCTGCTCTACCACGTAACCGGCGGCACGCTCAGCGGTGCTAACCTGCAGGCTGGTTTGGTTTCGCCATCGGCGCTGGGGCCGGGCCGCCGCATTATCAGCCGCGGCGGCAGCCTCTACGTCAACGGCTCGCGCATTGTGGCCACCGACGTGCGCGCCTCCAACGGCACCATCCACGCCGTGGACAAGGTGCTGCTGGCCACCGGCGCCGACATCGTGCAGTCGGCCGTGGCGCTGAAGGATGCGCAGGTGTTTACCCGGCCTGAACTGAGTTTTCTGGTGGAAGCCGTGCTGTACTGCAATCTGGCCGGGGCCCTGTCGGCCACGCCCGGCAGCGCGCCGCTCACCGTTTTCGCCCCTACCGACCAAGCCTTTAAAGACCTAGGCGTGGCCCTGAACGTACCCCTGAACGTGCCGGCTGATATCCGCAAGCTCCCACAGGCCACCGTTACGGCCGTGCTGCTCAACCACGTAGTGCCCGGCGGCCAGTTCACGCCCGAACTGCCCGAAAACAGCAACGTCACTACGGCCGGCGGCCGCCTGGCGCTGGGTGCTTTCAGCAACGGTACGCTCTCGGTGAAAGGCGCCAACAATGCCACGCCGGCCACCATGGTCATCCCGGATGTGCAGTGCACGAACGGTGTGGTGCACGTCATCGACCGGGTGTTGCTGCCCTAAGGCAAGTGCATTAACCGAGCAGAACTACTGGTTCGGCGGCTGACTGCGGCTGCCGGTCCAATAGTGGTTTCAGGCTGGCCGGCCGCTGCCGTATTTGCCGGCCAATACGCGTCGCTGGCCAGGGGCCGGCCGGGTGTCCTGCTTATTTCCTGTTCTTATGAAAAAGTTGGTTTTCGGCTCTACGTGGGTCGGATTTGTGCTGCTATTGTTTTTGCTTCTGCTGATTGGGGCCAATGCCCGGGGTCAGGCTCCGGCTGCCGTGCGCCATTCGTTGGAAGGCCAGTGGAAAGGTGCTCTGACGGTACCCGGCGGCAGCCTGCCGCTGGCCATCACCGTCACGGAACTGGCCGATGGCAACCGGTTTGCTGTGCTCGACGTGCCCATGCAACGCGTCAACCGGGAGCCGATGACCGTTACGCCCCGCGGCGATACGCTGACGTTTGAGGCCGAGCAGGCTGGCTGCCGCTTTGTAGGCCGCCGCTCCGCCGACGGCCAGCAGCTGCTGGGCGTGTGGCAGCAGCCCGGCTATTCTACGCCGCTCACGCTGCTGTTTGTGCCGCCGGCCGTGCCGCAGGCTCCTAAGGCCTTCAAGTTCCCGCCGCCCTACCGCGTAGAGGAAGTAACAGTGCCCAACGACATCGACCACCTGCAGCTGGCCGGCACCCTGACGGTGCCTGCCGGCGAGGGGCCGTTTCCGGCCGTGGTGCTGCTCTCCGACCAGGACAGCCAGAACCGCGACGCGCAATACGGTGACTTCGCTCTGTTCGGCAATCTGGCCGACTACCTCACCCGCCGCGGCGTGGCTGTACTGCGCCTCGACGACCGGGGTATCGGTAAATCGGGCGGCGACTCGGCCACGGCTACCGTAGCTGCCCGCCTCCACGACGCCCAGGCTGCCCTGAGCTTTCTGCGCAGCCGGCCACTGATTGATGTGGCTCATCTGGGATTGATTGGGCACGGGCAGGGCGGCAACGTGGCCCTGCTGGCGGCAGCGCAACCATTGCCCCCCAATTTCACGGTGGCCCTGGCTGCCGCCGGCTTGCCCGGCACCGACTTGCTCTCGGATCAGCGCCCGTCGCTGCTGCTGCGTGCCGGTGCCGCCGATACGGCCCTGCTGAGTCTGGCCCGCCGCCAAGATGTGGCGCGCCAGCAGGCCCAGGTCCAGGCTGATAAGATGCGGGCTTCGGGCTCCAACTCGGCGCAGGTGGCTACGTTTCTGGAGCAGCAGCGCCTGCGCCAGAAAGTAGAAGACAAAAAGCGCATGGATGCCCAGCGCAAACGCCGCCGTACTATGCTCGACATCATTGCCAACAGCCCTGATGTTTCGCAGGCGCAAGCCATCGTGGCGAATATGGTGCGGCAGGATGTGCCCGGCTTGCCGCCGGAAGCGGTGCAAACGGCCGTGGCGCGCCTCACCTCACCCTGGTACCGCGACTACGTGAAGCTGGACCCGCGCCCGGAACTAAGCAAAGCCCGGGGCGCCGTGCTACTGCTGCATGGCACCGCCGACGACATGGCCGAGGCCCAAACCAACCTGGAATTGCTCGGCAAGGGCCTAAAAGCCAATGCCCGCGTGACCACCCAAAAAATTGAAGGCGCCAACCACTTGTTCCAGGCACCCACCACCGAGTGGCCGCTGGTAAATGGTCAGCCCCGCCCAGTGGTGTCCACGGCTACGCTCGAAACCCTACACTCCTGGATTATGGCCCGCGCGAAAGAGTAGCCTAACCTTCATTTCGCGGGTTACCACCTATAATCAAAAAAGCCGCCCAAATTCCCTTCTACAAGGGAAGGTTTGGGCGGCTTTTTTGTGAGCTTCTACAAGCGTAGCATAGCGTTCCGCAGAAATCAATAGGCTTCTAAACTCCTTATTACAGCCGGTCGCGCAGGTACTGGTATACTTCGGGGTTGGAGAGGAGCGTGCCGTGGTGCAGCTTTGGGAACACGCGGGTGCTGATCTGCTGCTCGGGCGGCAGGGCGGGGTCGCCGAACACGCGGCCCAGGGCGCTGCCAGCCCCTACGAGGCCGTCGCCGAAGTAGTCGTGCAGGGCGGAGTTGGCCGATTTCAGCAGCGAGCCTACCAGCACGTGGTAGCGCACGCCAGGCAGCGGCGGCACCAGCGTGCGGGGCGGAAACAGGTCGTCGGCGTGCGGGTCCTGCCAGTCGGCATCTACCAGAATGGCGTGGCGCAGGTCTTTGATGCCGTTGCTGCGCTTATCAATGAGGCCGCTGATAAAGCGGGTAGGGCGCAGGTTGATTTTGCGCAGCACCACCGACGTAAAGTGGCTGTTCTGCTCCAGAAACGAGCCGTCGTTGGGTACGCCCAGCAGAAACACATCCTGCAGGTGCGTGAGCCAAGAAACGCCCGTTTCCGGCGTTGTAGCCAGCGCCGCATAATAGCCCGCCGACCGGATGACCAGCCCGCCCATACTGTGCCCTACCAACGAGAGCCGGCCGATGGCGTCGGGGTAGGCCGCGAGCAGCTCCGTGAGCAGGGCGTGCAGCAGCTGGCCATTTTGGGAGATGTGCAGGCCGGTGTTGTAGCGCACGTAGAGGCACACGGTGCCGGTTTCCTGCTGCAGGCGCGGGCCATACCGTAGCCCGCCTTCGCCGGAGCCGGCCTGCCAGATCACCTCGTCGCCCATGAGGCCGTGCAGAAACACCACCACCTTGCGCGGCCCCTTGGTACCGGGCGTGAGGCCCAGCGCCGATACCGGCACGTCGGCGGCGTGGCGGCGGAAGCTCATCCGAATGGCCCGGCGGTCCTGGCGCTCGGCCAGCTGGTCGCCGAAGGCCCCGTTGAGCACCGGCAGCGTGAAATGGATATTTTCCTGCCCCGTGCGGTAGAGGAAGCCGGCCGTGTTGAACGGTACCGTAGCGGCCCGGCCTACCGCGCGCACGGCCCGCCGCCAACGGGAAGGTGGCGCCTCTGCCGCAGTTTCTTCGGCTGGTGCTGCGTCTGGTGGGAGCGGGTCGGTCAGATCTGGAGTGTCTGCAGGGAGCGGGGTAGTATCGGAGGTGGCATGACTAGCAGCCGTTGGGTTAGAAGGGGAAGCAGGAGCAGCTGACGGGTCAGGCAGGAGGGGTTTTTCAGTCACGGAATCAGGAGTTTGCGCAGCAGCGGGCCATCGGGAGAGCTGAGGTGCAAAAGATACACACCTGCTGGCATTCCGCGTAAATCTACGCGGCGGCCGCTGGCTTCGTTGAGGGGCGCGGCCGGCTGCTGCCGCACCAGCTGGCCCTGGGCGTTGAATACCTGGTAGGGGGCGGTGGCCACAGTGGGCTGCTGCACCGAAGCCAGCGCAAACTCACCCGACATGCTGGGGTTGGGGTAGACACTTAGCACGGCCTGCGTTGCTGCCGGAGCCGAAGTGGCCGCTACCGCGCCGGTAAGCCCAATGTCATCCACCCACAGCGACGAACTAGCTACCACACCCCCGGTGCCACACAGGAAAAACAGCCGCAGCGAGTCTGGCGCCAGGCCTGCGCCGTAGCTTATCGGCAGCGAAAACTGGCCGTAGCCGGCCCGCGCCGGCAGAATGGCGGCACCGGCCCCTACCACCTGGGCGGTAGGGCCGCCGCCCCGGGTGAGGGCCACGTACACGCCGGCCGAGTCGTTGGCGGAGAGCGTGAGCTTGTACCAGAACTGCAGCGTAGCGGGCCGCCCCGTGAACGGAATGCCGCCGATGCCGAAGGTGTTGGAATTGACGAAGCGCGAGCCCAGAATCAGAAACGACGGAAACGGCACCCCGAATACGGTCTTGCTTTCCAGCTTGGCCGCGAAGCTGCCGGAGTTGCGGTCGGTACTTTTCGTGACGGTGCCCAGAGTCAGGGGCAGGCCCTGGCCGGAGTAGATGGCGTCGGTGGTTAGCCAGTTGGCAGGGTATTCGGCGGCGCCCTGGGTAATCCAGCTTTCCAGGCCCCCGTTGGGCACGCTCTGGGCCAAAGCCGGCCCCGTTCCGATAAAAAGAAACAGCCAAAGAGCAGTAAAGCGTAGCGTTTTCATAGCCGGGCAGACAGTAAGGTGCGAACAGACCAGACGGCCTTTCCGCCGGCCTGCTATAAAGATACCAACTGCGCAGACAAGGATGAGTCACATAAATAGGTGATAGGCAAATGGTTGTGTCTGAATGACGACCCTGATTACCGGGCAAAAAAAACCTTCCGCCGGCAGTTGCCGACGGAAGGGAAGTACTATGTGCGGGTCGAGCGTAACGCGGCGTGCTTAGCGGATAAGTTTGCGCGTAACAGGGCCCTCGGGCGTGTTGAGTTGGAGCAGGTAGACGCCGGCTGGCAGGCCGCGCAGCTCTATCGGACGGCCGCTGGCCATGCTCAGTGGAGCCGCCGTGGCGGTGCGTACCACCCGGCCAGTGGCATCGGAGATGGTGTAGGGAGCAGTAGCCACCGCTGGGTTTGCCACCGACGACAGCCGGAATTCGCCGTTGGGGCTAGGGTTAGGATATACCGTGAGGGCCGCGTCGAGGGCCGGGTTTTTGGCTGCCTGCACGGTGCCGGTCATGCTTACGTCGTCAATGAACAGCGAGGTGCCGGTGGTGATGTTGTTTGCCAGGCCAGAAGCGAAAACCATCTGCAGCGTATCCGGCGTATCGGCACGGCGGTAGGTGAGGGGCAGAGTTACCAAGGTATAGCCGGCCTGAGGCGCCAGAATCTGGAAGGCATCAGCTACGATTTCAGGGTTGCCGTTGACCGTTTTGAAAAGCGCCACCTGAACCCCAGCCGAGTCAGCTGCCGGGCCAGTCATTTTGTAGTAGAACTGCAGGTTGGCTGGCCGGTTGGTATAGGGAATACCGCCACCAAGCGTATTGGTGTTGCCAATGCCCGTGCCGAGCAGCAGGACGCCGGGGAAATTATCCTGAAAGTTCTGCGTCTCCAGCTTGGCTGCAAAACTGCCGCCGCGCTTGTCCGTGGACTTTACCGTGGTGTTGGTGGAAAAAGGCAGCGGCCCCACCAGCGCCGAAATGATGTCGTCGAACGTCAGCCACGATTGGGGCGACTCGAAAAGCCCGCGTTGGGTCCAGGTTTCAAGCGTGCCATTCGGCACCGCCTGCTGCGCTACCGCGCCGTTGGTGCTAAAAAGAGCCAGAATACCGGCCGCAATGGGTAATAGAGATTTCATAGAAAAGAGGGAAAAGGTGAATGAGTAACAGGTAATGCCAATGAATTACAAATTCCTAAGCGGCTTACGTTGCGCCAAAATTATGCCGTGCTCCTGCTTAATCAATAAAAGTTCCGGGTTATAAAGAAAAGTTTTCGCGGTGCTAGTGCCTGGATAAGTAATTGGGGATATGATAAAAATGGCGGCTCTTTGTGTTGCGTAGAGACAGAATAACAAAGAATTCATTCTGACTAGCGGTGTGCACGGCGTTGCAACGTGCTCAATATGCCCGCAACCAGGCCGGTAGCCAGCCCCCCGATATGGGCAGCGTTGTCGGTACCGGCCGGGCCGGCCAGGCCCCCCACCAAACTACCCAGCGCAAAGTACAGCAGCAGCCCCATCAGGCCGGCGCGCTCCTGGCGGCTAAGTGCGGCCCCACGCTCCAGAAGTAGTGCCAGCACCAGCCCGTACAGTCCGAAAATGGCGCCCGAGGCCCCCACGGAGTTGACGCCTTGGGTGTGCCACCACAAGCTAGTCAGGCTGCCGCCCACGCCACTCAGCAGATACACCAGCAGCCACCGGATGCTCCCGGCTTTGGCCTCGGCCATCAGGCCCAGCAGCAGCAAAGCGCTCAGGTTGAGGAAAAGGTGGGCCGGTCCGCCGTGCAGAAACGTACCGCTGAGCAGCCGCCAGGGTTGCTTCATCACCAAGCCCGAGAAATTGGAGCCCCACGCAATAAGGTCGGCCCCGGCAGGTGCCAGCAGGTTTACGCCTCCCAGAACGCCCATGGCGCCATACGCCAGCAGATTGGCTAGCAGTAGCAGCGGCGTAGCGAAATACCCGCGCCTGGGCCGGAAGATACCTTGCGCCAGTCGGCCCATTTGCCGGAGCGTGCCACCGGCCGGCTCGGCGGGCGGCGCGGGCGGTGGGCTAGCCACCGCGCCCGGCAGCTCCGCCGGAATCAGGCCGCGGCGCTGCAGCTCCTGCACCGCTGCTGCGCCTACCGCCGGGTAGCGGCTAGCCTGCCGGGCCAAGTGCAGCAACTCGGCGTCGGTTTTGTGCGCGAAAGGATGTTCAGAAGCCGGGGTTTCCATAAGCTAGAACTCAGAAGCTCAATGCCATCAAGAACCAGCCCACGCCCGAAGCCAAGGGCGTAATCTGTCAGAACCGACCAACGGTGTGGAGCAGACGCGTATCCGCAACGCGCTGCGCTATGTGGATAGAGGTGTCTTTATGGTAATTATTTCTATAAAATATTATCTTTTTAAGGAATTGGCAGGAGGAAAATTTAACTATATTTAGGCTTTTATAACCTGCTTACCTGCCTCCCCACCACGCCTTTTTGTCATTTATTCTTAATGTCGGTTTCCGCTCTTTTGCGAGTTCAGGCACAACAGCGCCTGGCTACCCCTTTGTACCGCAATGCACGCTCCAGGGCCCTGTTCACCCAGGCTGGAGTAGCGCTTAAGGAAAGCCGCGCGAGCTTTCGACAGTTCTTTTCGTGGTCGAGCCCGGTTTCTTCGGGTTTGCGCAGCCTGAAATACGTGCTGGTAGCCCTGCTGCGCCTGCCGCTGGGGCGCAGCGTGCGGCTGAGCTACGGCTACACCGGCGAAGACCGCCTGATTGAGTCGCTGCTCAAGCCCCTGGTGACCTACAATGGGTTCTACGTGGAAGTAGGCTGCAACGAGCCCCGCTTCATCTCCAACACGTTTCTGCTGTACCGGCGCGGCTGGCGCGGCATCTGCATCGATGCCAACGAAAAGCTGATCCGCAAATTCGGCCGCATCCGCCCCCGCGACCAGGCCGTGTGCGCCTTTGTGTCGCACGAGCCCGAGCCACTGACGTATCTGGAGTTCAGCAACAACGTGCTGTCGACGGCCGACCCACAGTACGTGCCGCAGTATCTGGCGCAGGGCGAGGAGATTGAGCGCACGCGGCAGGTGCAGCCCCGCACGCTCACGGCCATCCTGCACGAGTGCCACGCGCCAGCCCGCTTCGATTTGCTCACGATAGACGCCGAGGAGTTCGACCTTTCCGTGCTGGAATCCCTGGATTTCGCGGTCTACCGGCCCCGGCTGGTGATGGTGGAGGCCGAGGATTTCGACCCGCTGCATCCGCTGCAGCACCCCATCAGCACGTTTCTGCTGGCCCGCAATTACCGCTTCAAAGGCAGCATCCTCAAGAACCTGTACTTCCTCGACGAGGCGGCTTAAGCCAGAGCAGTTGATTTACAGCGTACCGCGCCGCAGACGGGCAGTCCACTTGTCGCGGCTGAGCAGGGCCTCCCGCATCACCGTGGCCGAATCCTGCAGCCTGACGAGCTGGGGCGTGTAGATGGGCAGGCCATTGCCGTAGCGGCCACTCAGGTTCTGCAGCAGATCCATGCGCAGGTAGGCGGCGCGGCGCATCAGCTCCACCCGCTCGGTGAGCACGGGCGTCAGCTTGTGGTCGTAGGCCAGGGCTTTGTTGAGGCGGTGCCACTCTTCCAGCACGGTGCTGGCCTGGCCGGGCAGGGTGGCGTCGGGCTGGGTGTTGCGCAACTGCCGGAGCAGGTAGGTGCTCTGGTTTTCGGCTTTCCAGTAGCGCTCGGCCAGCAGCCGGTACTTGCGGGTGGCCACGGTGTCGCGAGTGCGCTCGGCGGCCGGCAGCTGGCGCAGCTCCTGCGCAATCTGGGTGCGCGTGAGCGAATCGAAGGCCGGAATCAGGCGGGTTTGCACGGTTTCCAGCACGGGCGGACCGGCTTCTTTCCGGGCCTGTTCGGCGGCCTGGCGGCGGGCTGCCTGTTGGTTTTGCCAGTAGATCAGGCCCCCCAGCAGCAGCGCCACCAGCACGCCTATCCACAGGGCCGGGCGCTGCCATACAGCCGGCGCCGGCTCGTCTTCATACACCGGCAGATGGCGGCCCATCGGCTGCGACTCGGTGGTCGGGTCGGGGCTGATGCCGCGCCGGCGCAGTTCCTGGCGGGCCGTATTCACCAGATCGGCGTGGTACAACCCGGGGTTGCGCACCAGAAAGAGCAGCTCGGGATCGGTTTTCTGATGGATAAATTCGAAATCGGAAGCAGAAGACATGTCGGGATAAAAGCAGCAGAGGGAATAATCGGCCTTCAAGTTGGCAAAAAGGCCCCGGACTACCATACGCGTGGCCCAACGCCGGAGGCGGCCGGCGCGTATAGGCAGGCAGCGGGGCGCGCCAGCCGGTGGCCCCGTGCCTGCTACTATCCTTCCTTAATTTCCCCTCCCATGAGCGCCGACCAAACCCCCGATTCCGACCAGAACGCCCAGACCACGCCCAACGCCGCTTCCGAGCAGGAAGGCCGCCAGCTGAGCACCGGCGGTAAAATTCCGTCGCAGAACGACGCCGACGCCCAGGCCAGCGGCAACCCCGAAGCCACCAGCACCCAGCAGAACATGGGCGACGGCAGCGGCATCCGCGGCGACTACGGCAATGCCAGCCAGACTAACGGCGCCGAAGGCACCTCGGAAGCCAACGACGAGGGCGCGCCCAAAAAGAAAAACGACCAGTGGGCTGAGTAACGCCCGTACCGCGAAAGTCTGTTTCGCGGCAGCAAGCGGCCCTCATGCGGCGGAAGATTTTATCTTTCGCCGCATGAGGGCTTTTGTTTTTTCGCTGACTGCCGCCGCTGCGCTGCTGGTGCCGGCCGGGCCGGCCACGGCCCAGCGCGGCCGCAACCCGCTTACGGAGCTGCTGCAGGCCGATACGGCCCATTTCGGCCGCATCCTGCGCGACCCGGCCGCCTACCGCGTGCAGATCCTGTACACCCAGATCAACCGCGACGGGCGCGGGCGGCCGCACTTCCGCACGTTTCGCTACGGGGCGCCGGCCACCCAGTATTTCTACCCAGCCAGCACCGTGAAGCTGCCCGCCGCCGCGCTGGCCCTGCAGAAGCTGCGCACCCTGCGCGCCCAGGTACCGGAACTGAGCGCTGCCTCGCCGCTGCGCATCGACACGGCCTTTGCCGGCCAGACCGTTGTGCTGCGCGACACCACGGCCCGGAGCGGGCGGGCCAGCATCGGGCAGTACATCCGCAAGGTGCTGCTGGTGAGTGATAATGACGCTTTCAACCGGCTCTACGAGTTTGTGGGGCAGCAGGAGCTCAACGAGCAGCTGCGCCGCCGCGGCCTGCCCGAAACCCGCCTGATTCATCGGCTGTCCGTGGGCGACCAGGAGCCGGGCTCGCGCCACACCAACCCACTGGCTTTCTACGCCGATACCACCCTAAGCCGGCCGCTCTACGTACAGCCCGCCGCCTACAACGCCCAGCCGCTGCCGCCGCTGCCCGCCACCGATTTCCGCATCGGGCGTGGCTACATGCAAGGCGGGCGTGCCGTGGACGGGCAGGGAAACACCGTGCTGGTGCCCGAGCCGCTGGATTTGGGCAGCAAGAACTACTTCCCGCTGGCAGAGCAGCAGCAGGTGCTGCGGGCTTTGCTGTTCCCGGAGGCCGTGCCGGCCCGCCAGCGGTTTGCGCTGGCCGAGGCCGACTACCGCTTCCTGCACCGCTACCTCTCCATGCTGCCCCGCGAAAGCCAGGCCCCGCGCTACGACGTGGCGCACTTCCCCGACACCTACGCCAAGTTTCTGCTGGGCGGCGGCGGTATCGCGCCGCTGCCGCCGGGCGTGCGGGTGTTCAACAAAATCGGGCAGGCGTATGGCTTTTTGATTGACAACGCCTACGTCGTGGACCTGGAGCGCAACGTGGAATTTCTGCTCTCGGCCGTCATCTACACCAACTCCGACGGCATCCTCAACGACGACAAGTACGACTACGACACCATCGGCTTCCCGTTTCTGCGCGACCTGGGCCAGGCCGTGCTGCGCTACGAGCAGCAGCGCCCCCGCCGCCACACCCCCGACCTGAGCCGCTTCCGCCTCGATTACCGAGCCACCACTACCGACGACGCCCCATGAGTGAGCTGACTCCCGCCGGCCCGCGCGTGCTGAGCGCCGCCGAGTACCGCCAGCTGGTGCAGCGCCACCCCGACCACGCTCTGGTGAACCTGGCGGAGGTGGTGCCGGGCCTGCAGCTGGATATCCGCTACGCCACGCCCCACAACCTGCTGGGCGAGCCGCTGTACGACCGGGCCGCCGCGTTGCTGGCCCGGCCCGCCGCCCTGGATCTGGTGCGGGTGCAGGCTGCCCTGGCCCGGCACGGCGCCAGCCTGCTCGTGTACGACGCCTACCGGCCCTACCGCGCCACGGTGCGCCTCTGGGAAAAAGTGCAGGACGAGCAGTACGCCGCCCCGCCCTGGCGCGGCTCCCGCCACAACCGTGGTGCCAGCCTCGACGTGGGCCTCGTGGATCTGGCCACCGGCCGCCCGCTGCCCATGCCCACCGATTTCGACGACCTGACGCCCGCCGCCCACACCGCCTACGAGCCCGTTTCGGCCCCGGCCCGCCGCCACCGGGCTTGGCTGCTGGCCGCCATGAGCGCGCACGGCTTCGTCAATTACCCGGGCGAATGGTGGCACTTTGACCATCACCGCTGGGCAGAGTTCGACTTGCTGGACATCCCACTGTAGGGGCGCGTTGCACGCGCCCGCTGGCCCTGCCGGTCCGGCGGCTTTTTGGAGCCTTCGGGCCGGTCGTCGCAAGCTGATGTTGCGTCACCGGGGCAGCGTTACCGTTCGGGCGGCGACCGGTCCGACGGCTGGAAATAGCCGCCGGACTGGAACCGGCGGCACGGGCTGACCTGTGCCGGCATGGCAATCCTGTCTGCTGCATACCAATCCGGCCGCTTATGTGCGTAATTTGCAGGCTGATTCCCTGTTTTCGTGCTGATGTTCCGATTGTTTGCCGCTGGCCGCCTCGCTCTTTTCCTGCTCCTGACTTCCGGCCTGCTGGCCGCCTCGTGCCGCCCCGCCACCGCCGCCGATACGCCGCCCAAGCGCGAGCTGCGCGGCGTTTGGATTGCCACGGTGGAGAACATCGACTGGCCCAGTGCCCGTACCCTCTCGCCGGAGCAGCAGCGCCGCGAGTACATCCGCATGCTCGACGCCCAGCAGCGCAACGGCATCAACGCCGTGTTTGTGCAGGTGCGGCCCGCCTCGGATGCCTTCTATCAAAGCAGCCTGGAGCCCTGGAGCAAGTGGCTGACCGGCACCCAGGGCAAAGCACCCAACCCCGCCTACGACCCGCTGCCCTTCCTGATTGAGGAAGCCCACGCCCGCGGCATGGAGTTTCACGCCTGGTTCAACCCCTACCGGGCCACCATGGACACCGTGACGCGCCGGCTGGCCGCCAACCACCCGTACCGCCAGCACCCGGAGTGGTTTATCCGCTTTTCGGGCAAGCTACTCTACAACCCCGGCCTGCCGGAAGTGCGCCAGTACATCAACCGCGTGATTCTGGACGTAGTGAGCCGCTACGACATCGATGGCGTGCACTTCGACGACTACTTCTACCCATATCCCGAGGCCAACCAGACTATCCACGACGAGGACGCCTTCGCCCGCTTCAACCCCGACAACCTGAAGCTGGCCGACTGGCGCCGCCAGAACGTGAACCTGCTCATCCGCGACCTGCACGCCTCCATCCAGGGCACCAAGCGCTGGGTGAAGTTCGGCATCTCGCCCTTCGGGGTGTGGCGCAACCAGGCCACCGACCCCAACGGCTCAGCCACCAAGGCCTTCCAGGGCTACGATGGCCTCTACGCCGACGCGCTGGAGTGGGTGCGCCAGGGCTGGGTCGATTACCTGCTGCCGCAGCTGTACTGGAGCTCCAATTTCAAGGTGGCGCAGTATCCGGTGCTGGTGGAGTGGTGGGCGCGCAACGCCAACGGCCGCCACCTCTACATCGGGCACGGCGCCTACCGCATGCTGGAAAACACCAAGGCCGACACCACCTGGCGCAACCCGCGCGAGCTGCCGCGCCAGATTCGCTTCAACCGCACGTTCCCGGCCGAAGTGGGCGGCAGCGTGTTCTTCAGCGCGAAGTCGTTGCTGGCCAATGCCCTGCATACTACCGACTCGCTGCGGCAAAACCTGTTCCATTATCCAGCGCTGGTGCCCACCATGCCTTGGCTGGACGCCGTGCCGCCCCGCCCGGCCCAGGGCCTGACGCTTACGGCCGCGCTGCCCGCCAACATCCTCACCTGGCAGCCCGCCCCGCCCGCCGCCGACGGCGACCTGGCAGCGTACTACGTTATCTACCGCTTCGAAGACGGCGATACGCCGACCCCCAACGACCCACGCCGTATCCTGACCGTAGTGCGCCCCCGCACCGGCGGCCTGCTGGCCTACACCGACACCGCGGCCCGCATCGGCCACGCCTACGCCTACTACCTCACGGCCGTGGATAGGCTGCACAACGAAAGCCGCCCCGTGAGCGTGCGCAGCACCGGCCGCCCCGGCGAAATAATCCTGGCCCAAGCTCCCACCGAAACGCCCGCGCCACCGGCTCCGGTGTCCACCGCCCCAACCCCGGCGGCCCCGGCCGTAGTGGTACCCACGCCGCGTCCGGCCGCCTCGCGCCCTGCCGCTTCCGCCGGCCCCGTCACTAAGGTGAAAACGAAAGTCAAGCCCAAGAAAAAGCGCGGCTTCTTCAGCCGGCTGTTTGGCGGCCGGTAGCAGGTGTTTGCTGCTAAACGATGTAGAGACGCAATATTTTGCGTCTCGTCGTTGAACGATGCTGTCAGACGATTAACGTAACAACATCAGCAACGACGAGACGCAATATTTTGCGTCTCTACATTGTTCTTACGAATCCATTACTTTTTCACCGTCGGGAGCCGCTCGTATTCCAGCTGCTCGAAAATCTGTAGCTCAGGCTGCCAGATGGGCGTTTGGATGAGCAGCTTGCGGCGCGTGAGCTCCAGCAGCAGCTGCCCGTTGAAAAGCGGCTCATCGGTGGTTTGGGCGCTACGGGTATAGAGCTGGTTGCGGCGTACGGAGTACGTGCCCTGCTCGGTGAGCACCAGGCGGCCACCGCGGGTGGTGGTATACGTATAGGTGCTGTCGGGGCGGAATTCCACTACCAGCGTCAGCTCACCGTTGGTGATGCCGATGTTGGTTTCGGCGGCCGGGCTGTGGAAGAGCTTTTCCTGCAGTGAGTCCGGCAGGGTGGCGGGGGCCTCGAAGGCAATCTGGCGCAAGCCCCACCGGCCTGTGAGCGGTGCCTGGGCCTGGGTTGCGCCGGCTGCAGTCAGAAGTAAAAGCAGCGTCATCGGCCACCCAAACCACGTCAAGCCAGGCTGCGAAACAAAACAGGAAGTCGACATAGGATAATGACGTAAACTAAGCGGCCGGCCGGCACTGGCTGCACACGCCCGACATGAGGTAGTCGCTGCGCTCGGCCTGAAACCGGCCCGGCAGCACCACCGGCGGAATGGAAACCTGGTTGAGGCAGTACGTGTGCTGGCAGGCGGTGCACTTGAAATGCACGTGGTTGTCGTGGTGCGCGTGCTCGGTGCAGCCGGTGGCGCAGGCGGCGTAGCGGATGATGTCGGTGGCGTCGATGACGCGGTGAATGACGCCCTGCTGCTCGAAGGTGCGCAGGGTGCGGTAGAGCGTAATCCGGTCGATGCCGGCCTCGCCCAGCGCCTGCTCGATGTCGTTGCTGGAGAGGGCGTAGGGGCGGCTCAGCAGCACCTGCAGCACCTGCCGCCGGATGGGAGTAGCACGCAGTGCGTGGCGGGCCAGGGTTTCATTGATGCGGGCGGTAAGAGGCATAAGCAAAATTACGGATTCAGGCAGACTTGGGCTGCCTGCCTGCAGCGGCTGACGGCCACGCCAACGGCCAATACGCACAGAACCGGCGTCATTAATAACGCAAACAGCCCGCCGGAAGTACCAGCGGGCTGTTCAGGAAGACGTAACGAGCCAGGGCTAGAGCGCGCGGTACTCAAACACCACGCGGGCCGTGGAACCCGCCGTGCTGGGCTTCACGCCCACTATGCGCAGGAGCATGGGCTCGGCCCCGCGCACGCGCACAGCGAACAGCTCGCCGGCGGCTACGGTGCCGGGCAGGGCGGTGGTGCCGGTCAGCGAAGCCGCGTTCTGGTACAGCAGCGTGCCTACGGTATTGGCCGAAGCCGTGTTGTAGTAGCCGGTGGCGGCCGTGGCTACCGGAATCCGGTAGTAGACGGTGGTGTTAGCCGAAGACAGGCTGACCGTAGTGCCGAGCACGCCGCTGGCAAACAGGTCTTTGGTGGCGGCCGGCGCGCTGGCAAGCACGTTGGCGCCCAGGCGCAGGTCGTAGGCTACCGAGTCCTGCGGCGCGCTGGGGCCTGCCGTGACGCGGCCGGTGCGCACCCGGCTCAGGGCCGTGGGCGCCACTACGTTGAGCGGAGCCGACGTCACCACGGCCGAGTCGGGGCCGGAAAAGGCTTTGAACACGAACGTCACGGCCTGGCCCTGGGCGCCGGCCGGCACCCGTACGTCCACGGTGCGGGCGTTGGCCGCGCCGGTGCTGGGGTTGAGGATGGAACTGGCCCGCACGCGCCGGCCCGTACCGATGCGGTAATAGGTGGTCAGGCTGTCCACGTTTTTAAACAGCGTAGTGGTCGACGGTGGAGTAGGGGCCACGCCGATACCGCCTTCGTTCAGCACCAGGTTGTATCCGATGATATCGTTTACGGTTTGTGCCGTGCCCGCCAGGTTGTTGCGGAAGGTGGTGATGGTGGTAGGCGAGGCCGTGGTGCCGAAGCGCAGGGTCGGCCGGGCCGCCACGTTGTAGGTGAAGCGCTGGCGGCGGGTGGCCCCGTTCTCAAACGTCGTCGTCACGTCCACCCGCACGGCCGTCTGGTTGGGCAGGTTCGGCACGGTGTAGGCAATCGGCTGGGCCGTAATACCCGCCCGCGAGTCGAAAACCGGGTTGGTGGGCGGCAGCGTGCTGACCACGGCGGAGTCGGTCCGGCCAATCACCTGGAACACGGTAAAGTCGCGCACCTTGTCGGCGGCGTTGAAGCCTACCAGCAGGTTCACCACCTCGCCGGGGGCGTACTTGTTGCGCAGGCCCGCCGGCGCGGCCCCAATCGTGGAAAAGCCACCATCGCCGGTCAGCGCGTAGGGCGGCTCGAAGTCGTCGTCGCAGGCGGTGGCGGCCAGGCCGGCCAGGGCCAGCAGCAGGGGCCAGGGGCGCCGCACCAGCGCCCGTATGTTAGAAAACAGGTTCATAGAAAAAGCACATCAGAAGGAGGGAAAAGACACCAGCGCCGCACTACCGCTGGTCCCACCACACGGGGCGGGTGGCGTAGTCGGGGTCGAGGCCACCGATGGCCTGCACATTCTGCGGGTTGTACTGGGTTTCGGTGAGGGCCGGCAGCAGGCGGCGCGGGAACCGGCGCTGAGCGGGGTCAGTGGGAATCGGGTTGAAGATGGGGTTCACCCCGTTCGGGAAAGCCAGGTTCACGTAGATATCGGAGCGGAAATCATAGCGCCGCATATCCGACCACGCCTCCGGGTTCAGGAACAGGGCAATGTATTTCTGCTCCATGATGCGCTTCAGGTCCAGCTGGGCTTCGTTCTGGGCCACGGCGGCGCTGTTGAGGTAGCCGTCAATCTGCTGCTGAGTGAGGATGGGGAACGTAACCGTGAGGCCCTGCGAGGCAAACGTGCCGCCGCCCCCAATCTTGCGGATGTGGGCCTCGATGCCCTGCCGGTAGGCGCGCAGCGCGCGGGCCCGGTCGCCGGCCAAAAAGGCCGCTTCGGCCTCAATGAACTTCAGCTCGTGGTAGGTAATGATTTCGTGGTAGCCTAGGTCGCGGGCATACCAGCCGGAGTAGAAGTCGGAGGCGTTCTGCGTCTGGGCAATGGGCGTGCCGCCCGACACGCCGGGATTGGTGCCCACGCTCACGGGCGTGGCCATCACGGCAAAGCGCGGGTCCGTCACGCCTGGGTAGGTGGCGTTGGCGGCGCTGCCGTTGAGGTAGCGCAGCAGGTTCACCGAGAAGGTAGCGCCGGCAAAGTTGGCGCGGGCCGTGCCGAAGATGCTGGTGCTGCCCGTAATCGGGGGCACGGGCACTTCCATCTGCAGCTGCGCGTCGTCGGCCGAGGACGTGAAGGCCTTATCGACGGCGGCCAGCACGGCCTGGGCGCTGTAGGTGCTTTTTTTGGTGAGGTGCTGAAGCTGGCGAGCCCGCAGGGCGTAGGCCAGCTTCACCCACTTGGTGGCGTCGCCGCGGTACAGGATGTCGCCGCTGGGGCTGGGCACGGTCACGTAGAGCGGGCGCACGTTGGCCGAGGCCGGCTTCAGCATTTCCTGCTCGCCCTCGTCCAGCAGCCGGAAAATGGTGGCGTAAATCTGCTCCTGCGGGTCGTACTTGGGCGAGAAGTTGGCCGCCCCCTGGAAGGCCTCCGTGAACGGCACGTCGCCCATCATGTCGGTGAGGTGCGCCAGCGACATAGCCTGCGTGATTTTGGCCGCGCCCACGTAAGCCGGCGAGCCTTCCGCTTCGGCCGCCGTAATGGCGGCGCGCAGGTTGCCCGACACGTAGAAGTAGAAGTAGTTGAAGGTGTTGTTGCCGTTGCCGGTGGCAAAGTAGTACTGGTCGGTGCTGGAGGCCGGGGCCCGGCGCACAATCTGCTGCGTGATGTAGGGCGTCACCAGCGAGGTGAACATCTGCTGCTGGAAGGCCTGGGAAATGCCGCCGGGCAGCAGGAAGTTGGGTGTCGAGCTGATGGGGTTGTTGGGGTCGGTGTTCACGTCGAGGAAACTCTCGCACGAGCTCAGCGCCCCGCCACCAACCAGCAGACCCAGAAGGAGAAGATATTTTTTCATTTGTGTTTTATGTTTAATGGCTTAATTGTTAGATGGTTACTCCTTGCGACTGCTCGTCGAACGGCCAACCATTTAGCAATGCAACCATTCAGCCATTCAATTAAAAATTCACGCGCAACGCCATGTCGACGCCGCGGGTAGCGGGCGTGCTGCCGTAGTCAAAGCCCCCCGAGCCACCGCCGCGCACCCCGGCGCCGGCCGCGGCCGTTTCGGGGTCGGCCCCGGAGTAGTTGGTGAACAGCAGCAGGTTGCGGCCCGTTACGCTCAGTTCCACGCCTTTCACGAAGCTCTTGCCCAGCAGCGTGGCTGGCAGGCGGTAGGCCAGCGTGGCGTAGCGCAGGCGGGTCCAGGAGCCGTCTTCCACGAAAGCCCAGCCGGTGCCGCCCACCTGGTTGATGAAGTAACCCTGCGTCAGCTCCACGGGGCGCGTGTTCGGCGAGTACGACCCGTCGGCGGCGCGCACCACGCCCTCGATAACGGCCGTCTGATTTCGGTCCAGGGTTTTATTGCTCAGGCCCGAGCGCACGGCTATCCACTCGTTGCCGTTCACCACGTCGCCGCCCTTGCGGAAGTCCAGCATAAAGGTCAGCGACAGGCCTTTGTAGGCCAGCGTGTTGGTGAGCTGGGTGGTGAACTGCGGCGCCCGGTCGCCGGCGTACACAAACGTGCCCGCCACCACCGACGGATAGCCGGTGGTAGGGCTGATAATCACCTGCCCGAAATACGGCGAGTTGGGGTCCGTGACGCGGGCGTAGTCCTGCACGCCGATGGACGTGATGGGCCGGTTGGGGAAGGCGCTTCCCCGGGCCACGTCAATTACCCACGAATCCGACTGGTTGACCTCCGTCAGGAAGCTCGGCAGCTTTTTAGCGCGGTTCTCATTGTGGAAGAAGTTGGCCAGCACGTCCCAGGTGAAGCCCGAAGCCGTCTGCACGGGCCGGCCGTTCAGGGCAATTTCCACGCCCTTATTGGTTACGGTGCCGCCGTTAATGTACTGCAGAATGTAGCCGGAAGCCTGGCTGACGCGGGGCGCAATCAGCTGGTCGCGGGTTTCAGAGTAGTACACGCCGGCATCCAGGCCCAGGCGGCCTTTCAGGAACTGGAAGTCCAGGCCAGCCTCATAGGAGCGGGTGCGCTCGGGCCGGAGCTGCGTATTCGAGCCGAAAAAGCCCTGGCGGAAGCCGCCCCCGATGTAGGTGCTCTGGGCCAGCGGCGACTCCACGCGGTAGGGGCCGGTGTCTTTGCCTACCTCGGCCACGGCCAGCCGCAGCTTGCCGTAGTTCAGCACTGAGCTGTTGTCGAGGCCCAGCGTGCGCGAAAACTCGTAGCCCAGCGTGGCCGAGCCGTACAGGAAGCCCTGCCCGTAGTTTTTGCCCTTGCTTGGCCGCGGCAGCGTCGACGACATATCGTAGCGCGCACTCACCTCCATGGTCACCTGCTTAAACAAATCCAGGTTGACGCGGGCGAAGTTGCCCACCAGCCGCCGCAGCGAGTTGGTGGTCAAGGCGCCGCGGTTCACGGTATTGTTGATGGAGTTGAAGTTGGGCGAGCGGAACACCAGCCCGATGATGTCGGTGGTTTCGCGCAGGCCTTGCTCCACGGAGTTGCCCAGCAGCAGCGAGCCGCTGATATTCTCGTTGAACGAGTGCGATAGAACCGCCGTCAGGTTGGAGTTGAGCAGGCGGTTCTGGGTAGTGGTTTCCGAAATGCCGCCGTCCTGGTTGTTGGGCTGCGAGGTGCCGATGGCCCGGATGGAACGCACCCGCTCGGTGTAGTAGTCGGTGCCGAGGTTGTAGTTGATGGTTATCCACTTCACCGGCTCGTAGGTCACCTGGGCGTTGCCGATGACGCGGTTGGTGCGGTCCGTGATGGGGTTGCGCTCCACAGTGAAGTAGGGGTTGTCGGCGTCGGAGCTGCCGATGCCGCCAATCAGGCGGCGGCGCGTGCCGTCTGGGTTGAGGTAGTTGCGGGCGTCGTCGTTGCGGGGCCAGGTCAGCAGGCTCACCATGTAGCCGCCCGAGCCGCCAAACAGGCCGGGGCCCTGCAGCGGCCGCCGTCCGCCCGAGTTCAGGTACTGCGCCGAGCCCTGGGCCCGGATTTTCGGCGACACCTGCAGCGTGCCCGACAGGCGCACCGTGCTCTTGTCGAACTCCGAGTTGCGGGCCACGCCGGTCTGATCGAGGTGCGAGGCCGAAAGCAGGAACGACCCTTTTTCGGTGCCGCCGGTCACGGTCAGGTAGTTCTGGAAGTTATAGGCCGTTTTGTAGAAGTCGCCCAGGTTGTCGTACACTGTTTCGCCGGGCGCAAACTGCGGCCCCCACGAGCTGCGCGTATTTGGGTCGAAGATGCCGTTGGCGCCCTGCTTGTACACGCCCTGCAGCTTGGGTAGGCGGTTCACCTCGTCCACCGACACCTGCGTGCGGTAGTCCACCGTCACCACGCCCGATTTGCCTTTCTTGGTGGTGATGATAACGGCGCCGTTGGCGGCCCGCAGGCCGTAGAGCGCCGCCGCGGCCGGGCCCTTTAGCACGGTCATGGTTTCCACGTCCTCGGGGTTGATGTCGGCGGCGCGGTTCTGCGACGACACCGAGCGGCCCAGCAGCCCGTTGAACGCCGACCCGCCGCCCGGCGCCGTCGACTCCACAAACGAGGTGTTGTCCATGATGATGCCGTCAATCACGAACAGCGGCTGGTTGTCGCCGTCCAGCGAGTTGCCGCCCCGGATAACGATGGAGGCGCCTTCGCCGGCCCCGCCGCCCGAGCTGGTCACCTGCACGCCCGCCACCTTGCCCTGCAGGGCATTCACGATGTTGGGCTGGCGCGAGTCGATGATGTCCTTGCTGGTTACTTCCTGGGCGCCGTAGTTCACCTGGCGGCGCTCCTGCTTGATACCAAAGGCCGTCACGATGACGTCGTTCAGGGCCGTGGTATTCTCCTTCAGGCTGATATCCACGGCGCCGTCGGGCCCGACGGTGCGCTCCTGGCTGGTGTAGCCGATGAAGCTGAAGCTGAGGGTGCTGCCGGGTGCCGCCTGCAGCGAGTAGCGGCCGTCGGTGCCGGTGCTGGCGCCGTTGGTGGTGCCTTTCACAAGCACCGTTACGCCGGGCAGGGGCGTGTTGCTGGCGTCCGTCACGATGCCCGTGACCGTGCGCAGGTTCTGCTGGGCGTGGGCCGGCAGGGCTGCCGCCACACTCAGTACCGGCGCTAGCAAGTAGAGTCTGTTCATAGAGGAAAGAGGTGTGGGAATGAGTGAGAGAATGGGACAAAAATATCGGCCGGAATTACGCTGCCACCAGCAGCGTAATTCCGGCCGGAGCTAGACCAGGCAAAAATTCAGCAGACAACAAAACAGTGCGCTAGCCATCGGAAAAGCGTGTGTGGAAGAGATTTTTGCAGTAATTCCGGAGCAGATAGATCGAAAAAACCGGCGATTAGAAAAAAAGTCGGGATTAAATCTAGAAAGCTGCGCAATAGCAGCCAACTATATATGGTATTTTATTTAGTAGAATTTTGACTTTGAATGCTGCAGCTAAACACACATTTTTCCGTGCTTTCTCTGTCCATCTCTCACCCATAGTCTCTTCCATGTCTGCTGCCCGCCCCACCGCCCCGCGCGTGCCCGTCCGCATCTTCCCCGATTCTGAGCAGGCCTCCGTGCAGGTGGCCCGCGAGCTGGCTGCCTTCATCCGGCAGCGTGCCCAGGAGGGCCGCCCGGCCGTGCTGGGCCTGGCCACGGGCTCGTCGCCGACGCGGGTATATGAGGAGTTGGTGCGGCTGCACCGTGAAGAGGGGTTGAGCTTTCAGAATGTCGTCAGCTTCAACCTCGACGAGTATTTCCCGATGGCGCCCGACTCGCTGCAGAGCTACGTGCGCTTCATGCGCGAGTACCTGTTCGACCACATCGACATCAAGCCCGAAAACGTGCACATTCCCGACGGCACCGTGCCCGCCGACCAGGTAGCTGAGTTCTGCCGCCGCTACGAAGAGCAGATTCGCGAGGCCGGCGGCATCGACTGGCAGCTGCTGGGCATCGGGCGCACCGGCCATATCGGCTTCAACGAGCCCGGCTCCGGCGCCGCCTCCCGCACCCGCCTCATCACCCTCGACCACATCACCCGCACCGACGCCGCCTCCGACTTTTATGGCGAGGAAAACGTACCGCGCCGCGCCATTACCATGGGCGTGGGCACCATTCTGGAAGCCCGCCACATTGTGCTGCTGGCCTGGGGGGAAGGCAAAGCCGCCGTCATCAAGCGCATGGTGGAAGGCGAGCCCACCGATACCGTGCCGGCCACCTACCTGCAGCACCATCCCGCCGTACAGGCCGTGCTCGATGAGGCCGCCGCCGCCGAGCTCAGCTCCCGCAAAACGCCCTGGCTGGCCGGCCAGCCCTGCAACTGGCACGAAGCCGCTCAGGTGCGCAAGGCCGTGACCTGGCTGGCCCGGCTGGTGGAAAAGCCCATCCTCAAGCTCACCGACGAAGACTACAACGAAAACGGCCTCTCTGACCTGCTGGCCGCTGCCGAAGGGCAGGCCTACAGCCTCAACATTCGGGTGTTCAACGAGCTGCAGCACACCATCACGGGCTGGCCCGGCGGCAAGCCCAACGCCGACGACACCCACCGCCCCGAGCGGGCCGCGCCCTTCCCCAAGCGCGTCCTCATCTTCTCGCCTCACCCCGACGACGACGTAATCAGCATGGGCGGCACGCTGTTGCGGCTGGTCGACCAGGGCCACGAGGTGCACGTGGCCTACCAGACCTCCGGCAACATTGCCGTGTTCGATGACGAGGCCATCCGCTTCGCCGATTTCGTGGCTGACTACGACGAGGCGTTCCGCTTCGATGACCAGCCGGCCGAAACGCTCTACCAGCGCGTAGCCGACTTCCTGAAGAACAAGCAGCCCGGCCAAGTCGATTCCGACGAGGTGCAGCAGATCAAGGGCCTGATCCGGCGCGGCGAAGCCAAAAGCGCCCTGCGCTACGCCGGCCTCGACCCCGAAACCCGTGCCCACTTCCAGGATCTGCCATTCTACGAAACTGGCCGGGTGCGCAAAAAGCCGCTCGGCGAAGAAGACATCCAACTCACCATCAACCTGCTCAACCGCCTGCAGCCCCACCAAATCTACGCCGCCGGCGACCTGAGCGACCCGCACGGCACGCACCGCGTGTGTCTGGCGGCCATCTTCGAGGCGGTGCGGCGGCTGAAAGCGGCCGGCACGCCGTGGCTGCAGGACTGCTGGGTGTGGCTCTACCGCGGCGCCTGGCAGGAGTGGGACGTGGCCCAGATTGAAATGGCCGTGCCGCTAAGCCCGCAGGAGCTCACGCGCAAGCGCCGCGCCATCTTCAAGCACCAGAGCCAGAAAGATCGGCCGCTGTTTCCGGGCGCCGACCAGCGCGAGTTTTGGCAGCGCGCCGAGGAGCGCAACCGCACCACCGCCCGCCTCTACGACCAGCTCGGCCTGCCCGAGTATGAAGGCATCGAAGCCTTCGTGCGGTGGCATTTCTAACCGATTTTTCGGGCAGCTGACCTGCTCGGGGTGGCTGCGAAGTTGAAAAAATTAACAGCCCGTCATGCTTCGCTGCGCTCTGCATGAAGCTCCACTGCTTTTTAAACAGCTTCTCCCTCAAGCCCCGGCGTGTCCTTCCTTGAATTATCCGGATTCAGGCCGGGGCAAGTCGGGGTTTGGCGCTTATGGAAAAGCCCATGAAACCAGGCGCTGCAGGTCTGTAAGCAAAGATATAACGCTAAAAGGCAGTAGTGTTTTAGTTGTAATTATTTACAGGAATAATAGTATATATTTCCTGAGTGTTACGCCTCACTTCCCACTCTTTTTTTCTTCTCACCTATGCAAAACTCCTACTCTTTTGCCCGGCTGGCCCGCTCGCTGGGCGGGCCGCTGCTGAGCGTGCTGGTCGCCGTGCCGGCGCTGGCCCAGGATGGCACCCGGCAGCCCTACACCCTGCAGGGCCGCGTCACGGATGAGCGGGGGCAGGGCCTGCCCGGCACCACGGTGCTGCTCGGGGGCACCACCCTCGGCACCGCCACCAACACCGATGGCAACTACACGCTGCCCGTGCAGGTGGCGCCCGGCACTTATACGCTCACGTTTTCCACCATCGGCTACCGCACCCAGAACCGCACCGTCACGGTGGGCAGCAGCGCCAGCGTCACCACCGATGTGTCGCTGGCCGAGTCCAGCCAGAACCTTGATGACGTGGTGGTGATTGGCTCCACCATCAGCGTAAATAAGCGCGAGCTGGGCAACGCCATCAGCACCGTAACGGCCCGCGACTTGGTGCAGAGCGGCACCGGCGGCGCGCTCAACGCCTTGCAGGGCAAGCTGCCCGGCGCCCAGATCGTGCAGAACTCCGGCGACCCTTCCGGCTCTATGTCGGTGCGGCTGCGCGGGATTCACTCGCTGCGGGGCTCCTCCGATCCGCTGTACGTGATTGACGGCGTGATTGTGAGCAACAACAGCACCAACGTGTCGCAGCTGGCGGCGGGACCGGATATCGGGTCGGCCAACGCCGGACAGAACCGCCTGGCCGACCTCAACCCCAACGACATTGCCAGCATCAACGTGATAAACGGGGCGGCGGCGGCGGCGCAGTACGGCTCCAGGGCTTCCAACGGCGTGGTGCTCATCACCACCAAGCGCGGCGTGGCGGGCGCGGCGCGGGTGTCGGTGTACACCAGCTTCAACATCAACGAGCTGCGTAAATCATTGCCGGTGAACACCTACGGCAAGCAGTTTGGGTTTGCGGGGCTGCGGCTCTACACCATCGGGGCGCCCACGCCCCAGCAGCTGGCCGCCAACCCCGGCACCACCACCACCGGCATCACGCGGGCCGGCGCCACCACCCAGTTGGCCACCAACCTCGTGGACGTGCCGCGCTACGACTACTTCAACGACATCTTCCGGACCGGCTACGGCACCGACAACGGCGTGTCGGTGGCGGGCGGGGCCGAGCGGACACAGTACCTGGTGTCGGCGGGCTACCTGAAAAACCAGGGCATTATTGATGGTACCGACTTCACGCGCTACAACCTGCGGGCCCGGGTAGAGCAGCGCTTCGCCAGCTGGGCGCGGGCTTCGGCGGGCATTGCCTACAACAACAGCTTCTCCAACGAGAAAGCCAACGGCAACGTGTTCTACAGCCCCATCAACTCCATCAACATCACCAACAACATCTACGACATCAACCAGCGCGACGTCAACGGCAACCTGCAGGCCGTGGAGCCCACCCGCGTCAACCCGCTGTCCACCATCGAGGACATGAAGTTCACGCAGCGCATCAACCGCACCATCAGCGACCTGCAGGTGAACCTGACGCCGTTTGCAGGCTTCTCGCTCGACTACATTCTGGGCGTGGACACCTACTCGCAGGCGGGGCAGAATTACATCCGGCCCTACCCGTACCAGGCCACGGCCGGGCTGCCCCTGGCCCGCTATCCGCTGGGCTTCGCGGCCAACGCCAACAACAACGTGCTGCAGCTGAACTCCGACGTGAACCTGGGCTACGAGCGGCAGTTCACCGAAAACCTCAAGCTGACAGTGCTGGCCGGCTACAGCTACCAGTATCTGCGCAGCGAGCTGGTGCGCACTCAGGGCCAGAACCAGACGCCGTTCATCTCCACGGTCAGCGGCTCGGGCAGCACCACGGTGGCTTCCGCCTACGGGCTGGACCAGTTTGATCTGAGCGGAATTTTCGGGCAGGCCACGGTCGGGTTCCGCAACCTGGCCTTCCTGACGGCCGCCATCCGGCGCGACCGGTCGTCGAAGTTCTCGCCTTCCGAAACCAACCAGTACTACCCCAAAGTGAGCGGCTCGCTGGTGCTGTCGGATCTGGGCTTCTGGAAAAATGCCGGCTACGCCACGGCCTTCAACTCGCTGAAGCTGCGCGCCAGCTATGGCGAGGCCGGCAACCTGAACGGCATCGACAGCTACGACCGGTTCTACCAGTTTACGCCGGTGGCGTTTCAGGGCCGGGCCACGTTTCTGCCCAACGCCCGCCTGGCCAACCCGCGGGTGCGGCCCGAGCGCGTGGCCGAGCTGGAAGTGGGCGCCGACCTGGGCTTCCTGAACGACCGGCTGGGCCTGGGCGTGACGGTGTACGACCAGAAAACCACCGACCTGGTAGTGGACCGCACGATTGCGCCCTCGCGTGGGGGCTCGTCCATTGTGGAGAACGTGGCCCGGCTCAATAACAAGGGCGTGGAAGTGCAGCTGAGCGTGTCGCCGGTGAAAACCACCGATTTCAGCTGGGACTTTACGGCCATCTACAGCCGCAACCGCAACAAGATTGTAGACCTGGTGGGCTCGTCGGCCATCCTGATTGACAACGTGACGGGGGCGCCGGTGTATCTGCTGAACGGGCAGCCGGCGGGCGTGTTCTACGGCTCGGCCTACGCCCGCAACGCCGACGGCTCGCTGCTGCTCACGCCCCAGGGTTTCCCGCAAGATGAGCGCACCACCGGCCAGAGCACCGGCGCGGTAGGCTTCACGCCGGCCCGCAACTCCGACGGCCAGCCCAGCTACGCCCAAGGTACCAGCATTGCCAACGTGATTATCGGCGACCCCAACCCCGACTGGACCGGCTCGTTCAGCACCAACTTCACCTACAAGCGGCTGGGCTTGCGCGTACTGCTCGATGCCGTGCAGGGCGTGGACGTGTTCAACGCCGACTACCGCACCCGGCAGGGCGTGGGCCTCGGCGACCTGGCCGAGAAAGAGCTGCGCGGCGAGCTGCCCCGCGGCTACATCTTCAGCGTCTACAACACTCAGGAGTTTCGGGTAGATGACGGCTCCTACGTGAAGCTGCGCGAAACGGCCCTGACCTACACGCTGCCCACCGTCGGCAAGTTCATCAGCAACCTGAGCGTGTCGGTGGTAGGCCGCAACCTCTATTCCTGGGACGACTACAAGGGCTTCGACCCCGAAACCAGCGCCGGCGGCTCGTCGGATCTGCTGCGGGCCATCGACTTCGGCAACGTGCCGATTCCGCGCACCTACCAGCTGCGGCTGGCCGGCACGTTCTAGGCCCGGTGGTCTTTTTTCTCCCTCACTTCGATTCACGTCATGAAAAAGATACTGGTTTCGCTGGCGGCCCTGACCGTGCTGACGGTCAGCAGCTGCGACAAAGAATACCTGAACCCCAGCACCGCCAGCCAAGAGCAGGTGCTCACCAACTCCGACGGCCTGATTACGGTCTGCAACGGCCTGCAGTCGCGCTTCACCACGGGCGGGGCCCTGAGCCCGCTGTACAACACCGTGGCGGCCGGGGGCCTGAGCACCCGCGAGCTGACGGTGATTAACGTGGGCAACATCGAGGAATTCAACGTGAGCCTCGGGGCCGGCAACGTCACCAACCTCAACGGCGTGGTGCGCAACGTCTGGACCCAGAGCCAACTGGTGCGCGCCAACGCCGACTTGGTGCTGGCCAACGCCGGCAACGCCGCCGACCCCGGCACCCGCAGCGGCATTGTGGCCTACGCCAGCATCTTCCGGGCGCTGGCCATCGGCACGGTGGCGCAGTATTTCGAGCAGCTGCCCATCACCACGGCTACCAATGCGCCGTTTGTGCCGCGGGTGCAGGCCTTGCAGTCGGCGGTGGCGCAGCTGGAAACGGCGGCTACCCAGCTGGCCGCCAACCCGGTTTCCGCCGATTTCAACAGCAAGATTATCGGCGGCATCAACCTCCCGAACACCCTGCAGGCCCTGATTGCGCGCTACAGCCTGCAGGCCGGCGACTACGACAAGGCCCTGGCGGCCGCCGCCCGCGTCGACCAGGCTAGCCGCTCATACTTCACGTTCGACGAGCTGGCCCGCAATGCCGTGTCGGAGGTGGCCTTCGGCAACCGCAACGTATTCGAGCCCACCGACGTGAACCTGGGCCTGACCGGCGCGCTGGCGCCCGAAGCCAACGACCGGCGCATTCCGTTTTACACCCGCGCCAACCCCACGGCCACCCAAAACCGCGGTACGGGCTTCTACACGGCCAGCGCCGCGCCGGTGCCAGTGTACGTGCCCGGCGAGATGCTGCTGATCCGGGCCGAGGCCTACGCCCGCAAAAATGACCTGCCCAACGCCGTAACTGAGCTGAACCGGGTGCGCACCAGCACGGCCGCGGCTACAACACTCACCGTAGGCAGCACCAGCTTCCCCACGGCTCCTCCCGGCGCCGGCCTGGCGGCTTACAGCGGCGCGCTTGCGCCGGACGCCGTGTTGCTCGACATCTACCGCAACCGGCAGGTGGAGCTGGCCTTCCAGGGCTTCCGGCTGGATGACAGCCGCCGCTTCGGCCGCCCCGGTCCGGGCACCACCGGGGCTGAGCGCAACCGCAACTTCTTCCCGTATCCGCGTACCGAGCGCGAAAACAACACCAACACGCCCGCCGACCCGGCTATTTAGGCCGACCCAGGTGCGGAACGCAAACGGCTGGCTTCTGCTTTGGGCGGAGGCCAGCCGTTTGCGTTCCGCACCGGCCAAAAACCCGAAAAAATGCTCGTTGCGTGGCCGCATTTCCTAGCTTTGGGTATTCTCGTTCCTCTGACTTTCGCTGCCAATCCCGCCATGCAAACCACCACCCAGGCTGCCGTAGAAACCACCGGCACTGTGCCGCTGGCCGAGTCCTCGCAGCCGGCCCGCCTCATCAGCCTCGACGTGTTCCGCGGCCTCACCGTCATGGCCATGATTCTGGTGAATAACCCCGGCGACTGGGGCCACATCTACGCGCCGCTGGAGCACGCGCACTGGCACGGCTGCACGCCCACCGACCTGATTTTTCCGTTCTTTCTGTTCATCGTGGGTGTCAGCATCGTGTACGCGCTGGACGGCGCGCGGCGGCAGCCCGAAACCCATGGCCGTACGATGGTGCGCATCCTGAAACGCTCGGCTATTCTGTTTGGGCTGGGGCTGCTGGGAGCGTTGTATCCGAAGTTCGAGTTTGAAACAGTGCGGATTCCGGGGGTGCTGGCCCGCATTTCGTGGGTGTTTCTGGTGTGCGGGCTGCTGTTTCTGAAAACCACGCGGCGGCAGCAGATCGGGCTACTGGCCTTCGTGTTGGTGTTCTACAACGTGCTGCTGCAGGTGGTGCCCGTGCCTGACTACGGGGCCGCCAACCTGGAAGCCGGCACCAACCTCGGCGCTTGGCTGGACCGGGTGGTGTTCACCGAAAACCACCTCTGGAAAAACAGCCGCACCTGGGACCCCGAAGGCCTGCTCGGCACGCTGCCCGCCATCGGCACCGGTTTGCTGGGCATGCTGACGGCGCAGTGGCTGCGCCACAAGGACGTGGAACAGGCCACCCGCGTGGCGTGGCTGTTCGTGGCGGGCGGCGCGGCCGTGTTGTTGGGCCTGATCTGGAATGGCTGGTTTCCGATCAACAAAAGCCTCTGGACCAGCTCCTACGTGCTCTATACCGGCGGCCTGGCCATGATGGCCCTGGCGGCCCTCTACTGGCTGACGGACGTACAAAACCACCGCGGTTGGTGGACCAAGCCGGCCCTGGCCTACGGCGTGAATGCCATTACCGTGTTCTTACTCTCGGCCATCGTCTCCAAAACCCTCAACCTCATCAAAGTCGGCGACATGATGCTGCGCGCCTGGCTCTACAACACGTTTTTCACGCCCTACTTCAGTCCCATCAATGCCTCGTTGGCCGGCGCGCTGGTGTGCGTGCTGATCTGGCTAGGCGTGCTGTGGGTGATGTACAAAAAGGGCATAATTATTAAGGTATAAGTAAGGAAGCCTGTCATCCTGAGCAGCGCGAAGGACCTTATCACGCATGAACGAGCCTCGTCTGGGCTTATCGTTCATGCGTGATAAGGTCCTTCGCGCTGCTCAGGATGACAGGCTTTTCGGGTAACGCGCTATCCTGGAAATGAGTATCCCGCGAAATCCTGGCGAAGCTTGGTTTTGAGAAGCTTACCAGTGGCGGTGTGGGGCAGCTCGGTCACGAATTCCACCGCTTCCGGAATCCACCAGCGGGCCACTTTGCCGTCGTAAAAAGCCAGCAGCTCCTCGGCCGTGATGGTGGCCTCGGGCTTGCGCACCACTACCAATAATGGCCGCTCGCTCCACTTGGGGTGGGGCACGCCGATGACGGCCGCCTCGGCAATGTGCGGGTGCCCGATGGCCAGGTTTTCCAGCTCGATGCTCGAAATCCACTCGCCGCCCGACTTGATGACGTCCTTGCTGCGGTCGGTAATCTGCATGAAGCCGTTGGGGTCGATGGTGGCCACGTCGCCGGTGCGGAACCAGCCGCTGGCGGTCAGCTCGCCGGGGTGCGGGGTGCGGAAGTATTCGGCCACGATGAACGGGCCGCGCACCAGCAAGTCGCCGAATGCCACGCCGTCGTGGGGGAGGGGCTGACCGGCGTCGTCCACAATCTGCATATCCACCCCGAAAATGGCGCGGCCCTGCTTGGTCTGGATGGCAAACTGCTCGTCGGGGCTGAGGCTGAGCTGCTGGGTTTTGAGGGTGCAGACCGTGCCCAGCGGCGAGGTTTCGGACATGCCCCAGGCGTGCCGGATTTCCACGCCCAGCTCCTCATCAAACGCCTTGAGCAAGGCCGGCGGGCAGGAAGCGCCGCCCACAATCATGCGCCGCAGGGTAGTGAACTGCAGCTTTTTCTCGCGCATAAACGTCAGCAGCCCAAACCAGATGGTGGGCACGCCGGCCGTGAAGGTCACGCCTTCCGTTTCGTAGAGTTCGTAGAGGCTGGCCGCGTCGAGGCCGGGGCCGGGCAGCACCAGCTTGCAGCCGTTGAGCGGCGCCGCGTACGGAATGCCCCAGGCGTTGACGTGGAACATGGGCACCACGGGCAGCACCGTGTCGCGGGCCGAGCAGTTAAAGCAGTCGGGCAGGGAGGCGGCGTAGCTGTGCAGCAGCGTGGAGCGATGCGAGTAGAGCACGCCCTTGGGCTGGTCGGTGGTGCCGGAGGTGTAGCACAGCGAGGAGGCCGTATTCTCGTCGAAGTAGGGCCACGCGTACTCGTCGTTTTCGGTAGCCAGCAGGTCTTCGTAGCAGCGCAGGTCGGGTAGGCTGGTGGTTTCGGGCATGTGGGCCCGGTCGGTCATCAGCACCCAGTTTTCCACCTTGGGGCAGATGGGGGCCAGTTTTTCCACCAGCGGCAGGAAGGTGAGGTCGAAGAACAGCAGCCGGTCTTCGGCGTGGTTGATGATGTAAACCAGCTGCTCGAAAAACAGGCGCGGGTTGATGGTGTGGCACACGGCCCCGCTGCCCGACACGCCGTAGTACAGCTCCAGGTGGCGGTGCGTGTTCCAGGCCAGCGTGCCCACCCGGTCGCCGCGCTGCATGCCCAGGCGGGCCAGGGCGTGGGCCAGCTGCCGGCTGCGGCGGCCCAGCCCGGCGTAGGTGTAGCGGTGCAGGCCGCCCTCGGCCAGCCGGCTCACGATTTCGGTGTCAGCGTGCCACTTTTCGGCGTGTTCGAGGAGGCCGGCGATACGTAGCGGCTCCTGCATCATGAGTCCTAGCATGGGAGGTCAGTTGGTGGGTTGGCAGGGCCATAAGCTACAGAGAAAACCGCGGCTCCGCTACCGTAGCTCCCGTTTTGCCGAATTTTATGCAGCGGTTAGGGCAGCCGGTACCACAGCGCATTACCTTCCTCAAAGCCGACGACTCCGAAGCCTTTAGCGTAGTAAACGAACCGGGCCGGCTTGTTACGGGGAAACCCAGACGGATTACCCGATAGGTATGGATCGTTGGGGATGCGCAACACAGATGTATAGTCAATGCCACCCAAACGGAGCATGGGAAGCAGCAACGTAAAACCTGATAATGGCCGGCCGGCAATTACATCATCATACGGCAGGTCGCTGCTGAATCCATAGTCCCAAATGAGATAGGCGTAGCCCGGTTGATCAATATCACCCGCACTTATACTCAGCAGCGAATGAGCGGAGGTATCCGGTATGGAATCAGGACGGGTAGGCGTGCTGGTAGGAGTGGGGCTATAACGAATCGTATCTGTCCGGCGGACGCGCACCTCAATCGACTGGCTTTTGACGCGCTTTCGCGGCCCAAGGTATACCGGAGCACTGCCGCCCAGGGAATATTCTTCCGGCTTATCCTCCACGTCGTCGATAACAAAGGTTCGCACCTTGCTGGAATTGGCCTGCCCGAACCGCAGTATGTTGCCGGGGCGGTAGGGCTGCCATGCCAGCTGCTCGGCTGAAAGCTTGAATTCCTGAGCCGGTTCTTTGGCGCAGCCCGACGCCAATCCTAGCAGGGCAAAGGCGGGCAACAGATACGTGTGTTTCATAGTCATTGAATTATAGTAGGATAGAGCCGCAAGTAGGTGAATAAGTTGCACAAAAAATGCCCCGGCCAGCTGGTCGGGGCATTTGCAAGACTGGTCGGAAGGACTGGTTACTTCGCCTGCCCGATTTGCGTGGCGGCGGGCACCTCCAGAAGCTGGCCGCTTTTCACGTCGTAGATGTAGCCGTACACCGGAATCGTGGCGGGCACGAGCGGGTGCTGGCGGATGCGCTGCACGTCGTCGATGACGCTTTGCTCCAGGTTTTTGAAGGTCAGGAAGGCAATGTTGCGGGCTTCCGCCGAGCCGGGGCCCTGGCCTACGTCGTGCCAGCCGGTTTCGTCCACGGTGGCCGTTTCGAGGCTGCTAGCCAGCAGGTCGCGCATGATGTCGTCGGTGAAGAGCAGCATGCCGCAGTCGGTGTGATGGATGACGAAGAACTCTTTGGTGCCGAGCAGCTTGTAGGAAATCACCAAAGAGCGGATGGCGTCGTCGCTGGCGCGGCCGCCGGCGTTGCGGATGACGTGGGCGTCACCTTCGGCCAGGCCGGCGTACTTGGCCGGGTCAAGGCGGGCGTCCATGCAGGTGAGGATGGCAAAGGCGCGGGCCGGCGGCAGCGCCAGCGCGCCTTTGTCGCCGAACTCGGCCTGATACTGCTTGTTGGCAGCGAGAACTTCCTGTAGAATCTGGCTCATGGCGGGCGCGTTAGGGGGTGAAAGATGAGGTGCCCCACTACAAGAGCCGTTGCGCCAGAATTGTTGCGCCTGCGCCAGCTTCCGCGGTTATTCTTCCACCGTCGTTTCCACGGCCTGCCGCTGCACCGGCCGTACGCTTTCCAGCGCCACCTGCAGCACGCCGGAGCGCACGCTCCGCTCCGTGATTTTGTTGTTGCGGCGCGTAGGGTTCACGCGGTTGGTAAGCACCACGCAGGTCAGCTCCTCCTTGGGGTCGACCCAGAAATAGGTGCCCGTGAAGCCGGTGTGCCCGTAGCTCTGCGGCGACGCGCTTTTGGCCGAATTAACGGTCGGGTTGGCGGCGGGCCTATCGAAGCCGAGGGCGCGGCGGTTGTCGGGGCAGAACTGGCACTTGGTGTACTCCTGCACGGTTTCGGCTTTCAGCAGCTGCTGGCCGCCGTACTTGCCGTTCCAGGCGTAGAGCTGCACCACTTTGGCCAAGTCGTTGGCATTGCCGAACAGGCCGGCGTGGCCCGAGAGGCCGCCGAGCAACGCCGCGCCTTCGTCATCGACGGTGCCGTGCAGCAACTGCTTGCGGAACAGCGAGTCGTACTCGGTGGGCGTGATGCGGCTGAGCGGGAAGCGGCGTGTGGGGTTGTAGCCCAGCGTGGTGGCGCCCAGCGGCCGGTAGATTTCGTCGGTGATGAACTGGTTGAGGGGCTTGCCGCTGGCGGCCTGCACGAAGCGCGGGTACAGAATAAACGACAAGTCGGAGTAGACGTAGCCGGGCTTCTCGTTCAGCGGCGACTCGGCAATGGCCTTCGTTATCAGCGCCGGGAAATCCTGGCGGGCCCACAGGCCGGTGGCGGCCCGCAGCGGGAAGCGCGCCGACGAATCGGGGCGGAAGTAGCGGCGGCTCAGCTCCGAGGGCTTCGTGAGCGACACTTCCTTGGCCTCCGGGCTCTTGCCGAGCAGCGAGTTAAGCAGGCCACGCGGCTTGGTGTAGTCTTTCCAGAACGGAATCCAGGCCTTGAGGCGGGCCTGGTGCGTGAGTACGTCGCGCAGCTTCAGGTCCTGCTTGTTGGTGCCGCGCAGTTCCGGCAGCAGCTCACCCATGGTCATGTCGGGGTTGAACTTGCCCTGGTCCTGCAGGCGCATCAGGGCCGGCAGCGCGGCCGATACTTTGGTCAGCGAAGCCAGGTCGTAGAGGTCGGTGTTGCGGACGGCGCGGCTGGGCCGGCCGGCCTGGCTGGGCGCATCAGCAAAGGAGTGGGTGCCGTAGCTTTTGCGCAGCACTACCACCCCGCGCCGGGCAATGACCACCTCGCCGCCGGGGAAAGCCTTGGCCGCCACGGCGCCGTTCATGATGGAGTCCACGCGGGCTTCGAGGTTGTTGTTCATGCCCACGGCCTCCGGGAAGCTGTAGCGCAGCCGGGTGCCGCCCTGCGTGGTCAGGCCAGCGCCGTAGCTGTACTTGTCGCTCACGGTTACGGGTAGCTTGCCGCTGGCCGATATACCCCCAAAAATCACCTCGGCGGCCACGTCCTGCGCGTTTTTGCTTTCCTGATAGGCCAGCACCACGGCATCGGCGCGGTCCAGGTCCCGGATTTTGGCCACGGCATAGGCATTGCCGAACACCGACACCACCAGCTTTTGGCCCTGGCTGCCCAGCTCGCGCAGCAGCACGTTGGTTTCCGAGGTTACCCCGAAGTTGGTAGCCGGCAGGCGGCCGAGGTTGTTCACGCCGATGAGCACAGTGTTAAAGCCTTTCAGCGTTTCGCGCATCTGCGTCAACTCGTCGAGGCTGGGGGTGGCCGAAATCCAGAAGTGGCGGGCCGGGGCGTAGTCGGCTACCATGCGCTGGAAATCGGTGGTGTCTTTGGTGCCGATGGTGAGCGTGGCCAGGCGCAGCGTGTCGAGGCGCTGCAGCGGCAGCAGGTTGCGCTGGTTGCGCAGCACTGTTACGCTCAGCTCGGTGAGGTGCTGGCTCAGGTACTGGGCGTGCGGCGTGTTGAGGTCCTGAGTGATATTCTGCAGGTCGATGGGGCGGTACCGGTCGAGGCCGGCCCACTGTTTCAGAGCCAGCATCTTGCGGCAGCGCGCATCAATGGATTCCTGGGTGAGCTGGCCGGCGTTGATGGCGTCGCGCACCATGCGCAAAGCCAGCGGAATGTTCTTGCTGAACTCCAGAATGTCGTTGCCGGCCTGCAGGGCGCGCACGTCGGCGTCGCCGGGCGGGTACTTCGAAATCACGCCCTTCATGTTCATGGCATCCGTAAACACCATGCCCTCAAAGCCCATCTTCTGCTTCAGCAAACCCGTCGTAATCGGCCGGGAAAGGGTGCTGGGCATGCCGGTGGTGTCGAGGGCCGGAATGTTGAGGTGGGCCACCATCATGCCGCCGAGGCCGCGCGCCATCAGGCTGCGGAACGGAAACAGCTCCAGCGTATCAATACGCTTGCGGTCGATGCGCAGCAGGGGCAGGGCCAGGTGCGAGTCGGTGTCGGTGTCGCCGTGGCCGGGGAAGTGCTTGGCGACGGCCAGGATGTTGGCATCCTGCATGCCCTTCATGTAGAGGTAGCTTTTCTCGGTCACGCTCTGCCGGTCTTCGCCCCAGCTGCGGTAGCCGATGACGGGGTTGGCGGCGTTGTTATTCACATCGACCACCGGCGCGAAGTTGACGTGCATACCCAGACGCTTGAACTGCGCGGCCACCTCGGTGCCCATGTCGTACATCAGCTGGTTGTCGCGGATGCCGCCCAGGCTCATCTGGAACGGGAAGCGCTGCACGCTGTCGAGGCGCATGCCCACGCCCCACTCGGCATCCATGGCCACCAGCAGCGGCACTTTGGTCTGGCTCTGGTAGCGGTTCAGCAGGCGCGACTGGCGCACCGGCCCGCCCTGGAAAAACACGATGCCCCCGATGCCATACTGCTGAATCAGGGCCGTGATGGAGTCTTCGTCAATACGCTTACGGTTGGAGTAGGCGGCCACCATAAACAGCTGCGCCACCCGCTGGTCGGGCGTGAGCGTGGCCATCACCGAATCAACCCAGCGCGAGCCGGCCATCTGGGCGGCAAAGGGCACGGCTTGGTTGCGGGATTTGGCTGGCGTTTTTGCCGCGGCAGCTCCCGTTTTGCGGGCGGGTGCTACCGTGGCTGGGCGCGGGGCCACCCGGGGCGCCGGCCGCTCGCGTCGGGCCGAAGCAGCGCGCTGAACGGTGGTGCGGGCAGGTTTCTTCTTGGACTTTTTGCGGCTCTGGGCAGCAGAGTCGGCCGGACTTAGCAGGGCCAGCAGCAGCCACAGAAACGAGAGAGAGCGGAGAACAAACAAGATAGTAGGCGATAAGCAGAAGGTGGAAGGCGAATTTAGCGCAATTGACAGCATGTGCGAGCCGGTAGTTGCCTGGGTAACCCGGATTATGCCTCCTGTCCTGGCACCTGCTTCGGAAGAACAGGTGGCGATTTGCGCCCTCGTAGGGCAACCTGCAAAGTTTGCGCTACGGCCACCGTATAATGCTGATGACGGCAGCCAGCCGAAAAATCCGGTGCGCCAACCGAAGAGTGGGCCTACTTTTGCAGGTGCCGTATATGCTTGCGGGCCGTGGCGGCGTTAGCGCCGTAGCGGTTTATCTTTTCACCTCAATCCCGGCCGTTTTGATTCTGCGTTCCTTTCTCTCTTTTCTGCTTTCCTTTAGCCGCGTGGCACGGCCCGCCGGCCTGCTGCTGGCGGCGCTGCTGCTCACCCAGGCCGCCCAGGCCCAGGTGCAGCTGCGCGGCACCGTCGTCGATAAAGACACCCGCGAGACGCTGCCCTTTTCCAGCGTAGTGGTGCGCGGCACCACCCGCGGCACCACCACCAACGCCGACGGCGAGTTCACGCTGTCGGTGCCCAGCCTGCCCGTGACGCTGCTGGTGTCGGAGCTGGGCCACCTCAAGGATACCATCCGGGTGACCAGTGCCGCCGGGCCGCTGCAGCTGGCGCTGGCCACGGCGGCTGTGGCGCTGCCCGAGGTGAAAGTGGGCAGCTACCCATTTCAGCTCGTCGACCGCGCCTACCGCCAGATGCGGGCCGGCTACCGCCAGAAGTTCTACGGCAAGGCCTTCTACCGCCAGATTACGCGGGTGGCCGGGCAGCCCACCGAGCTGCAGGAAGTGGTCTGGAACGTGAAGTCCAGCAACGCCCGCATCGAGGGCACGGCCATTGCGCAGGGCCGCTACGCCGCCGTGCCCAGCATCACCAACTTCAGCAACTTCTCGCTCTACACCCGTTCCTACGGCCTGTTCGATGCCAACGCCGACACCACCCGCTCGCTGGCCCTGCTCAGCCCCAACGTGGTGCAGAACTACCTGCTGGAGCTGAAAGGCATTGTGGCCTCGGGCCCTGACAGCACCAAGGGCGGCATTGCCGAAATTACCTTCCAGACCCGCCCCGAGCTGACCAAGTACAAGTCGGAAGGCACTATCTGGATTGATATCGACAGCTACAAGGTGGTGCGCTACCACATGACCTCGCCCAACTTCACGGGCTCCACGTCCAACCCCACCCAGAAATTCCGCGACACCCAGCTGGAAATCGAAATGGCCTTCCGCAACGACGACCCCGCCGTGGTGGTGGCCCCGCTGGAATACATGAAGGTGAACCTGACCGCCAATCTAACCAGCCCCGGCAAGGCGGCCACGCCGCTGGCTGTGTCGTCGTTCACGTTCTTCTACGACACCAGCACCACGCCCACTACCATTCCCTACGCCCGCGTAAGCGTGGAAGACCGCGACCTGGCGGCCATCAAAGCCCTGAAATACGACCCTGAGTTCTGGGCCAACAACCCGGTGGTGCAGCGCACCCCCGTCGAAGACGAGGTTATTGCCTCCTTTGAGAAGCGCGGCGCCTTCGGCACGATGGTGAAAAAAGCCGCCCCCAAACCCGACGTGCGGATCCGCGACGGCCGGATTATTCGGTAAAGCAGAACGTCATGCAGAGCCAGAGGCGAAGCATCTCGCTAGTGTAGTAATTTACCACACTAGCGAGATGCTTCGCCTCCGGCTCTGCATGACGTTCTGTTATGAAAGCCCTAAGTCTAGCCTTTACGCGACTCGTCGTAGCGGCTGGTTACTTCGCCCCAGTTTACTACGCTCCAGAAGGTTTTGATGTAGTCGGGGCGCTTGTTCTGGTGCTTGAGGTAGTAGGCGTGCTCCCACACATCGAGGCCCAGCAGCGGCGTGCCGCGCTGGATGCCAGCCACGTCCATCAGGGGGTTGTCCTGGTTGGGCGTGCTCGTTATCATCAGCTTGTTGGCCTTTTTGTCATGGATCAGCCAAGCCCAGCCGGAGCCGAAGCGGCCGGTGGCGGCCTTCGTGAATTCCTCGGTGAACTTCTCGTAGGAGCCGAAATCCTTGTTGATGGCCGCCGCGAGGCCGCCGGTAGGCTGCCCACCGCCCTTAGGCGAGAGAATCTGCCAGAAGAAGGAGTGGTTCCAGTGGCCGCCGGCGTTGTTGCGGATGGCGTCGGGCTGCTTGCTGGCCGAGGCCAGCAGCTGCGCCAGCGTCAGCTTTTCCTCGGGCTTGCCCACCACGGCTTCATTCAGCTTCGACACGTACGTTTTGTGGTGCGCGTCGTGGTGGATTTCCATGGTTTTGGCGTCGATGTGCGGCTCCAGCGCATTGAAGGCGTAGGGCAGCGCCGGCAGCGTGAAGGGGCCGTCGGCCATGGGCGTGGCGCGGGCTTCGCGCAGCAGCTTTTCTTCGTGGGCAGCGGCCAGCACGGCGGGGCTTACCAGGGCGCCAACCATCGTCAGCAGGCCGTTTTTCAGAAAATCTCTCTTAAGCATGGCGGAAGGGGATAGAGGAATGGTAGGATAGGGGAGTGTACCCGTACGGCGGGGCTGGGGTTGCGTGTCGTCTGTCATTCCGAGCGGAGCGAGGAATCTCGCCAGTGTAGTGATTTACCACACTGGCGAGATTCCTCGCTCCGCTCGGAATGACAGACGACGTGTAAACCCTACGGATTCGTGCTCCACATGCCGGCTTCCTTGATGAAGATGCGGCGGTTGAGCTTGAGCTGGGCTACCATGAACTCGGCCAGGTCTTCGGGCTGCATCACCTTGTCGGGGTTGCCGTCGGTGAGCTTGTTGCTGATGGCCAAATCCGTAGCGACGGTGCTGGGCGTGAGGGCCGACACGCGGATGTTGTGCTTGCGCACTTCCTGCATCAACGACTCGGTGAGGCCGAGCACGGCAAACTTGGAGGCGCTGTAGGCGCTGGTGGTGGCGGCGCCGCGCTGCCCGGCGGTGCTGGCCACGTTGATGATGTCGCCGGTTTCGCGGGCAATCATGCCCGGCAGCACGGCGCGGGTGGCGTAGTAGGTGCCCAGCAGGTTCACCTGAATGATATGCTCCCACTCGGTGGGGTCCATGTCCACGAGCTTGGCAAACGTGCCGATACCGGCGTTGTTGATCAGGATATCAATGGAGCCGAGGGCCTCGGTGGCCTGCGCTACGGCGGCTTCCACGGCGGCGCGGTCGGCAATGTCGGCGGCCAGCACTACGGCTTTCACGCCGAGGGCCTCTATTTCTTTGGCTACGTCCTGCAGCTGCGCTTCGGTGCGGGCCAGCAGGGCCACGTGCACGCCTTCCTGGGCCAGCGCTATTGCTACGGCGCGGCCGATGCCTTTGCCTGCGCCCGTTACCAGGGCGGTTTTTCCGGCTATTGATGCCATACTGTTGGGGTAATTGAAGGTGAAGGTGTAAAACTATCCGAGGCGGCAAAGGTTGCGAGTGGCCCGGTGTGGTGCCACGACGCTTTGCAGTCGTGGCACCACTATCGTTGCACGGCGCGGATCCGAATCGAGCAACGGTAGTGGTACCACGAAGCCTTCGGCAATTCGTGGCACCACACCACGCAAACGGCGCCTCGGTCAGCCTCTGTACGCAAATCCGGATAAATGCGTGATATTTCCGCCTCCAATTCCACTCCTTCGCTCCGCATGAAAAAAATCGTTCTGACGGGTCTGCTCCTGAGCACGCTGCTCAGCGCCTGCAACCAGACACCGCCCAAAACCGGGGAGGCCGCTGCCGTTACCAGCCTGGCCGACATCAAGGAAATCAGCCAGCTCTTCGACGTGTACTGGGAAGAGCAGGCCAAGCTGTTCCCGCTGGAAGCCACCACCCAGGGCGACAACCGCTACAACGACCAGCTGCCCAACGACGGCACCGAGGCCTTCCGCCAGAACCTGGCCGCCACCTACCAGAAGTACCTGGACGCGCTGCAGAAGTTTGACCGTGAAACGCTGTCGGCCAACGACAAGGTGAGCTACGACATCTTCAAGTACGACCTCGAAAACAAGCTGGAAGGCCTCAAGCTCAACACCTGGATGATGCCGTTTCAGCAGTTTTGGGGCTTGCCTATCACGATGGGCCAGTACGGCTCGGGCGAGGGCGTGCAGCCCTTCAAAACGGCCAAGGACTACGACAACTGGCTGGGCCGCGTGCGGGGCTTCTCGGTGTGGGCCGATACGGCCATCAGCAACTTCCGCGCGGGCATGCAGACCGGCGTGGTGCTGCCCCGGGCGCTGGTGAAAAAGATGATTCCGCAGATGCGCGACCTGGTGGTGACCGACCCCACCAAGAGTTTGTTTTACGGCCCCATCAACAAGCTGCCCGCCGACCTGCCGGCCGCCGACAAAGACCGGCTGACGGCCGCCTACCGCAAGGCCATCATGGAGGAGCTGGTGCCGACGTACCAGAAGCTCGGCGACTTTCTGGAAAAGGAATATCTGCCCAAATCCCGCGCCAGCACCGGTGTTTCGGGTATTCCGGGTGGCGCGGAGCTGTATAAGTACTACGTGAAAACGTGGACCACCACCGACAAGACGCCCGAGGAAATCTACCAGACCGGCCAGCGCGAAGTGGCCCGCATCCGGCAGGAAATGGAGAAGGTGAAAACCCAGGTGGGCTTCAAAGGCGACCTGCCAGCCTTCTTCGCGGCGCTGAAAACCGACCCCAAGCTGATGCCCTACAAAACGCCGGAAGACGTGCTGGGGGCTTTCCGCGCCATTCAGGCCAAGATTGACCCGAACCTGAAAAAGATGTTCGGGCGCACGCCCAAAACGCCGTTCGAAATCCGCCAGACCGAAGCCTTCCGCGCCGCCTCGGCCTCGGCCGAGTACAACCAGGGCTCACCCGACGGCTCGCGCCCCGGCATCTTCTACATCCCGATTGTGGACGCCACCAAGTTCAATACCACTTCGGGCATGGAGTCGCTGTTTCTGCACGAAGCCATTCCGGGCCACCACTACCAGATTTCGCTGCAGCAGGAAAACGAGGCACTGCCCAAGTTCCGGCGCTTTGCCTGGTATGGGGCCATGGGCGAAGGCTGGGCCCTCTACACCGAGAGCCTGGGCAAGGAGCTGGGCCTCTACACCGACCCCTACCAGTACATGGGCGCCCTCGGCGACGAGATGCACCGCGCCATCCGGCTGGTAGTGGACGTGGGCATGCACACCAAAAACATGACCCGCGAGCAGGCCATCCAGTACATGATGGCCAACGAGGCCATCAGCGAAGACGGCGCTACGGCCGAGATTGAGCGCTACATGGCCATTCCGGGCCAGGCCCTGAGCTACAAAACCGGCGCCCTCAAGATTCAGGAGCTGCGCCGCAAGTACGAGGAGCAGCTGGGAGCCCACAGCAGCACCAAGCTGCGCGAAAAGTACGCCGGCCAGAACCGCGCCCACTTCCGCCTCTCCGACTTCCACGACGAGCTGCTAAAGGATGCCGTGATGCCGCTGGCCGTGCTGGAGCGCAAAATGGACACCTGGGCTGCTTCGCAGAAGTAAGCATTACCTAATTCTCACCAAAGGCCGTCATGCAGAGCGGAGCGAAGCATCTCGCCCGTGTGGTAACTGATTCTACCACACGGGCGAGATGCTTCGCTCCGCTCTGCATGACGGTCTGCTACTTTCAAACAGATGCGCCACCTAACTTCCGACGATATTCTGGGCCTGGAGAAAATCTTCCGCCTCAACCTCATCAACTCGCTACCCGGCTACAAGCCGGCCAACCTCATCGGCACGGCCACCGCGGGCGGCGCCACCAACCTGGCTATCTTTAGCTCGGTGCTGCATCTGGGCTCGGCGCCGGCGGTGCTGGGCATCGTCACGCGCCCGACTACGGTGCCGCGCCACACCTACCAGAACCTCAAGGACACGGGCTGCTTCACCATTAACCACGTGCCCGCCAGCCACGTGGCGCAGGCCCACTACACCTCCGCCGACTTTCCCGCGGAAGAATCGGAGTTCGAGGCCTGCGGCTTCACGGCGGCTTGGCGCGACGGATTTGCGGCGCCTTACGTGGCCGAAAGCCCCATCAGCATCGGGCTGCGCCTGAAAGAGGAGCTGCCGATTCACAACGGCACGGTACTGCTGGTGGGCACCGTCGAGCACATTTACCTGCCCGAAAACCTGCTGCTCACTGACGGCACGCTGGATTTGCCCGCCGCCCAGGCCACCTGCATTTCCGGCCTCGATACATATTACCAGGCCCAGCCGTTGGGTGCCTTTGCCTACGCCCGCCCCGGCCAGGGCCCGCAGCCGAAATAGCCGTCATTCCGACCATGTTGCGCATCACGCAAGGGGGAGATACCTGAGTGGAGCGGCTTCAACAACCTACCCCAGATTCCTTCCTGCAGCCGAAATAACAAGCGCCCACAAAAAAAGCCCCGAAGCGTGATGCTTCGGGGCTTTTGCTTTCAACCAAAGGCGCTAGTCGAGGATGTAGCGCAGGCCGATCTGGGCGCGCCAGCGGCTGTCGAGGTTGGTGTTGTTGATGAACGTCTGCTGGCCGCCACGGAACTGATACACCGGCGTATTGGGCGCCGAGGGCAGGTAGGCGGTTTCGATGAAGCGGTTGTTGGCGAATACGCGGCGCACGCCCCAGTCCGAGCTGATCAGGTTGCCCAGGTTCTGGATGTCGAAGCTCAGCTGGAAGGTGTGCTTCTTGTCGTTGGCCATCAGGGAGAAGTCCTGCAGCAGCTTGGCGTCCAGCTGCGTGTACCAGGGGCTGATGGCGCCGTTGCGCTCCGTGAAGCTGCCGCGGCGCTCCGACAGGTACTTGTCCTGGCGGATGTAGGCGTCGAGCTGCTCCCACTGCTGGGCGGCCGTCACCACCACGGCGCCCTGCGCGTCGCGGATGTCGACCAGGTTGATCTGGTCGCGGGTGGCGGGTACTTTCAGCAGGTCGTTGCCGAAGATGCCGTCGCGGTTCAGGTCGCCGGCGTAGGTGTAGGAGAAGCGGTTGCCCTGGGCGGCTTCAAAGAAGAAGCTCAGCGTGGTAGCCAGGCGCTTGTTGGCGTACTCAAACCGCTTGCCGGCCGCCCCGATGATGCGGTGCTGCAGCCCGAAGTCGCTGAAGGCCAGCTGCGGCTGGTTGGCGTCGCCCACCACGGGGTTGCGCTGAAACGCGTCGGCCGCAATTTCGCCGGGATTCGAGGTCACGTCCTTGGCCTGCGAGTAGGTGTAGGCCGTCATCAGATACAGGCCGTTGGCGAAGTCCTTTTTCAGCTGGCCCGTGAGGCTGTACTGGTAGCCACGGTTGGTGTTTTCCAGCACAATCACGCCGGCATCCAGGAAGCTGAACTGCCCGTCGGGGCCGTTGAAGCCGGGCGTGATGCGCGGGCCGGCCGCCGGATAGATCAGGCGGTCATCAAACCCTGCCAGACGCTCCGTGGGCGTTACGAGGTTGTAGTTGCGGTGAATGGCGGCGTTGCGGTCCTTGGAGTAGATACCTTCCAGGGTAGCCACGATGCCCAGCGGCAGCTCCTGGTCGATGGCCAGGTTGGAGCGCCACACCTGCGGAAACTTGAAGTCGCGGGCCGTGCCGTTGATCTGGAACGTGTAGCCGGGGTCGAACTGCGAGTTGGAGGCCTGGTTGCTGATCCACACGAACGGGATGCGGCCCGTGAAGATGCCCGTGCCGCCGCGCACCTGCGTGGTCAGCTCGCCGTTCTCGGCCGAGTAGTTGAAGCCCAGACGCGGCGACCACAGCGGGGTGGCTTTCGGAAACTGGGTTACGTCTACCTTGGCGGCTTTGCCGTCCGAGTCCAGCAGCGGCGCGTTCAGAATCTGCTGGTTCTGCGCTACGTCGGTGTTGTAAATCGGCATGTCGGCGCGCACGCCCAGCGTCAGCTTGAAGTTGGGCGTCAGGTTCCACTCGTCCTGGGCGTAGAGGCCCAGCTGGGCCACGTTCACGTCCACGGACTTGATGCGGCGGGTGCCGCCGGCCGTGGCAATGGCGTTCAGGTCCACGAAGTTGGGGTTCGAGCGGTCCGTCACTTGGAAAAACCGGTCAATGTCCAGCCCGCCGAAGAACGGGTAGCCGTAGCGCTGCAGGTTGAAGGCATTCACGAAGTCAAACCGCTCGTAGGTCACGCCTGCCGTCAGCACATGGGCGCCGGCAAAGTAGCTTAGGTTGTCGGTGAACTGCGTGATGTTCTGGTCGAGAACGTTGTTGGCCGAAAACTGCTCGGTGCCCACGCTCACGTAGGTGGTGCCGTTCTTGGTGATGTCGAGCTGCGGAAACAGCGGTGCGTTGGGCAGCTCACGGAAGTCGCGGAAGGCCGAGAAGCTTAGCTGCGCCTTGTTGCTGAGCCGCTCGCCGAAGCGCGAGTTCAGCTCGCCCACCACCGAGTTCAGGTTGTTGTTGATGGTGTAGCCGGAGTTGGAATACTGCAGCGTGTTCACGCCCTGCACCCGCGACGACGGCGCAATGGCAATAGGGTGGGGAGGCTTCTGCTGGTAGCTCTTCAGGTAGTTGTAGCGCAGCGAGAAGGTGTTTTTCTCGTTGATGTTCCAGTCGAGCTTGGCCAGCAGCTTGTCGCTGTAGGTGCGGTAGGTGAAGTCCTGGTAAGTGCCGGGGTCGTAGCCGTACACGCTGATCAGGCGCTGCCGGATGGCGTCCAGGTCGCTCTGCAGCACGCGGCTTACGCCGTCGGCTTGGCCGTTGAGGGCCGCCTGGGCCTCGGCGGCGCTGGTGGCGGGCCGGAAGGTCAGGGCCGGGTCGTCGCGGCGCGTAAGCTCGGCGTTGGTGAAAAAGAACAGCTTGTTCTTGATAATGGGGCCGCCCAGCGAGAAGCCGGTCTGGTTGAATTTCAGGTCGGGGTTGCGCACGGTCACGTCGCCCACCTTCTCGCCAATCAGCTGCTCATTGCGCAGAAACGTGTACACCGTGCCTTTGAAGTCGTTGGTGCCGCTCTTGGTCACGGCATTTACGCCGGCACCCGTAAAGCCGCCCTGGCGCACGTCGTAGGGGGCCAGGCTCACTTCCAGCTGCTCAATGGCATCCAGCGAAACCGGCTGCGAGCCGGTCTGGCCGCCGGGCGTCGGGGCGTCCAGCCCAAAGGAGTTGTTGAAGATGGAGCCGTCGAGCGAGAAGTTGTTGTAGAGCGTATTGCGCCCGCCAAAGCTCAGGCCGCTGCTCTGGGGCGTGAGGCGGGTGAAGTCCTCCTGCGAACGGCTGATGGTGGGCAGCGTGCGGATGGCGGTGTTGTTGATGTTGGTGGAAGCGCCCGTACGGTCCTTGTTTATCTGGCCGTCGCGGTTGCCCTGTACCAGCACCTCACCCAGGGCCTGGGTACCGTCGTTGAGCTTGACGTTGCTTTCAAACGTCTTGCCCAGCGCCAGTTGAATGCCGGAGGCCGTGTAAGTCTGTGAGCCCACAAACGACACTACCAACTCGTAGGGGCCGCCGATACGCATGTTGAGCAGGTCGTACTGCCCGTTCTCGCGAGTGGCGGTGCCGTACTTGGTGCCCGAAGGCAGGTGAGTGGCCACCACGGTGGCGCCGGGTAGCGGTTCGCCTTTGCTGTCCAGCACCAGGCCCTTCATGGCCGAGGTGGTCACTCCTTGCGCCAGCAAGGTTCGGTTACTCGTGAAAAGCACAAAGCCGAGCAGCAGAAACAGTACAATTCTGTTTGTCATAAAAGAGCTTTTTTATTTATCCGGGGCGTGTCCCTAGAATTTCGGTGCAAAAGTAGATGAACTTAATGTGAATTATGCTTGCATAATAACTTGGTAACAATTTGGAAATACATGTATGTTAAAAGGTTGATTTATAGACTATTATAAAATTAATGATAAAATTTATATGTTATATATTATTAGGGATTATCAGAGTGTTTATTTTATAAGCGCGCTTAATATAGCATCAACTGTTGCTGTCGTAAATCGACGTATTATGCTTGTTAAAATTGTATTATAACAATATGTCTTCAAGGGTAGATGATGTGTGCTCCGCGGCAGAGTATCGTAACTCAATGCAGCCTACGGGGCGTGAGTTGCGTTACAAGCAGCACTGTCGTTCTTCTCTAACGTATAGCATTCCCTGAATATGACGAAACACTTCTGGCAAACCGTAGGCCTGGGCACTGTAGCCGGCTTCCGCAGCATGACGGCTCCGGCCCTGCTCAGCGCCAACCTCGTGAAATTTCATCCGCAGGGCCTAGCCGGCTCGCCGTTGCGCTATCTGCAAAAACCACTGGTGGCTACCGGCCTCAAGCTGCTGGCCGGCGGCGAGATGGTGGGCGACAAGCTCCCACAGACCCCCGACCGGATTGCGCCGCCCGTGCTACTGGGCCGTTTGCTGTCGGGCGCGCTGGTAGGGGCAGCCCTCTACCGCGCCAACCACGCCAACACCCGCAACGGGGCCCTGCTGGGCGGGCTGGTGGCCGGGGCGGCCACGTTCGGCAGCTTCTGGCTGCGCAAAAAGGCCACCCGCGAGTCGGGCCTGCCCATTTCCGTAGTCGGCGGCTTCGAGGATCTGCTGGTGCTGGGCAGCGGCCTGGCGCTGTCCAAAGGCAGCGCGGCCGGAGCCCCCGCTGGCTACGCGCTGTAGATTTATTAGTCCACAAAAAAAGCCCGCCAGCATAGCGCTGGCGGGCTTTTTTTTGCATTGGAGAACCTAGTCTTTGCCGACGGTAGAGCGGGCTTCGGGCGACTCCTGCGGCATGTTGTTGACCGGCGAGCTGGCATTGCCGGGGGCACTCTGCAGGCCGGCATCTGCCGACGTTTTCTGGTCGGCTGCGGAGCCTTTGCCGGTGGGCGTTTCCACGCGCTGGCCGCCGCTGAGGCTGTCCCGCTCGGTTTCATTGGTGGTAGCGGCAGGAGCTTCGGTGAAGTCCTGGCTGGCTTGCGGGTCTTTACCGGGCGTTTTGTTGTAGTCGCAGGCGGTGAAGGCCAGGCCCAGGCTGCAGGCTACAAGGAGGGAAGGAAGACGTTTCATGAGAGTTGAAGCAGGTGAAGTAGTAGTAAAAAGATGAGCGGATAGCCAGTAGCTTCTAGGCAAACGGCATAGCACCTGCTTCGGTTGCCGCCGACTTGCGCGGTGTGCTGGCGGCCCTACCTTTGGCGCATGCCCGCCCCAACCCTCATGAACTGGAGCGGGGGCAAAGACTCGGCCCTCGCCCTCTACCACGCCCTGCGCGACCCTCGTTACCACGTCACCGACCTGCTCACCAGCGTCAACGCTCACTACCAGCGCGTGTCGATGCACGGGGTGCGGGTGGCGCTGCTGGAGCAGCAGGCCCAGCGCATCGGCCTGCCGCTCACCAAGCTGGAGCTGCCCGAAATGCCCGACATGGACGACTACGAGCGTCTGATGGCCGCCACCTTGACACCGCTGCAGGCCCACGGCATCCAGCACGCCGTCTTCGGCGACATCTACCTCGAAGACCTGCGCCACTACCGCGAGCAGCAGCTGGCGCGGGTGGGCATGGAAGCCGTGTTTCCGCTCTGGCAGCGCCCCAACGCCGATCTGCTGCGCGAATACCTCGACCTGGGCTTCCGGGCCGTGGTGGTGTGCGTCAACGAGAAGTACCTCGACGCCAGCTTCTGTGGCCGCGAGCTGGACGCCGACTTCCTGCGCGACCTGCCGCCCGGCGTGGACAGCTGCGGCGAAAACGGCGAGTACCACAGCTTCGTGTTCGACGCGCCGTACTTCAGCGCGCCCATTGCCTTCGAACAGGGCGACATCGTGCGCCGCACCTACCAGCGGCCGGCTGCCGCCAGCACCGTTTGCCCACCCGCCCCGGGGGCGGAGGCTCCGGCAGAAGCCCCGGCCGAACCCGCCGCCCCCGACCCCTTCGCGCCCGGCTTCTGGTACTGCGACCTGCTACCGGTGGCCGAAGCCGGCACGCGCTAGCGTAGCTACGGCCGCGCCGAAACAATCCGGCCGCTCAGGCAGTCCTGTACCCAAACCGCCCGCTTTCCTGCCCATGCCTGCTTCCTCCCATATTGTGCTCTTTGATGGCGTGTGCAACCTCTGCAACGGGTTTGTGCAGTTTGTAATTGAGCACGATCCGGCCGGCCGGTTCCGGTTTGCGGCCCTGCAGTCGGCGGCGGGGCAGGCGTTGCTGCGCGAATACCGCCTGCCCGCGCCCCCCGAGCCCGACTCGGTGGTGCTGGTGGCCGATGGACAGGCCTACACGCATTCGGCGGCGGCGCTGGGCATTCTGGCCGGCCTCGGCGGCGGGTGGGCAGTGCTGGCCCGGGTGGGCCGATGGGCCCCGCGCCCCCTGCGCGACGCCGTGTACCGCTGGGTGGCGCGCAACCGCTACCGCTGGTTTGGCCGCCAGGAAGCTTGCTGGCTGCCAACTCCCGAGCTGAAAGCACGTTTTCTGTAAGCCGTCCAACAGTACGGCAGCCGACCGAGCACCTGGCGGGAATCCCCGTTATCCGGAGCCTGTACGCCCTCCGGTGTCAGAAGCTTTTCCGTCGCCTCGGTGCAAACAGTCGCTCCGTGGCAGCAGCTTCTTCTCTATCACCTGTCACGTGTTACCTGTCACCCGCTACCTGTCACGTGTTACCTGTCACCTCATCACCTCATAACTCCATCACCTCATCACCTCATCACTAAAAATATGCAAGCTCTAGTTCTTGATGGCATCAACCAGGCCGTGCAGCTGCGCGAAGTATCCACCCCGCAGCCGGCAGCCGGTGAGGTGCAGGTGCGCCTGCACGCCGCCGCCCTCAACCACCGCGACGTCTGGATTCAGAAGGGCCAGTATGCCGGCCTGAAATTCCCCATCATCCTCGGCTCCGATGGTGCCGGCACCGTGACGGCCGTTGGCGAAGGCGCCGATGCCAGCCTGCTGGGCCAGGCCGTGCTCATCAACCCCGGCCGGCAGTGGGGCGAGCACCCCGCCGCCCAGGGCCGCGACTTCCAGATTCTGGGCTTGCCGCAGGACGGCACCTTCGCCGAATACGTGTGCGTGGAAGCCCGGCAGGTGCGGGCCAAGCCTGCCCACCTGAGCTTCGAGCAGGCTGCCGCACTGCCGCTGGGCGGCGTCACGGCTTACCGCGCCGTATTTACGCGGGCGGCGCTGCAGCCCGGCGAGCGGGTGCTCATCAGTGGCGTGGGCGGCGGCGTGGCACTGCTGGCCCTGCAGATGGCTGTGGCCGTGGGCGCGGAAGTGTGGGTGACGTCGGGCTCGGAAGAGAAAATTGCCCGCGCCGTGGCCCTGGGCGCCAAAGGCGGCATCAGCTATAAGGCGGAAAAGTGGCCCGCCACGCTCACCAAGCAGGCCGGCGGCGGCTTCGACGTCATCGTGGACAGCGCGGCCGGGCCGGGCTTCCTCGATTTGCTGGATGCTGCCGCCCCAGGCGGGCGCATCGTGTTCTACGGGGCCACGCTGGGCAATATGCCCTCAGTGCCGGCCGCTAAGGTGTTCTGGAAGCAACTGTCCATCCTGGGCTCCACCATGGGCACTGAGCAGGACTTTGCCGCCATGGCCGAGCTGTTCGAGCAGCACGGCATCGTGCCGGAAATTGACGAGACGTTTGCGCTGGCCGAGGGCGAAGCGGCCCTGCGCCGCATGGACGAAGGCCTGCAGTTTGGCAAGATCGTGCTGCGGATTGCCGCCGAGTAAGCGAGAAGCTCAGCACAGATCAGCCGCCCGCTGCCGATAGACTGGTAGCGGGCGGCTGCGTGTTTAGCCCTCAGCAACAGCCTGGAAGCCGAAAGAAATATACTAGGCGGTGACTGTCTGAGAATGAGTGTCTTGTAAATATGTTATTCGTGATGTATGATACTGAAAATCAACAAATTAGAAATTATAAATCCAAAGAAAATAGTTGACGTATACGGAATCAATAAAATGCTAGCAATGTTAGTATTTTGTTAGGATTTCAACCCCGGAATCTGGTAACTTTCCCCTATGAAAACGCCTGCTGAATACCTGCAATGCCCGGTTTTTGAACTGACGTATCCAACGGGCGAAGCAGCCGAATCGGTGCCCGTAGTAGCCTACACCGATGCGCTGCGCGCCGTGGAAGCCGCCTTGGCCGACGCCGAGAAATATAAGTACCTGCTGATGCGGGCCCTGCGCCGCAACCGCGCCGAATCGGCTGTGGGCCCGGCCCTGGTGCCGCCGGCTTCCGGTGTGCGCGAATTCTCCATCCGCCCCTCCACGCCGGTGCTGCCGCTCTACCCCGATGAGCAGGCCGCCTAAGCCCGCCGGGGAATAAAAACCACCATCAAAAAGCCCTGAGCCAGCACGGTTCAGGGCTTTTGCGTGCCTATTGCTGCTGCCAGCGGCCAGCCAGCTCCCGCGCCAGCGCCACGGCCTGCTCCCGCAGCTCCGGCACCGCCGTCGACTCGAAGTAGGCGGGGCGGCGGCTGGGGCCCAGCGTAAACAGCACTTGTGACGGCTGCCCGTGCCGGTTCAGCAGCGCCCCGTGCGCATCGGTCTGGATGCCCAGCCGCAACGCGTCCGGCACGAGCTGGCCGGCATCGCGCAAGCTAGCTACCAGCGGGTCGTTGATGCGGCTGTAGTCGAGCAGCGGCCCGGTGCAGCTGACGACGTGCCGCGTGCGCAACACGGATTCGGTGTGCTGATGCTGCGTGTGCACCAGCAGGTCGTGGTTGTCGGCTACCGTGATGCCGCGCACCCGGCCCAGGTGCATGCGGGCCTGGCGGGTGGCCAGCATGTCGCGTACGATGGCGTCGTTCTGCGGGGGGCTGCGGTGGCGCAGCACCGCCCACAACGACGCCAGATGCCGCAGAAACCGCGCCTGCTCCGCCGCTGGCCACGCCGCCCAGATCTGCCCCAGGTGTGGGCGGAGCGAGTCGAACACTGGCCGCCAATCATGGCCCTGGGTGGCGGCCTGCCGGATGCGGCGGCGCACGGCGGCCAGCACTTTCCCCACGGAGGTCAGGCCCAGCAGGTCAGTCTGGTAGAAGCTGGGGTAGGGCGCCGTGGCCGGCCCGTGCACCACCGGCCAGCGCTGGTGCCGCGACACAATGGTTACCGGCGCCCGGTGGCCGTCGGCACGCAAACCCAGCAGCACGTCCACGGCGGTCAGGCCCGAGCCAATCAGCAGCACTTCTTCATCCAGACCAATGGTACGCAAAGCGCCGGCCGCCCACGGGTTGCCGTGGAAGCCGGGGTGCGTGAGGTAGGCGCCCGGCCCGGCAGGGAAGAGAGGCGGGAAATTGCCAAGGGCCAGCACCACGGCATCCGAAATTAGCGAGGTACCATCGGGCAGGTGCACGGTAGCGCGCCGGCCATCGGGCGCCACTTCGGCGGCCGTGGCGGCTTGTGGGTGCCACTCAAACCGCAGGCCGTTGGCGGCCGGGCCTGCCAGCAGGCCGGCTACCAGCTCCTGCAGGTAGCGGCCGTAGGTTTGGCGCGAGCAAAACTCCTGCTCACACGTCAACTCATTAACCTGCAGCCAGTCGGTGAAGTGGGTGGGCTGGTCGGGGAAGGCGCTGAGGGCGGCGGCGCGCACGTTGAGCAGGTACTCGGGGCGGCGGGCGGTGTAGGCCAGGCCGGGCCCGGGCACCGGCCGCGGCTCTACCAGATGCACCGTGCCGCCATGCCACGCTCCCGGCTGCCGCGCCAGCTGCAGCGCCACCATCGAGCCCGAAAAGCCTCCTCCCAGAATCGTGATTGTTGGCTGCTGCAAGAGAGGGAAGAGGAGTATGGGGTGGCGAATGAGCCCGAAAAAATGCGTGAAAAATAGTTCTTAACAAATCCGGGCCGCCAGTGGCCGAACCTCATACGCTCAGCAGCCCGGCCGTGGAACTACCACAACCGGGCTGCTGATGCTGTTAGGCCATATTCTGCCTCAGAAAACAGGCGGCCAGCGGCCGAAAGTCGGCGCGCAATAAAATTAGGGCCCTTTACAGATAGGCGCCCGGCACCAGGTAGTTGCGCACGTAATCGTCGATGCCGTCTTCGAGGCGGGTGAAGGGCCGCTCGTAGCCGATACTGCGCAGCTTGCTCATGTCGGCCTGCGTGAAGTACTGGTACTTGTCGCGAATGTCCTCCGGCGTGTCCACGAACCGGATGTCGGCCGTGCGGTCGAGGGCGGCGAAGGTATTGAGGGCCAGGTCGAGGAAGGTGCGGGCCTCACCGGTGCCCAGGTTGTAGATGCCGGAGTTGCGGCGGTGGTGCATCAAAAACAAACACACTTCCACCACGTCCTTCACGTACACGAAGTCGCGCATCTGGCCGCCGTCGGTGAAGTTGGGGTTGTGCGAGCGGAACAGCGTCATAGAGCCCGTCTTGCGGATCTGCTCGAAGGCGTGCAGAATCACGGATGCCATGCGGCCCTTGTGGTACTCGTTGGGACCGTACACGTTGAAAAACTTCAGGCCCGCCCAGAAAAACGGCTTTTCTGGCTGGTTGATGGCCCAGTTGTCGAAGTCGTTCTTGGAGTCGCCGTAGGGGTTGAGCGGGCGGTAGAGCGGCAGCAGCGCGTCGTCGTGGTCGGAGTAGCCGAGCGTGCCCGAGCCGTAGGTGGCCGCCGACGAAGCGTACACCAGCGGCAGCTGGTACTGCACGCAGGCCTGCCACATCCGCTTGGAGTAGTCGAGGTTGAGCAAATCCAGCACGGCGCGGTCCTGCTCGGTGGTGTCGGTACGGGCGCCGAGGTGGAAGACAAACTCCACGTCGGCGTGGTGGACATCGAGCCAGTCAAAAAACTCGTTGCGGTCCACGTATTCGCGCAGGTGCTTGCCGGTTAGGTTGGCCAGCTTGCGCTCCACGGCGAAGTTATCGACCACCACAATGTCGTTGAACTTGGCGGCGTTGAGGCGGGTAACAAGGCAGCTGGCAATAAAGCCGGCGGCTCCGGTGACGACTATCATAAGGCAGGAATTTTCATCAAAAGTAAAGCACAGACTACGCGGATTGTTGAGATGCCGCCGATTTCTTTCCCGCCGAAGCTGAAACAAGCGCTTTGTCTGGCCATGCGAAATACCGGAAATCGGGCCGTGGCGGAAGCGCTGCTTGGTGGTACTTTTGAGGCATGCCTTTCCTACTCCGGCGCCTGACGCCGCTGCTGCTGGCCGCACTGGCCGCCTGCCAATCTGATCCGCCTGCCACTACTACCGCGCCGCCCGCCGCCCCCCAGCAGCTCCGCGACGACCTGGGCCGCCCGCTGCAGGTAGCCGCCCGGCCGCGCCGCATCATGGCGCTGGCCGCTTCCAGTACCGAAATGCTCTACGCCGTGGCTGATACGGCCATCATCGTGGCCCGCACCCAGGTCTGCGACTATCCGGCGGCGGCCTTGCGCAAGCCGGTCGTCAACAGCTACCCGCTGGACATGGAAAAGCTGGTGGCCCTGCACCCTGATGTGGTGTTTACCGTGGAAGGCATTACGTCGCAGGAAGACGCGGCGCGGCTGGCCAGTTTCGGCATTCCGGTATACTACCAGCGCTTCATGACGGTGGAAGACGTGTTCCGGGGCCTGCAGGACATCGGCCGCATCCTGGGCCGCCAGCCCCAGGCGCGCCGCCTCACCGACTCGCTGCGGCGGGAGCTGCGGGCCGTGGCGGCGGCCCCGCCGCCGCGCCAGAAGCCGCCCCGGGTGCTGGCAATCACCTGGCAAGACCCCATCTACGCCTACGGCCAGAACACGCTCTTCACCGATAAAATCCGGCTGGCCGGCGGCCAGAACGCCGTGGTTGAGCAGTTCGCGCAGCCCTACCCGGCCCTCACTCGCGAATACATTCTGAAGCTCAACCCCGATGTGCTCATCGGCGGCAGTTTCGGCAAGCTCGATAGCACGTTTTTCCGCAACTACCCTGAGCTAAAGCGCATCCAGGCGTATCAGCAGCGCCGCGTCTACGGCATCACCGGCAGCCTCATGGAGCGGCCCGGCCCGCGCGTGGTAGAGTCGGTGCGGGAGCTGCAGCGGCTGTTGAAGGGAAATTAACTGTCATTCCGAGCGCAGCGAGGAATCCGAGTTGCTGCTATGTATGTAGCTCAGATTTCTCGCTGCGCTCGGAATGACAGGCAGCCACTACTTTTGCCGCTGATGAACCGACCTGCTTTGCCCTGGATTGTGGCCAGCCTGCTGCTGATGCTGGGGCTGGTGGTGCTGGGGCTGCGCATTGGGTCCTACGCTACAAGCTATAGCTTCGTCTGGCAGACGCTCACGCACTACAACCCCCAGGACCCCGCCCAGCTAGTGCTGCTGGAACTGCGCCTGCCCCGGATTCTGCTGGCCCTGCTGGCCGGCGGCAGCTTGGCCTTCAGCGGCTACCTGATGCAGGCCATGGTCAATAATCCGCTGGCCGACCCGTACCTGCTCGGGACGGCGTCGGGTGGGTCGTTGGGGGCTATTCTGGCGTATTCGCTGCTGCCGGTGCTCACGGTGGGCGGCTTCTATCTGCCGCCGCTGTTTGCGCTGGCCGGGGCACTGGGCACCACGCTGGTGGTGGTGGCCGTGGGCAGCCGCCGGGGCCAGATTCTGCCGGCGCAGCTGCTGCTGGCGGGGGTGGCGCTGGGCTCCCTCACCACGGCCATCGGGGGCGTGTTCACGTTTTTGTCGGCCACGCAGGAGCGGCTGCGTAGCGTCACGTTCTGGGCCGCTGGCAGCTTCGAGCGGGCTGGGTGGGCGGTGCTGCCGTATCCAGCGCTGCTGCTGGCGGCGGCGCTGCTGCTGTTCGGCTTCGTGCAGAAAGACCTAAACATTCTGCTGCTGGGCGAAGAACGGGCACAGGCGCTGGGCGTGCACGTTGCCCGTACGCGCTGGCTGTTGCTGCTCACGGCCTCGGCCCTCACGGGCTGCGTGGTGGCGTTGTGCGGCCCGGTGGGGTTTGTGGGACTGATGGTGCCGCACCTCACGCGCTGGCTGCTGGGCGTCACGGGCCGGGCCAACATGCTGTTCTGCGCCCTGCTCGGGGCCAATTTTCTGCTGGCCTGCGACCTGCTGGCCCGGGTGCTCTACCCGCCGGCCGGCCTGCCGGTCGGCCTGGTCACGGCCCTGTTCGGCGTACCGTTCTTCGTATATTTGCTGCGGAATAAAGGTTGATGCGCTGATTTTCCCATGCGCCGCTCCGCTGATTGCATCCAATCAGCGGCTGGCCATGCGCTTCGTTCTACCGGATTGGCTGTCAGCTTACGGGCTGCATCCGTCACTCCATCAGCCATCAAATACTCAGTACAGCACCGAATGATTTACATCAGCCGACAGGAACACTTCAACGCCGCCCACAAGCTCTACAACCCCAAGTGGAGCGAAGAGCGCAACCGGGAAGTGTTCGGCCCCTGCGCCAATACCAACTGGCACGGCCACAACTTCGACCTCATCGTGACCGTGAAGGGCAAGCCCGACCCCGAAACCGGCTTCGTCATCGACCTCAAGCAGCTCAGCACCGTCATCCGCACGCACATCATCGACCAGGTAGACCACAAAAACCTGAACCTCGACGTGCCGTTCATGCAGGGCCAGATGGCCAGCACCGAAAACCTGGCCATTGCCTTCTGGCAGATTCTGGCGCCCGAAATCGAGCGGATTTCCGCTGCCCGCCTGCACAGCATCAAGCTCTACGAGACCCCGCGCAACTTCGTGGAGTACCTCGGGGAATAATTAATAATTAGGAATTAGTAATTAAGAATTGACGCTGAGTGATATGCTGCTTAGCGCTAAGTTTTGATTGCTAAAACTCTTAATTCTTAATTACTAATTATTAATTCAAAAATGAAATACTACCTCATTGCTGGCGAACGGTCCGGCGACTTCCATGCGGCTAGCCTGATGGCCGAGCTGCAGCACCAAGACCCGCAGGCGGATTTCCGGTTCTGGGGAGGCGACCAGATGCAGGCAGTAGGCGGCACCCAGGTGCGCCACTACCAGGAAATGGCCATCATGGGGTTTTGGGAGGCGGCCACGAGCGTGCTCAAGTTCCGCGGCTATCTCAAGGAAGCCCAGCGCGACCTGCTCCAGTACAAGCCCGACGTGCTGATTCTGGTGGACTATGCCGGCTTCAATATGCGGGTGGCCAAGTTTGCCAAGGAGCAGGGCATTAAGGTGTTCTACTACATTTCGCCCAAAATCTGGGCCTGGAACCAGGGGCGCGTCCACAGCGTGAAGAAGCTCGTGGACCGCATGTTCGTCATTCTGCCCTTCGAGAAAGACTTCTACCAGCGCTTTGGCTACGAAGTCGACTACATCGGCAACCCCATTTCCGACTCGGTAGCCGAGCACCAGGCTGCCACCGATTTCTACCAGCGCAACCACCTCGACCCCGAGCGGCCCATTATTGCGGTGCTGCCCGGCTCGCGCAAGCAGGAAATCGAGGAAATGCTCTACGAAATGACGGCCATCATCCCGCCGTTTCTGCAGTACCAGTTCATCGTGGCCGGCGTCGACAACCTCGACCCCAATTACTACGCCCACTTCGAGCGCAACAACGTCCGCATCATCTTCGACCAGACCTACGATCTGCTGGCGCACGCCAAGGCCGCGCTGGTCACCAGCGGCACCGCCACGCTGGAAACGGCCCTCTTCAACGTGCCGCAGGTGGTCTGCTACCGCACCAGCGCCGTGTCCTACGCAATAGGAAAAGCCGTTATCAAGGTGCCCTACATTTCCCTCGTCAACCTCATTGCCGATAAGGAAGTGGTGAAAGAGCTGATTCAGGGCGAGTTCAACTCCCGCAACCTCGTCACCGAGCTCAAGAAAATTACCGCCGACGAGGCCTTCATTGCGAAGCAAAAGGCCGACTACGCCGAAATCCGCGAGAAGCTAGGCCAGCAAAAGTCCGCCGAGAAGGCCGCCAAGCTGATGGTGGGGTATTTGAAGGGGTAATTCGATTTACGACAAAAAATAAAAGCCTCGTCAGAATTTTCTGACGAGGCTTTTTTGAGTCTGGTGGGGGTGGGGGACTCGAACCCCCGCTCTCAATCCTGAATTCAGATTACCCTTTCTATGCTTCCAATGTCTGATAGCTTGGAGCCTGGAACCGTTCCCCCACGAGAGCTACTCCACCTACTACACTTATGAACGTTGTCATCATGTTCGTCAGGTTTTGGGTTGTCAACACAGTTACAAGTGAGGAGAACGTCAGAACACCAACTAACGACATTGCAAAGTCAATAGTCAAAGTAACCTTTAAACTCAGGTCCTTTATCCCTCTTGCGAAGGATGTAAATTAAAGCCTACGCCGCGCGCAGCTGCTTCAATGCCGTCTGCTCAAACTTGCTCCGGGCGTAGTCTTCGTCAATCACCAGCTCCTTCACGCCTTCTTCGGAGGGCATGTCGAACATGGCGTCGGTCATGATGCCTTCGCAGATGCTGCGCAGGCCGCGGGCCCCGAGGCGGTACTCGTCGGCCTTCACCACAATGTACTCCAGGGCGCCTTCCGAGAAGCTGAGTTGAATGCCTTCCATGTCGAAGAGGCGCTGGTACTGCTTCACGATGGAGTTCTTGGGCTCCGTCAGGATTTTGCGCAGCGTGGCGTGGTCGAGCGGGTTGAGGTGCGTGAGCACCGGCAGGCGCCCAATCAGCTCCGGAATCAGCCCGAAGGCTTTTAAGTCCTGGGCCGTTACGTAGCGCAGGAAGTTGTTGGTGTCCACCTTCTCGTCGAGCTGCGTCTTAGCGAAGCCAATCGGCTTGGTGTTGAGGCGGTTTTTGATGATGCGCTCAATACCCACGAAGGCGCCGCCGCAGATGAACAGGATGTTCTCGGTGTTCACCGTAATCATTTTCTGCTCGGGGTGCTTGCGGCCGCCGTGGGGGGGCACGTTCACGGTGGTGCCTTCCAGCAGCTTCAGCATGGCCTGCTGCACGCCCTCGCCGCTCACGTCGCGCGTGATGCTGGGGTTGTCGCTCTTGCGGGCAATCTTGTCAATTTCGTCGATGTACACGATGCCGCGCTCGGCCGCTTCCACGTTGTAGTCGGCGGCCTGCAGCAGGCGCGTCAGGATGCTTTCCACGTCTTCGCCCACGTAGCCGGCCTCGGTCAGTACGGTAGCGTCGGCAATGCAGAAGGGCACCTGCAGGATGTTGGCCAGCATGCGCGTCAGGAAGGTCTTGCCGGTGCCGGTTTCGCCCACCATGATGATGTTGGACTTCTCAATCACCACGTCATCCTTCTGCGGCTTCTGCATCAGGCGCTTGTAGTGGTTGTACACCGCTACCGACATCACCTTCTTGGCTTCGTCCTGGCCTACCACGTACTGGTCGAGGTAGTCCTTCATCTCGCGGGGCTTCACGAGGTTGAATTTCGGCGCTTTCGAGCTCGTCCGAATCTTGTTTTCCTCGTTCAGAATCTGCTGGGCCTGCCCGACGCACCGCTCACAGATGTGCGCGTTGATGCCGGAAATCATAACCGAGACGTCTTTTTTATTCTTTCCGCAGAAAGAACACGTTATATCTGCCATTGCCAGGGAAGCTCTCAGGGTAGGGGAGGAGCAGCCACTTGCGCCGCTCCAACTCAAAGGTACGAAAAGGCCAACGCCCTGCACGGCTAAAAAAGTGCCGGCAGTACTGGCTTCTATTTAAGCAAAAAGGTCCGCCGAAGCGGACCTTTTTGGGGTAGTAAGTTGGTAAAGAGCGTCATGTCGGGCGTGGCCAGGCTTGGCGCTTCTCGGCAGATTACTCGGCCTTCTTCTTTTCCAGCACCTCGTCAATCAGGCCGTACTCTTTGGCCTCATCGGCGCGCATCCAGTAGTCACGGTCGGAGTTGTCGTGGATTTCCTGGTAGGTTTTGCCGGTGTGCTCAGCCAGAATGTCGTACAGCTCCTTCTTGAGCTTGAGGATCTCGCGGGCCGTGATTTCGATATCCGACGACTGGCCTTGCGCGCCACCCGAAGGCTGGTGAATCATGACGCGGGCGTGGGGCAGAGCCGAACGCTTGTCTTTGGCGCCACCGGCCAGCAGTACGGCACCCATCGAGGCCGCCAGACCCGTGCAGATCGTGGCCACGTCGGGGTTCACGTACTGCATGGTGTCGTAGATGCCGAGGCCGGCATACACCGAGCCGCCGGGCGAGTTGATGTAGAGCAGAATGTCCTTCTTGGCATCTACCGACTCCAGAAACAGCATCTGCGCCGTCAGGATGTTGGCAATGTAGTCGTCAACGGCCGTGCCCAGGAACACAATCCGGTCCATGATCAGGCGCGAAAACACGTCGATTTCAGCGAAACGCGTGGGGCGCTCCTCAATTACCGAGCGGGTCATGCCGGTAGGCATGATCAGGCCGTTGCGGGTCTGGCCTTCTACGTGTTGGATATATTGGTCAACGCCCAGCCCGTTCAGGCCCTGGCCGTGAACGGCGAATTTGCGGAACTCTTTCTTATTCAGCATGGGAGAAAATGAGGGAGATGAAAGGAATCAAACGAAGTGCATGGACAACAAAAAAGCCCATACGGCAAGTAAGGGCTTTTTGTTGGTTCGAAAACCGAAAATGTCAGCGGTTAGCCGGCATTCTGATTGCGGAAGTCCTCGGCCGTAATCGGGTTGTCGTTAACAACAACTTTGCCGCGCAGGTTTTCCAGCACACGTTCTGCCAGAATGGCTTCATACTCGCTGATGTAGTTCTTGCCGTTCTCCTGACGCAGGTAGTTGTCAGCAAAGCCGCGCACCGACTCTTCCAGCTCCGGGGTCATTTCCATGTTAAACTGGCCCAGGATTTTCTGCATCGTGCGGTCTACGATTTCCTCGTTGGACACTTTCAGCTCCTGCTCTTCCACCACTTTGTTGCGGATCAGGCTCCACTTCAGCTCCTTCTCGTAGTCGTCGTAGTGCTCTTCGATCTGCTCGGCGGTCAGCTTGCCTTCATTGGCACGCAGCAGCCACTTCTTGAAGAACTCCTTCGGCAGCTCAATCGTGGTGTTTTCCAGCATCTTGTCGATGATCTGGCGGTTCAAGAGGTTGTCCGACTCCCGGTCGTAGTTCTCCTGCACCGTGCTGCGCACTTTCTCTTCGTACTCCTCTTTCGAGGTCACGATGTCTTTGCCGAACACCTTGTCGAACAGCTCCTGGTTGTGCTCAGGGGCGGCGCTACGGTTGATTTTGTCTACCGTCAGCGTGTATTCGCCTTCGGCGGCAGCGGCTTCGTCCTTGCTGAAGCCGGTGAAGTTGCGGATAGCGGTTTCGTCGCCAAAAGCCTCCTTCAGGTCGAACGTCACCACATCGCCCGACTTCACGCCAACAAATTTGTCAGCGCCGGTCTTCACTTTGTTGATGGGCAGCAGCACGGGACGGCCTTCGCCTTCCTCGCCGGCTTTGGCCAGCTTGCCGGTCAGGTAGTCGCCAGCTTCCGAAACCTCGGGCTCCGAGTTTTCGCCGAACTGACGGCCAATCTGCTCATACGTTTCGTTGAGGGTGTTTTCGTCGAGGTCAACCTTGTGGCGGTCAACGGAAACGCTCTGGTCGGCGGGCAGTTCGAAATCGGGCAGCAAACCTAGCTCGAACTGGAAAGCGTAGTCTTTCTGCGCGTCCAGGTCGATGTTGTTGGACATCGGCAGGGGCTCGCCCAGGATTTTGAGGTTGTTGTCTTTGATGTAGCCGTCAACCGCCTTGCCCAGCAACGCGTTGATTTCGTCGGCCAGGATGCCTTTGCCGTACATCTTGCGCACCAGCGTAGCCGGTACTTTGCCCGGGCGGAACCCTTTGATCTGCGCCTTCTTGCTGTAGTCCTTCAGCTTGGCATCCACCGCCGGAGCATAGTCAGCCTCCGTGAGGTTTACTGTCAGGATGGCATTCAGTTGGTCGTCTTTCTTGTCGAGGGTAATGTCCAAAACGAGGGTCGGTTAAGGGTACTACGGGTGTAAACAACGGGCAAAACCCGGTTAAAAAGAAACCCCCAACGGGTGGGTTGAGGGTTTGAGAAGCGGTTTGTAAAGTCAAAACCAGACTACTGTGCGGATGGAGGGACTCGAACCCACACGCCTTGCGGCACCAGATCCTAAGTCTGGCACGTCTACCAATTTCGCCACATCCGCGTCCGGAGGCCAACTGCCTCGGGGGCGCAAAGCTACGTAAGGCAATTGAAAATTCCAATGTAGCCGGCGCTTTAGCTTTCAGGCCAACTCTTTTACGCCGCGCGCCAAGCGGGCAGGGGTTGCCCGAAGGCAGTTTGGGCGGTGCCGGCCGCCGGCGTGCACCATCCGGGGCAGCGCGTTGTTGGAGAATAGGCAGCGGCCGGATTCTGTCCGGCGCAGGCCGAAGCTTGCGCTTCATCCCGTACTTTAGCACTTCCTGACCCTGGCGCCCTGGCGCCGCCCGTGTAGCATGGCCACCCTTATCGACCCCGAAATAGAGCGCCAGGAAATCCTGCGCCAATACCGCCGCCTCCTCCGCACGGCCAAGCCGTATCTGAAGGAAGGCGACGCCAAGCTGATCAAAAAAGCCTTCAATACGTCGCTGGAGGCTCACAAAGACATGCGCCGCAAGTCCGGCGAGCCCTACATTCTGCACCCGTTGGCCGTGGCCCAGATTGTGGTGGAGGAAATCGGGCTGGGCACCACCAGCATCGTGGCGGCGCTGCTGCACGACGTGGTAGAGGACACGCCCTGGGAAATTGCCGATGTCGAGCGGGAGTTCGGCGTCAAGGTGGCCCGCATCGTGGATGGCCTGACCAAGATTTCGGGCGTGTTCGAGTACGGCACGTCCGAGCAGGCCGAGAACTTCCGCAAGATGCTGCTCACACTCTCCGAAGACGTGCGCGTCATCCTCATCAAGCTCGCCGACCGCCTGCACAACATGCGGACCCTCGATTCGATGCCGCGCCACAAGCAGCTCAAGATTTCGTCGGAAACCATCTACCTCTACGCGCCGCTGGCTCACCGGCTGGGTCTCTACGCCATCAAGACGGAGCTGGAAGACCTGCACCTCAAGTATACAGACACGGAGGTGTATAACGAGCTGGTAAACCGCGTGCGTCAGAGCCGCAGTGCCCGCAACCGGTTTATCAAGGAGTTTGTGCAGCCGATTGACGAGGAGCTGTCGGCGCAGGGCTTCGCGTTTGAAATCAAGGGCCGCCCCAAAAGCATCTACTCTATCTTAAAGAAGATGCGCAAGCAGAACATCACCTTCGACGAGGTGTACGACCTGTTTGCCATCCGCGTGATTCTGGAGGTGCCGCAGGAGCAGGAGAAGGCCGCTTGCTGGCAGGTCTACAGCATCGTCACGGACTTCTATCAGCCCAACCCCGACCGCCTGCGCGACTGGGTGAGCACGCCCAAAGCCAACGGCTACGAAAGCCTGCATACCACCGTCATGAGCCGCTCGGGCCAGTGGGTGGAAGTGCAGATCCGGAGCCGCCGCATGGACGACATTGCCGAGAAAGGCTACGCCGCGCACTGGAAGTACAAGGAAACCGGCGCCATCCAGCCCGAGTCGACGCTGGAAGCCTGGATCAACAAGGTGCGCGAGATGCTCGAAACCAACAATTCCAGCGCCCTGGAATTCATGGACGAGTTCCGCCAGAACCTGTTCGTGAAGGAAGTCTACGCCTTCACGCCCAAAGGCAAGCTGGTGATTCTGCCCGACAAGGCCACGGCCCTCGATTTCGCCTTCGACATCCATACCCACATCGGCCTACAGTGCCTCGGAGCCAAAGTCAACCAGAAGCTGCAGCCGCTGAGCTACCAGCTCCGCAACGGCGACCAGGTCGAGATCCTGACCTCGCAGAAGCAAAAGCCCACCGAAGAATGGCTGCAGTACGTCATTACGTCCAAGGCCCGCTCCAAAATCAAGGACTGGCTCCGCGACGATAAGCGCGCCAAGGCCGAGGATGGCCGTTTCCTGGTAGAAAAGCGCTTGGAGTTGCTGGGCGTAGAGTTTTCACCCGAAAACCTGAACCGGCTGCTGGCACACTTCAACACCTATAGTGTGCAGGAGTTCTACTACCGCCTAGCCATTGGGCAGCTGGACGGCCGCGAAATCAAGGCCGACCTGTTCAGCGCGGCAATAGAAGCTCCGCGGCCACCGTCGATGCTGGAGCCCAAAGCCTTTGACCACGAAGTGCAGAAAGTGCGCGGCGTCAACGCCAACATGCTCGTCATCGGGGAGCAGACCGACAAGTTCGACTACAGCATTGCGCCCTGCTGCAACCCCATTCCCGGCGATGATGTGTTCGGCTTCGAGACGGAAGACGGCATCGTCATCCACCGCACCTCCTGCCCCAAAGCCGTGCAGATGATGTCCAACTACGGCAACCGCATCGTGCGCGCCAAATGGACCGATCAGCTGGAGCTGGCGTTCCTGGCCGGCATCCGCATCAAAGGCTCCGATAGGGTAGGGCTCGTGAACGATGTTACGCGCATCATTAGCAACAGCCTCAAGGTAAACATGCGCTCCATCACCATCGACTCCGACGACGGCATGTTCGAGGGCCAGATCATGGTGTTCGTCAACGATACCGCCCACCTGAACAAGCTCATCCAGCGCCTGTCGCGCGTAAACGGCGTGCTGGTAGTGCAGCGGTTCGATACGTAGGGGGTGTGTGGTTCTAAAAGGCTTTAGATAAATCCCGCAGTACAAAAGAGTATAAAACAAAAGGTGTTGCAGTGGCTTCTGGAGGCGGATAGGCGTGCTTCCGGGGCGTTGCCGTATCTTTGTTTCACTCCTTATATAATAGGTCGCCTAAAATGCTCGACAAAGAGAAGTACGAGGAAGTGAAAAAGATCTTCACTGCTTACCTCGAAAATAAAGGATTACGCAAAACGTCTGAGCGGTACGCCATTCTGGAGGAAATCTACTCGCGCACCGGTCACTTTGATGTGGAGGAGCTGTACGCCGGCATGAAAACCCAGGGCCTGCAGGTCAGCCGCGCTACCGTCTACAACACCCTGGATTTGCTGGTAGAGCACGGCTTGGTCAGTAAGCACCAGTTTGGCCGCAATCTGGCGCAGTACGAGAAAAGCTACGGCTACCGCCAGCACGACCACGTCATCTGTACCGAATGTCACAAGGTGGTTGAGTTCTGCGATCCGCGTATCCATGGCATCCAAACCATGGTCGGGGAGTTACTCAACTTCCATATCTTGCACCACTCTTTAAACCTATACGGCGTGTGCGGCGACTGCCGCGCCAAAGCCGCTGCCCGTTCCCAAGCTGAATGAAAACAGAATCCTCCGTCCAGGACGGCATCCTCTTCGTGCGCCTCTCCGGCGACCTGATCGGCAGCCCCGATACCCAGCAGCTGCTGCAATCCGTCGATCAGCAGCTCGGAGAAGAAGTGCGCCACTGCGCCATCGACCTCTCCGATGTTCGCTATATCAACAGCACCGGCATCGGTGTGCTGGTATCGTTGCTGACCAAGTTCCGCAGCCGTGGTGGCGAACTGGTGCTGATCAACCCAGCCGAACACCCCCGCAAAATGCTGGCGCTGACCAAGCTGAACGCCATTTTCTCCATTGCCGATGATGAACAATCGGCTGCTCAACAGTTAAAATCCGCAAACTAATGCCCGTTGATGTACTAGTAGGACTGCAGTGGGGTGACGAGGGCAAAGGCAAGATTGTCGATGTTCTGGCCCCCACCTACGACGTAGTAGCCCGCTTCCAGGGTGGCCCCAATGCCGGCCACACCCTCACTTTCGATGGTACCAAGCACGTATTGCACCAGGTGCCCTCCGGTATCTTCCACCCGCACATCATCAATGTAGTCGGCAACGGCGTCGTGCTCGATCCGGTGGTGTTCCGGCAGGAGCTGCAGAAGCTCACCGACCGGGGCGTTGACTGGGGCCAGAATCTCTACATTTCCCGCAAGGCGCAGCTCATCCTGCCCTCGCACCGCGCCCTCGACCGTATCAGCGAAGAAGCCCGCGGCGGCAGCAAGATCGGCTCCACCCTGAAGGGCATTGGCCCCACTTATCAGGATAAAATCGGCCGTACCGGCCTTCGCGTCGGCGACATTCTGCTTCCCGATTTCCAGCAGCGCTACCAGGAAGCCGTAGCTCGTCACACCACCCTCGCAGAATTCCACGGCCGCGGCCTCGAAATTGAAGAATTCGAGGCCGATTTCTTTTCCGCCGTTGACTTCCTGCGCACTCTGCAACTCACCGACACCGAATACCTGCTCAACGACCTGTTGCGCCAAGGCAAAAACGTGCTGGCCGAAGGTGCCCAGGGCTCCATGCTGGACATTGACTTCGGGACCTATCCCTACGTTACCTCTTCCAGCACCATTGTAGCCGGCGCTTGCACCGGCCTCGGTATCGCGCCGCGCCACATCAACAAGGTATACGGAATCAGCAAAGCCTACTGCACCCGCGTGGGCAGTGGCCCGTTCCCCACTGAGTTGCACGACGAAGTAGGAGAGCAGATCCGGCAGGCAGGTCGCGAGTTCGGCTCCACTACCGGACGCCCGCGCCGCTGCGGCTGGATCGATTTGCCGGCCCTGCGCTACAGCATCATGCTGAATGGCGTCACGGAAATCCACCTCATGAAGGCCGATGTGCTCGATGAGTTCGATGAAATCCGAGTATGCACGCACTACCAGCTCCCCAACGGCGAGCAGACAGACCATCTGCCTGACCACGGCGACCTGGCGCGTCTCACTCCTATATATAAGAGCCTGCCCGGCTGGCGCACTCACCTGCAGTCCATCACTGAGCCAGCCTCTTTACCACAGGAGCTGAAAAGCTACGTGAAGTTCCTCGAAGAGCATCTGGAAGTGCCGGTAAGCATCGTCAGCGTCGGGCCGGATCGAGTGAGCACACTGCACCTTTCCTAGCCATCGAACCCATACAAAAGCTGCGGCCACTCATTATACTTGAGTGGCCGCAGCTTTTGTATTAAAATGATAGTATGTAAAATATTGTTTGTCAGTATGATGCAAGATTCCAAAGGCCAAAGTTGACAGCAAGCCTTGTCTCATGCATACTCTTTCACCATCTTTGCACCCCCAAGTCAAACGGATGCGGGCAGGGTGCTGAAAAAAGATTTCTTCAGCACTTGCACATATCGAAAGAAGCATCTTACCTTTGCAGCCCGCTTCAACCGGAGGCGGCCACTGAGAAACAAGGCACAGAAAAACACGAAAATTTTTTCTTGCAAATCAGAAACCGCTTCTTACCTTTGCAGCCCGCTTCACAAGCAAGGGATAGCAAGAAAGAAAGGCCAGCGAAAAACACGAAAAGTTTTTCTTGCCGATTGCAAAAAGCTGCTTACCTTTGCAGCCCGCTTCACCCGGAAGGGGAAACGAGAGACAGCTTACCGACTCACTCGCTGAGTCACTGAGTTCAGCCAATTGGGCCGGACGCACGTTCTTTGAATGGATGGAAATGACAAATAGGTAAGCTTCGCGGCCGGCTTTTCTTCGGAAGGGCAGGCGCAACAAGCAAAGAAGCGTGACGGGTTTGGACAAGACACGTCAACAATACCGGGTCGGATCAGCACTTGACATCAGCCTATCTTCGGATAGGTGTAGAGAATTTCTTACAATGGAGAGTTTGATCCTGGCTCAGGATGAACGCTAGCGGCAGGCCTAATACATGCAAGTCGAACGGGTATAGCAATATACTAGTGGCGCACGGGTGCGTAACGCGTAACCAACCTGCCCTGAACTGGGGGATAGCCCGCCGAAAGGCGGATTAATACCGCATAACACTTCTCACTGGCATCAGTGGTTAGTTAAAGATTTATTGGTTCAGGATGGGGTTGCGTGACATTAGCTAGTTGGCGGGGTAACGGCCCACCAAGGCGACGATGTCTAGGGGACCTGAGAGGGTGATCCCCCACACTGGCACTGAGATACGGGCCAGACTCCTACGGGAGGCAGCAGTAGGGAATATTGGGCAATGGGCGAGAGCCTGACCCAGCCATGCCGCGTGCCGGATGAAGGCCTTCTGGGTTGTAAACGGCTTTTCTCAGGGAAGAAAAAGGTGATGCGTCACAAACTGACGGTACCTGAGGAATAAGCACCGGCTAACTCCGTGCCAGCAGCCGCGGTAATACGGAGGGTGCAAGCGTTGTCCGGATTTATTGGGTTTAAAGGGTGCGTAGGTGGCCCGTTAAGTCCGGGGTGAAAGCCCACAGCTCAACTGTGGAACTGCCCTGGATACTGGCGGGCTTGAGTCCAGACGAGGTTGGCGGAATGGAAGATGTAGCGGTGAAATGCATAGATATCTTCCAGAACCCCGATTGCGTAGGCAGCTGACTAGGCTGGTACTGACACTGAGGCACGAAAGCGTGGGGAGCGAACAGGATTAGATACCCTGGTAGTCCACGCCGTAAACGATGGATACTCGCTGGTGGCGATAGACAGTCACTGGCTTAGCGAAAGCGGTAAGTATCCCACCTGGGGAGTACGCTCGCAAGAGTGAAACTCAAAGGAATTGACGGGGGCCCGCACAAGTGGTGGAGCATGTGGTTTAATTCGATGATACGCGAGGAACCTTACCTAGGCTAGAATGCGCGTGACCGGTTCAGAGATGGACCTTTCCTTCGGGACACAAAGCAAGGTGCTGCATGGCCGTCGTCAGCTCGTGCCGTGAGGTGTTGGGTTAAGTCCCGCAACGAGCGCAACCCCTACATTTAGTTGCCATCAGGTTAAGCTGGGGACTCTAGATGGACTGCCTGCGCAAGCAGTGAGGAAGGCGGGGACGACGTCAGGTCATCATGGCCCTTACGCCTAGGGCTACACACGTGCTACAATGGACGGTACAGAGGGTCGCTACCTGGTGACAGGATGCCAATCTCACAAAGCCGTTCTCAGTTCGGATCGAAGTCTGCAACTCGACTTCGTGAAGCTGGAATCACTAGTAATCGCGTATCAGCAATGACGCGGTGAATACGTTCCCGGGCCTTGTACACACCGCCCGTCAAGCCATGGAAGTCTGGTAGACCTGAAGCTGGTGCTCCGCAACGAAGCCAGTTAGGGTAGAACAGGTAACTGGGGCTAAGTCGTAACAAGGTAGCCGTACCGGAAGGTGCGGCTGGATCACCTCCTTTCTGGAGCTATCCGACTCGGTTGACCACTCGGTCGCCAGTCCTCACGGTTCAATCCCGTTTGTCATTTCCTTCATTCAAGTTATATAGATACAGTACAGAAATGTCCTGCATCTACTTTTCCCCTCAATAGGAAGGGAAAACGTTCTTTGACGTAAGGCTAACAAGAGAGAAAAACCAAAGAAAGAAAGTGATTAACCGATGGTTAGTCACCCGAGCCCGTTCTTTACCGCAAGGTAGAGAACACAAGAGAAGTAAGTAAGGGCACACGGGGGATGCCTAGGCTCTCAGAGGCGATGAAGGACGCGATAAGCTGCGAAAAGCTGCGGGGATCGGCACATACGAGGTGATCCGCAGATGTCCGAATGGGGCAACCCCCCTACGTGAAGCGTAGGGATCTACAGCATTTAGCTGCTAGAGGCAAACCCGGGGAACTGAAACATCTAAGTACCCGGAGGAAAAGAAAATAACAATGATTCCCCAAGTAGTGGCGAGCGAACGGGGAGGAGCCCAAACCGGGTTGGTTACGGCCAGTCCGGGGTTGTAGGACCTCAACATCTGATTGTGGTATTTTAGCTGAATGACGTGGGAAAGTCAACCATAGACGGTGAGAGTCCGGTAAGCGAACTGATACTACACGGTAGAGGAATCCTGAGTAAGGCGGGACCAGCGAAATCCCGTCTGAATCCGGCGGTACCATCCGCCAAGGCTACATACTCCTGAGAGACCGATAGTGAACTAGTACCGTGAGGGAAAGGTGAAAAGAACCGGGAATACCGGAGTGAAAAGAACCTGAAACCGTGTGCTTACAAGCAGTTAGGGGGTCTTCGTGGCCTGATAGCGTGCCTTTTGCATAATGAGCCTACGAGTTACTCCTCTCTGGCAAGGTTAAATGTGTGAACACATGGAGCCGCAGCGAAAGCGAGTCTGAATAGGGCGCAGAGTCAGAGGGGGTAGACGCGAAACTTTGTGATCTACCCTTGGGCAGGTTGAAGGTTGGGTAACACCAACTGGAGGACCGAACCAGTTTCCGTTGAAAAGGATTTGGATGACCTGAGGGTAGGGGTGAAAGGCCAATCAAACTGAGAAATAGCTCGTACTCCCCGAAATGTATTTAGGTACAGCGTCGGCGTTGAGTTACGTGGAGGTAGAGCTACCGATAGGACTAGGGGGTGTCATAGCCTACCGAATCCTGACGAACTCCGAATGCCACGTAATATAGCCGGCAGTGAGGCTTGGGGTGCTAAGGTCCCAGGCCGAGAGGGAAAGAACCCAGACCATCTGCTAAGGTCCCTAAATTCGGACTAAGTTGAACAAAGGAGGTCCACTTGCTTTGACAGCCAGGAGGTTGGCTTGGAAGCAGCCATTCCTTTAAAGAGTGCGTAACAGCTCACTGGTCGAGCGAGAGGGCATCGATAATACGCGGGCATCAAGTCCGGTACCGAAGCAATGGATTTAGCTTTAAGTAGCTAAGTGGTAGGGGAGCATTCCAGCAGCGGAGAAGGTGTGTCGTCAGGCATGCTGGAGCGGCTGGAAAAGCAAATGTAGGCATGAGTAACGATAAAGGGGGTGAGAAACCCCCTCGCCGATAGACTAAGGTTTCCTGCTCAACGCTAATCGGAGCAGGGTTAGTCGGGACCTAAGGCTACGCCGAGAGGCTACGTCGATGGACAGCGGGTTGATATTCCCGCACCTAGGATTTGGAGTGATGCAGTGACGCAGAAGTGAAAGTACCGCGGGCGGACGGAAGTGCCCGTTAAAGTGCGTAGGTATAAGTCGGGTAGTTAAGTACGCCCTTCTTGCTGAACCATGATAGTACTCTACGGCCTCGGCCACGGAGATAGTGTACCTAATCAGACTGCCAAGAAAACCTGCTAAGCGTTTACTGAATTCTAGCCCGTACCGCAAACCGACACAGGTAGTCAAGGAGAGCATCCTGAGGCGCTCGAGTGAATCACGGCCAAGGAACTCGGCAAAATGGACCTGTAACTTCGGGAGAAGGGTCGCTTCCTCGTTGCAAGACGAGAAGCCGCAGTGAAAAGGCCCAGGCGACTGTTTAACAAAAACACATGACTTTGCGAACGCGCAAGCGGAAGTATAAGGTCTGACACCTGCCCGGTGCCGGAAGGTTAAGAGGGGAACTTAGTGGCGCAAGCTGCGAAGGTTTGAATCGAAGCCCCGGTAAACGGCGGCCGTAACTATAACGGTCCTAAGGTAGCGAAATTCCTTGTCGGGTAAGTTCCGACCTGCACGAATGGTGTAACGATCTGGGCGCTGTCTCAGCCGTGAGCTCGGTGAAATTGTAGTCTCGGTGAAGATGCCGAGTACCCGCCACGGGACGGAAAGACCCCGTGCACCTTTACTATAGGTTGACATTGACGCTGGGTAACACATGTGTAGCATAGGTGGGAGACGTTGAGCCAGGGCCGCTAGGTTTTGGGGAGTCGCCGTTGAAATACCACCCTTGTGTTGCTTGGTGCCTAATCTGGCAACGGAGACAGTGTCTGCTGGGTAGTTTGACTGGGGTGGTCGCCTCCAAAAGAGTATCGGAGGCTTTCAAAGGTCCGCTCAATCCGCTTGGTAACCGGATGTAGAGCGCAATAGCAGAAGCGGGCTTGACTGTGAGGCCTACAAGCCGAGCAGGGTCGAAAGACGGATATAGTGATCCGGTGGTTCCGCATGGAAGGGCCATCGCTCAAAGGATAAAAGGTACGCCGGGGATAACAGGCTGATCTCCCCCAAGAGCTCATATCGACGGGGAGGTTTGGCACCTCGATGTCGGCTCGTCACGTCCTGGGGCTGGAGAAGGTCCCAAGGGTTCGGCTGTTCGCCGATTAAAGTGGCACGCGAGCTGGGTTCAGAACGTCGTGAGACAGTTCGGTCCCTATCTGTGGTGGGCGTTGGAGATTTGACAGGACCTGACTTTAGTACGAGAGGACCGAGTTGGACCAGCCGCTCGTGCACCGGTTGTGACGCCAGTTGCAGCGCCGGGTAGCGACGCTGGGATGAGATAAGCGCTGAAAGCATCTAAGTGCGAAACTCACCTGAAGATGAGATCTCCTATATAGGAAGAGTCGTCGTAGACCACGACGTAGATAGGCGGTAGGTGTAGAGGCCGAAATGCCACAGCCGAGCCGTACTAAGGACTCGAACGCTTTGCTTGACAATGCTCGGAATTTGCTTCTTTAGTTTTCTCTTTTGTCCTTACGTCAACGGTTTTGTTGGCAGCTCGCCTTGAACACAGAGCTGCCGCCCCAGTAATGGTGGCTTTAGCCCGGGTGTTCACCTCTTCCCATTCCGAACAGAGTCGTTAAGCCCCGGAGCGCCTATGGTACTGCCTTCATCGGTGGGAGAGTCGGTCGCCGCCAACCTTACTGCATTGCCCGTTGCCCCCGTGCCGCCCCCTCCCGGGGCCTGGCGCGGGGGCAACGGCGTTTATAAGCGTTGCCCAGCATAGATGTAACATGCCAAAGGAGGTGCCAGATGCCTATATCGTAGGTTTATCGTGAGGTAAGGAACCGTAGTGCAGCTTGCTAAAGTTATTCTGGGTCTATCTTTAGGAAACTCTGGCAACCAATGAATTTTACTTATCCCTGGTTTTTACTGGGCTTGCTGTGTATCGCCATACCGGTGCTTATTCACCTGTTTGAGTTGAGGCGGCCCACACGCGTGTTGTTTACGAATCTGGGCTTCATTCGTGAGGTCCGGATTGTGACGGCTCGGCAGCGCAAAATCAAGTACTTGCTGGTGCTGATGGTACGAATTGGCTTCGTGGCTTTTTTGGTGCTGATGTTTGCGCAGCCGTTCATCCCGGCCCGGGTGGAGGCGCTGGATTCCAAGCAGTCTGCTCCGACGGTGTTACTGGATACTTCTCCAAGTATGCAGGCTGATGCGGAAGCTGGTAGCGTGTCCAGATTTGATAAGGCAGTTGATCAGGCGCGGGAATTGCCGACGGCCTTTCCGGCTAATGCCCGCTTTGCGCTCAATCAGAACCAAAATGCTCGGCTAACGCCGACTGCCTATCGTGTGGCTCTAGATCAACTAAGCGTTTCGGGCAGGGCTACAGGAGTAAAGGGTGCGCTGCAGCGCGTGGTAAAGCAGCCGGGTAGCAGTGCGAAGCAACTGTTTGTCTTTTCGGACTTTCAGAAGTCAGGATTTTCCGCGCTTAGTCTAGCCGACGTAGATTCAGCTGTGCAGGTAACCTTGGTGCCAGTAGGTGGCAGTAGCACGCGGAATGTTTTCGTGGACAGCTTGTGGCTGGAAGACGCCTTTGTGCGGCGTAATGCCGACATGGTGCTGCACATCCGGCTGCGCAATGGCGGAACGGAAGCAGTGGAAAATTGCCAGGTACGGCTATTCGTTGGCAACCGGCAGGCTACGACTTTTAACGCCACGGTACCCGTTCAAGCTCCTGTTACCATGACTGCCCGAGTGCGTCTGGATTCCGGCCAGGTGCAACAGTGTCGGGTAGAGTTGGACGATTTTCCGGTGGTGTTTGATAACACCTATTACTTCGCTTTGCAGGCCTCGCCTACCATACGCGTGCTGGAAGTGAAGGCGGGAGAGGGGCAGGCATTGCAACGCGTGTATGGCAATGAGCCGATGTTTGCGTACAGCCAGGCCACCTCTGCTCAGCTCAATTACGAGCAACTGGAGAAAGCCAACCTGCTGCTTGTGCAGGGTGTCGGCCGCATTGAGGCCGCTTTGCGCGAGAATATCCGGCGGGTGGTGCAGCGCGGCGGCTCAGTGGTAGTGGTGCCCCCAGCCGATCTGGCCGGGCGGGCTACCTATGACCAGTTGTTTCGGGAATTGGGCATAGGACCGGTGCAGTGGGAAACAGCCAAAGCGGCGTTGCGTGAAGTTGCTGTGCCCGACCGGCGCAATCCGTTCTTTCGGGAGGTATTTGGCGCGCAGAGCAGGCCGCCGGTGATGCCGAAAGTTGCGCCTGTGTTGCGCTGGTCCCGTTCGGGTACTGATATTCTGCGCACGCAGGATGGGGATGGGTTTCTCTCTGCGTTCAGCAGCGGCAAGGGGACGGTGTATTTATTTTCGACCCCGTTTGAGCAGAGTGCGACGGATTTTCTGCAGCATGCTCTGTTTGTGCCGGTGATGTACCGGCTGGCTATGCAGAGCTTTCGGAGTGAGCAGGCCTTGGCGTATCGGCTTAACCAGGGAAACGTGACGGTGGCTGTGGGCACTGATGGCGCACAACAGGGCGAGCAAGTCTATAAGCTTGTGAATGACAGCCTGACGTTTATTCCGGCCCAGCGGGTGCAGGAGGGCACGGTGCGGATGGAAGTGCCAGCAGGCATGCAGCAGCCCGGCTTTTACCGGCTCACGCGCAACGGCCAGACGATAGCGCAGCTGGCGTTCAACAACGACAAGCGGGAGTCGGAGTTGGCGGCCTATACAGCGGCTGAGCTGCGGCAGCTGGTGGGGCCTAACCGGCCCAATGTGCAGGTGTATGAAACCGGTCAGGGAATGTCGGTGGCGGCGCGTTACAAGGCGGAGCGGGTCGGGACGCCTTTGTGGCAGTATTGCCTGTGGGCCGCATTGGCCTGTTTGCTGGCGGAAGTGCTGCTGCTGCGCTTTATGGGCCGCCCCGTGGTGCCCGCTGATGTGCGGGTGGCGGCTTAGGTTGGGGGCGGTATCGTATCTTTCCGCTCTCATCTGTACTACTCTTGGAAAATACGCCTTCACACGCCAATCCGGTTTTGCGCACAGCGTTGCTGTGGGGCACAGCCGCCGGCCTGCTTTGCATCAGTTGGGTGCTGTTCCTGCACTTCACCCACAACAACGCCTACGGGCTCAAACGTACGCTTTCTGACTTCTTCACTCCCGTAGCGGCTATTGGCGGCCAGATTATTCTGCGCCGCTTCTACCCGCAGGGGCCGGGGCTGGGCAAGGCGGTGGGCGTCGGGTTGCTGACGACGCTGCTGACTGCCTTAATAGCCGCTACCGGCCTGTACGTGTATGCACAGCTGGCCGACCCTAGCCTTATGCATCAGCATCTGGCGGAAGCCCGGCAGCTGCTGGAAAACGCCCGGCGCATATACCTGGAAAACCCGAATGGCCGCCAGCAGTTCGAGGCCACGCTTCAGGGCCTGGCGCATACGCCGGCCGGTTTCGCGCAGGACGAGTTTCTGAAGAAGCTGCTATGGGGCGTGTTTTTGAGTATACCGGGCGGGATATTCCTGCGGAAATAGAATATTGCGGCCTGCTTTCCCTTCTTTCCACCTCCCTACCTCTTTCTGCTATGGAAAACACCGCTACCACCACCGAAACGCCGGTATCTGTTGGCATTCGCTACGGCTTGCTGTTTGGCGTCATCGGCATCATCGTAGACTTCGGCCTGAAAGTCACGGAACTTGCGTTTAAGTTTTCGGTGGCTATGCCCGTATCCATTCTGGTGTGGGTGGTGGGCATTATTCTGGCCCACCGCTACTTCAAGAGTCAGAACGGCGGCCTGATGACGTTTGGGCAGGGCGTGATGATTTCCATCGTGCTGGGCGCAATCAGTGCTATCCTGACGGGTACGTTCAACTACGTGTACATCAATTTCATCGATCCGGACTACGTAACGGCCATGCGGGCGGATATGGAAGCCTGGATGAGCAGTATGAACGTGCCGGAAGAACAGCTGGAAAAATCCCTGGCCGATATTTCGCAGGAAAAGCTGGGCTCTGTTCTGGGCATTGGGAAAGTAGTGCTGGGCGGCACCATTGGCGGGGCAGTGCTGGGGCTGATTATTTCCGCTTTTACCAAGCATAAACTTCCCGAGTTTGAGTAAGCGCACTTCGCATTCGTTTCCGGTGGAGTTGTCCATCGTTATTCCTTTGCTCAACGAGGCCGAGTCGCTGCCGGAGCTGACCCGCTGGATCAACCGCGTGTTGGCCCAGCACGGGCTCACCTACGAGGTGATTCTGGTAGACGACGGCTCGACGGACAACTCCTGGGACGTAATCGAGGAGCTGGCCGAAACCGACACTCACCTGCGCGGCATCCGCTTCAACCGCAACTACGGCAAGTCGGCGGCGCTGAACGTGGGCTTCAAGGAAACGACCGGCCGCGTCATCTGCACCATGGATGCCGACCTGCAGGACTCGCCGGAGGAGCTGCCCGACCTGTACCGCATGATTGCGCAAGACGGCTTCGAGCTGGTGAGCGGCTGGAAACGCAAGCGCTTCGACCCGCTCTCGAAAACCATTCCGACCAAGCTGTTCAACGGCGTTACGCGCTGGATTTCGGGCATTCAGCTCCACGACTTCAACTGCGGCCTCAAGGCCTACGACCACCGCGTGGTGCGCAGCATTGAGGTGTACGGCGAAATGCACCGCTACATCCCCGTAATTGCCAAATGGGCGGGCTTCCGAAAGATTGGCGAGAAGGTGGTGCAGCACCAGGAGCGCAAATACGGCACCACCAAGTTCGGGCTGGAGCGGTTCGTGTACGGCTTCCTCGACTTGCTGAGCATCACGTTCGTGAGTCGGTTCCGGCGGCGGCCCATGCACTTTTTCGGCACGATGGGCACGCTGTCGTTTGTGCTCGGGATGTTGATTACGCTGTGGCTGGTGGGCGAGAAGGTGTACCTGTCGTGGCATAATCTGGGAGCCCGCAACGTCACGGAACAGCCGCTGTTTTTCCTGGCCCTCACGGCCGTCACCATCGGGGCCATGCTGTTCCTGACGGGTTTCCTGGCCGAGCTGATTCAGCTGAACGGGCCCAACCGCAACGATTATCTGGTGCGGGATAAGGTGAATCTGAATTGACAACCTGACCGTCATGCGGAGGCGCAGCCGAAGTATCTCGCGTGCTGACGTTGGACTAGTACTCCTGCATCAGCACGCGAGATGCTTCGGCTGCGCCTCTGCATGACGTGCTTTTTTGCCTAACTATCCTATGAAAGTCGTTATCATTGGGCCGGCGTATCCGCTGCGGGGCGGGCTGGCTACCTACAACGAGCGGCTGGCGCGGGCCTTCCGCGAGGCTGGCGACGAGGTGCGGCTCGTGACGTTTTCGCTGCAGTACCCCGATTTCCTGTTTCCCGGCCAGACCCAGTTCAGCACCGAGCCCGGCCCCGCCGACCTGGACATTGAAGTCAGCCTGAACTCGGTGAACCCGCTTTCGTGGTGGAAAGTGGGGGAGAAGCTGCGCCGCGAACGGCCCGATCTGGTGATTTTCCGGTTCTGGCTGCCCTTTATGGGGCCGGCGCTGGGCACGGTGGCCCGCCTTATTGCCCGCAACCGCCACACCCGCGTGGTGGCCATCACCGACAACGTCATTCCGCACGAGAAGCGCCCCGGCGACCGGCCGCTTACGCGCTACTTCCTCTCAGCCTGCCACGGCTTCGTGACCATGAGCCGCTCGGTACTGGCCGATTTGCGCCGCCTGGGCTTCCGGCAGCCTGCCCTCTACCGCCCGCACCCGCTTTACGACAACTTCGGCCCGCTCAAGGCCAAGCCCGCTGCGCTGGCGGCCCTGGGGCTCGATCCGGCGTTCGGCTACCTGCTGTTCTTTGGCTTCATCCGGGCTTACAAGGGGCTGGATATTCTGCTGGAGGCCTTTGCCGACGCACGGCTGGCAAAGCTGCCCCTCAAGCTCATCGTCGCCGGCGAATACTACGAAGAAGCCGCGCCCTACGAGGCCCTGATCCGGCAGCACAACCTGGAAAGCCGCCTCGTCCGCGCCACCGATTTCATCCCGAACGAAAAGGTGGTGGACTATTTCTGCGCCGCCGACCTTATTGTGCAGCCCTACAAAAACGCCACCCAGAGCGGCGTTTCGCAGATTGCCTACCACTTTGAGCGGCCCATGCTGGTAACCGACGTCGGCGGCCTGGCCGAGCTGATTCCGGACGGTGAAGTGGGCTACGTGGTGCCACCCACGCCCCGCGCCATTGCCGATGCGCTGGTGGATTTCTACGAGCACCAGCGTGAGCAGGAATTCACGGCCGGCGTGTGGGCCAAGAAAAAGGAGTTTTCGTGGAGCGAGATGGTGAAAGCGCTGAAGGAAGTGGCGCAGTAACTCGAAGCCGTTGGCTCCGCGCGCTGCCGAAAATTTGCCGTACATTATTGCGGTAAACCCCTACTGCTATGGCTGCTGCATCTGTTGGTTCACTTACTGACTTTCTGGCCGCCGTTCCTGCTGAGCGGCGCGCAACCGTGGAAACCGTTTGGGAGGCGGTGCGGCAGGCCATGCCCGCGGGCTATGCTGAGCTGACAACCCCCGGGATGCTGCAGTTTGTGGCCGGCAAGGATATGGCCGTGGCGCTGGCCAGCAAGAAAAACTACCTGAGCCTGTACGTGCAGGCCCTCTACTATTTCCCGGAGCTGGGCGCGGCGCTGAAAGCGGCGGCCCCGAAGCTGAAGATGGGCAAGAGCTGCATAAACTTCACGCACGCCACCGAGCTGCCGCTGCCTGCCCTGCACGCCCTGCTGCAGCATGTGCCCGCCGACGAATTCCAAGCCCGCGTGGCGGCTGTGCGGCAAGATCCGTCTGCCACTCACCAGTAGCCCGGCCGTACGGGCGTTTCGGCCGCAAAACGGACTTTCGCGCTACACTGGCACGCTGGCCTGCACCGCGGCCAGCACCTTTTCGGCCGGCAGATCTTCCATGCAGCTGGTGCCGAGCTGGCAGGAGCCGCGGTAGAAGCACACGCACTGCTTGTCGGGCTGCACCAGCTGGCCGCGGCCGTAGAGGTCGAATTCGTAGGGGTTGAAGATGTTGTTCATCAGGATAGTGGGCTTGCGCAGCGCAATGCTGATGTGCATGGCCATGGTCACCTGCGTCACGATGCCGTCCATCTGGTGCAGCAGGTTGATGAACTGCGGCAGCGGGAACGTGCCGAGGTAGGCCGCGCCGGTATCGGCGTGGAGACGGCGGTTGCGGGCGTCTTCGGCCTCGCCGCCCAGCAGCACGGGCACGTAGCCGGCTTGCTGCAGCTGCGTAATCAGGGCCACCCATTTCTCGTCTGACCACAGGCGGGTGGTCCACCGGTCGCCGCAGCCGGTGTTGAGGCCGATGCGGGGGCGGCCGGTGGGCAGCGCGCTCCAGTTGTAGCCTTTGTCGTCGTGGGTGTCGAAGACATACTCTTCACCCCGGAAATCGAAGCCGCACAGCTCGAATATCTCCTGCACGTAGGGCTTCTGGTTCTGCAGGCTGAGCTGGTCGAACACGCCGGTCAGGAACTTGTGGTTGGCCTGCTCGTTGTGGGGCCACGGCACGCCGTCGGTTTCGCGCAGGGTGTAGCCGAACTTGCGGCCAGCCTCCACTTTCAGCAGCAGCGCGCAGGCTTCCTTTTCCTTGTCGAGGTTGATGGCTATGTCGAAGCGCCGCGCCATCAGCTGCAGGGCGCTGGCAAAATCGAACTTCAGAATCTCGTCGACCTCCTGCTGAGGTAGAATGGCGGGCGTGAGCGTCAGCCAGGTGATGTAGCAGCCCGGATACTCCTGCCGCAGCCGCCGCAGCAGCGGCGTCGTGCGGATAACGTCGCCGATGGCACCCAGCTTAATAAGCAGGACGCGCTGCTGCACCGGCGCATACGACGGGCAATCCTGGCACACGTAGCCGTGCGCCTTGTTGGGGCGGCAGGGAATATCACCGCGAAAGTGGCGGCAGTCAGCATGGACGGTGATGCCGTTCAGGTCGGACATGGTAGGGGCGGAGAAACGGGTAAAACTGTTCTCCTGAGTGACGCAAAGGTTCTTATCACGCCTAAATAGTTACCAAACGTGTCGTTTGGGCGTGATAAGGTCCTTCGCTCCGCTCAGGATGACAAAAAGCTAGATGCCGACGTAGTTGTGCGGCGAAATTCCGCGCAGCTCGGCCTTCACTTCTTCGCTCACGTCCAGCGTTTCGATGAACTCGCGGATGGTGGTTTCGGTGATGGGGCCGTGGGTGCGGGTGAGGGCCTTGAGGGCGTTGTAAGGGTCGGGGTATGCTTCGCGACGCAGGATGGTCTGGATGGCCTCGGCCACCACGGGCCAGCTGGCGTCCAGGTCGCGGGCCAGGGCGGCTTCGTCGAGGGCCAGCTTGCCGAGGCCGCGCTGCAGCGCCGTAAGGGCGATGAGCGTGTGGCCCAGCGGCACGCCCAGGTTGCGCAGCACCGTGGAGTCGGTCAGGTCGCGCTGCAGGCGGCTGATGGGCAGCTTGGCCGCCAGGTGCTCCAGCATGGCGTTGGCGAGGCCCAGGTTGCCTTCGGCGTTTTCGAAGTCGATGGGATTCACTTTGTGCGGCATGGCCGACGAGCCCACTTCGCCGGCCTTGATGGTCTGGCGGAAATAGCCCAACGAAATGTACTGCCACACGTCGCGGGCCAGGTCGATGAGGATGGTGTTGAGGCGCTTGAGGGCGTCGCAGAGGGCTGCCAGGTGGTCGTAGTGCTCAATCTGGGTGGTGGGGAAAGAGCGGTGCAGCCCCAGCCGGTTGTTCACGAACACGTCACCGAACTGGTGCCAGTCGACCTGCGGATAAGCCACGTGGTGGGCGTTGAAGTTGCCGGTGGCGCCGCCGAATTTGGCCCCGAACGGCACCTGGCCCAGCAGCGCCACCTGGGCATCCAGCCGGGCCACAAACACCTGCACTTCCTTGCCCAGGCGCGTGGGCGAAGCCGGCTGGCCGTGGGTGCGGGCCAGCATCGGCACGGCGTCCCACTCGGTGGCGCGGGCGGCCAGGGCGTTGCGCACCTGCGCGTAGGCCGGCAGCAGCGTGTTGATGAGGCCGTGCTGCAAGCTCAGCGGAATGGCCGTGTTGTTGATGTCCTGCGAGGTCAGACCGAAGTGAATGAACTCCAGATACGCCTCCAGCCCGAGGGCCGTGAACTTGTCGCGCAGGAAGTATTCTACCGCCTTTACGTCGTGGTTGGTGGTCTGCTCATAGGACTTTACCGCGTCGGCGTCGGCCAGCGAGAAGCTGGTGTAGAGGGCGCGCAGCTCCGGGAACAGGGCGGCATCTATGGGCTGCAGCTGCGGCAGCGGCAGCTCGCACAGGGCAATGAAGTATTCCACCTCCACCAGCACCCGGTAGCGGATTAGGGCCAGCTCGGAGAAATACGGGGCCAAGGGCGCGGTGGTGCGCCGGTAGCGGCCATCCAGGGGCGAAACAGCGGTGAGCGGAGTAAGCGTGGCGTAGTCGGCAGCAGCGTTCATGCGTAGAGAGGGTTGGCCAGAATGGGCCAAAGGTAGCGAAGCCCCCGCGGGCCGGAAACGGGCGCGCCCCTTTTTCCCTACCTTTGTACTATGATCGGTGGCGGGTTCGGCACGAATCTGGCACGCCCCGCCCGCGATTATCCTTCCTCTCGACTCGCTCGCGTGACTCCAGCAACTAAGAAAAAGATTGCCATCGGCCTGGGCATTGTGGTGGCCCTGCTGGCCCTCGGCCTCACCGTATTCCTGCTCAAGCGCCAGCAGCTGCTGGACTATGCCATCCGGCAGGCCACGGCCAAAGTAGAGCGGAAATACCCCGTTACGCTCGCGCTGGGCCCGGCCCGCTTCACCGACCTCAACACGGTGCAGATTGCCGGCATGAGCCTGGTGCCCGAGGCCGCGCCCACCGATACACTGCTGCAGGCGCGCCTGCTCACGGTGTCATTGAGCGTGCGCAGCCTGTTTGCGGGCCGCCCGGTGTTCAGCAACCTCGAAATCAGCGACGCTCGCTTCACGGCCCGCAAAACCCGCTCCGGCCAGGACAACTACTCGTTTCTGTACCGCAAAAAAGGCGCCCAGCCCGAAGTGCCGCGCGATACCACGCAGGGCGTAAACTATGGGTTGCTGGCCAACCAGCTACTGGAAGCCGGCTTCGACAACATGCCCGGCGAAGCTGATTTCCAAAACTTCCTGGTGACCTACGACAGCCCCCGCCACCGCGCCCGCGTGGTGATGCCGCGCCTCTCCATTGAAGATGGCGACATTCAGGGCCAGCTGACGGCCGTCATCGACTCGGTGGAAAACCGGGTGGGCGTGCAGGGCCACATCGAGCCCGGCGACTATGCCCTGCAGGCGGAGGTGTTTGGCCTGGAGCGCCGGCCCGTGACGCTGCCCTACGTGCAGCGCCGCTATGGGGCCCGCGTGCAGTTCGACACGCTACGCTTCAGCCTCACCGAAAAGGAGCTTGACGACGACCAGTTGACCGTCCGTGGCACGGCTTCGGCGGCCAACTTCATCGTGAACCATCCTAAGCTCTCCGACCGCGACGTGCGTTTCCCGCGCGGCGGCATCGACTTTGTGGCCACGCTGGGCCAGGCCTACGCGGCGCTGGAAAAGGGCACCAAGGTTACGCTCAACCGCATGGAGTTCTACCCCACACTGAGCGTGCGCAAGCTGCCGCTCAACCAGCGCGTGGTAGGCAAGATGATCAACGGGGTGCGCAACCGCCGCGAAATGCTGGCGGGTTTGCAGGTGCAGGCCGATATCGAGTCGGCCGAAACGGCGGCCAACACGTTCTTCGCGGCGCTGCCCGAGGGCATGTTCAACACCCTGGAAGGCATGCAAGGCAGCGGCACGCTGCAGTACCGCATGCACCTCGACTTGGACATGAACCAGGTGGACAGCCTGGAGTTCAGCTCCAGCCTCACGCCCAAGGATTTCCGCATCACGCGCATGGGCCGCGAAGACCTCAACCAGCTCAACCAAGCGTTCCGCTACACCGCCTACAACGATAAGGGCGACTCCATCAAGACCTTCAAAGTGGGCCCCGTTAACCCGGACTTCGTGCCCTACGACGCAGTGTCGGACTACCTGAAGGCGGCCATCATGACGGCCGAAGACCCGCGCTTTCTGTCGCACAAGGGCTTCATGGAAAAGGCGTTTGTGAAGTCGGCCATCCAGAACATCAAGGAAAAGCGCTTCGCCCGCGGCGGCAGCACCATTTCCATGCAGCTGGTGAAAAACGTGTTCCTGACCCGGCAGAAGACTGTGACCCGCAAGATTGAGGAAGCTCTGATTGTGTGGCTGATTGAAAACACGCGCCTCGTTTCGAAGGAACGCATGTTTGAAGTCTACCTCAACATCATCGAGTGGGGCCCGAAGATCTACGGCGTGAAGGAGGCCGCGGAGTTCTACTATGCCAAAGAGCCAAGCGAGCTGAACCTGTCGGAGAGCCTGTACATGGCCAGCATCATCCCGCGGCCGCGGCGCTACCAGATGTCGTTCAACCAGTACGGCGAGATGCGCAGCGCGGCACGCTACTTCCACCGCCTCATCGCCGACCTGATGCTACAGAAGGGCCTGATTTCGGACGGCGCCCGCAACACGCTCAGCTACAGCCTGAGCTTCCCCGGCCGGGCCCATGGCTCCATCTTCCGGGCCGTGCGCGACACCGTGCGCGCCACCCAGCCTTCGGATTCCACCCAGTTTGAGCCGCTCAACCTCATCGACCTGCTCGGCGGTAACGCCGCCCCCGATGAAGGCGTGAACACCACCGTGCCCGCACCCGCCGAAGGCACCCCGGTTCCTAAGCCGTAACTACTTTTTCGCAACTTAAAGGCCGCCGTGCACACTGCACGGCGGCCTTTTTGTATGGCGGAAAATGACAGTATCAGACTGGATCTTCCTGTGGCTTGGGCCATAGCACGGAGGCTACCACCGACAGCAGCAGGATGCCGCCCACCACGCCCAGCGAAATGCCCATGGGAATGTGGTAGACTTCGGAGAGCAGCAGCTTGGCGCCGATGAAGACGAGAATCAGGGAGAGGCCGTACTGCAGGTAGTGAAACAGCCGCATGAGGCCTTCCAGGGCGAAGTACAGCGCCCGCAGCCCCAGCAGCGCAAACACGTTGCTGGTGTACACGATGAACGTGTCGCGCGAGACGGCCAGGATGGCGGGGATGGAGTCGGCGGCAAATACTACGTCGGTGGTTTCCACCATCACCAGCACCACGAGCAGCGGCGTGGCATACAGCCGGCCATCCTGCCGGACCAGAAACCGGTCGTCGTGGAGGCGGTGGGTGATGGGCAGGTGGCGGCTCAGGAAGCGTACCACCGGGTTGCTGTCGGGGTCTATTTCGGGCTCGCCGGCGTTGGTGGCCATCTTCACGCCGGTATACACCAGGAAGGCACCCAGCACATAAAGCAGGAAATGGAACTTGGCCAGCAGCGCCGCGCCCACCAGAATGAAGGCCGCCCGCAGCACCAGCGCCCCCAGAATCCCCCAGAACAGAATCTTGTGCTGGTACTGCGGCGGAACCTTGAAGTAGCTGAAGATGAGCAGGAATACGAACAGGTTATCCACGCTCAGCGACTTCTCAATCAGGTAGCCCGTCAGGAACTCCAGGGCGGCCGTGCGCCCCAGGAAGTGGTAGACCAGGTAGTTGAACGTGAGCGACAGCGCAATCCAGAAGGCGCTCCAGCCCAGGGCTTCGCGCATACGCACCACGTGGGCCCGGCGGTTGAACACCAGCAGATCGAGCAGCAGCATGGCCAGCACGAAGGCATTGAAGCCCACCCAGAACCAGGGAGTAATTTCCATTGGTAGCGCCGCTAATGGCCCGGAAAACCAAACGCCGCAGCGGGCCGGCTGCAGCTACGCTTACCGGGTTTCCCGCGCCGGGGTTGCGCTGCCCGTCGAAACGGCGGCGCGCGGCTGCGCCGGGACAAAGCGCCGGAACCAGCTGTCTACCTTCATCTTGATGACGCCCAGGAAAGCTTCCTGCACAATGCCCTTGCTCATCTTGGACGAGCCCCGGGTGCGGTCGGTGAAGATAATCGGCACCTCCTTGATGCGGAAGCCATATTTGTAGGCCAGCCACTTCATCTCAATCTGGAAGGCGTAGCCCACAAACCGGATCCGGTCCAGCTCGATGGTGCGCAGCACGCGGGCTGTGTAGCACTTGAAGCCCGCCGTGGCGTCGCGGATGGGCATGCCCGTGATGAAGCGCACGTAGGCCGAGGCGAAGTACGACATCAGCACCCGGTCCATGGGCCAGTTGACCACGTTCACGCCCTGGATGTAGCGCGAGCCGATGGCCAGGTCGTAGCCGTCGTGGGCGCAGGCGTCGTAGAGGCGCACCAGGTCGTCGGGGTTGTGGGAGAAGTCGGCATCCATCTCAAACACGTACTGATAGCCGCGCGCCAGGGCCCACCGGAAGCCGTGGATGTAGGCCGTACCCAGCCCCAGCTTGCCACTGCGCTCTTCCAGAAACAACCGGTTCGGAAACTCCGCCATCAGGCCCCGCACAATGGCCGCGGTGCCGTCCGGCGAGCCATCGTCGATAATGAGCACGTCGAACTCTTTGGGCAGCGAAAAGACCTTGCGAAGAATCAGCTCCGCATTTTCCCGCTCATTGTAGGTTGGTATCAGGACGAGCCCGTCATTCATCGGACAAAGATAGAGGGGTTTTTGGTGCGCCCGCCCGGCAATATGCAGAAACTGGCGAACAGGAAAAAGCCGGCTGGCAGTCTGCCAAGGGCTTCTTCCCGGCCACGCCGCCCGTGGTTACCGGCCCAGCTTACGCAACAAGTTGAGCAGCAATTTGTCGGGCGTGCCGGATGCAGTCTGGTACGCCCACGCCGCCGCGCCAGTTGGCCGCGCTCCAGATATTCTGGGTTTGCAGCGTATCGGCGGCGGTGTGCGCGGCCACAATGCGGTGGTCGAACTGCGGAATAGCCCGCTCCCAATAGTACCGGAACTGCCACGCGGGTTGCGCGCCCTCCCGGATTCCGTAGAGTTTGCTTAGCTCGGCGTGCACGGCGGCTTTCTGGGTGGCCTCGGGCTGGCGGGCGTGCTCCTCGTACTGAGTGCCGCCCACGAAGGTGGTAAACAGCATCTGGCCGGCCGGGGCGCGGTCGGGGAAGATGGCGCTGGTCCAGATGGTGCCGGCCGCGTAGGGCTGCTCGATTTTGGGACTGAGCGCCCCGAAGCCGTTGAGCGGATGGCTCACGTCGGCGCGCTGGTAAGCGGTGTAGATGGCGGCCATCGGCGGGTAGTGCACGGCCGCCAGCGCCGCCGCGGCTTCCGGAAACAGCGGCTGCAGCAGGGGCGCGGCAGCATAGGTGGGCAGCGCCAGCACCAGAGCCGGGTGCTGACTTTCGCGGCCGGCGGCGGTGCGCAACTGGTAGTGGCCGTTGGGGAGGCGGTGCAGGGCCTGCACGGGCTGGCCCACGTGGCGGTGGGTGAGGCGGGCGGCCAGCGCGTCGGTGAGGGTCTGGATGCCGCCCTGCAGCGTGATGATGCGCTTGCGGCCCGCGCCGCCGCCGGCCTTGGCCAGCCCCCGCAGCACCGAGCCGTGCTGCTGCTCCAGCGCCGCCACTTTCCCGAAGGTCTTATGAATCAGCAGCTGCTCCGGGTCGCCGGCGTAGATGCCGGAAATGAACGGATTCACGGCGTAATCGACCAGCTCGGGGCCGAAGCGGCGACGGAAAAAGCCCGCCACCGTTTCCTGCGGATTGGGCGCGGCGGCCGGCCGCAGCAGCTCACGTACCAGGCTGAACCGGGCTTTCAAACTGAAAAAGCTACTGGTGAGCAAGGCCGGCGGCGAGCCGGGCAGCTCCTGAATGCGGCCGTTGCGCAGCACGTAGCGGTGCTTGCTGACATCGGCGGCGTCCTGGATTTTGTCGGTGAGGTCGAGCTCGGTGAGCAACTCCTGCAGCTCGTCGCTGAGCTGTAGAGAGTTGGGGCCGGTTTCGAGGAGGTAGCCGGCCGGATGGGCCAGGCTGCGCAAGCAGCCGCCGGGCGTGGCCTCGGCCTCAAACAGGTCGTAGGCGACACCCGCTTTCTGCAGCTGCCAGGCCAGCGTAAGCCCTGAAATACCGCCTCCGAGTATGGCTATGGACATGTTGTTGACTTTGGGTGATGAAGTGATGGGGTAATGAAGTGATGAGGTGACAGGTGATAAGTAATAGATGATGGGTGAGAGAGGATAGGCAATACTATAACACGCAGCAAAGGTAGTAGTCACAAACAAGGTGCTTCAGGCCGTTGCCCCGCTACCTTTGTCACCTGTCACCTGTCACCTGTCACCTGTCACCTGTCACCTGTCACCTGTCACCTGTCACCCAAAAACACCTTATCACCTCATCACCCCATCACTATGCCTAACAAAGCTGTATTTCTGGACCGCGACGGAGTGCTGAACCGGGAAATGGGCGACTACGTGTGGCAGCCCGGGCAGTTTGAGGTGCTGCCGGACGTGCCCGAGAGCCTGGCGCGCCTCAAAGCCGCCGGCTACTACCTCATCGTCGTGACCAACCAGGCCGGCATCGCCAAGGGGCTTTATACGGCCGCCGATGTGCAGGCCTGCCACCAGAAACTGCAGCAGGCCTGCCACGACGCCCTCGATGCGCTGTACTTCGCGCCGGGCCATCCCAGCGTGTCGGAGTCGCTGCGGCGCAAGCCCGACTCGCTGATGCTGGAGCAGGCCATGGCGCGCTTCCAACTGGAGGCGGCGCAGTGCTGGCTGGTCGGCGACCGGCTGCGCGACATGCAGGCGGGTGCTAAAGTGGGGGTGCGCGGGATTCTGGTAGGCGAGGAGGAAGCCGCCGCGTTCCAGCCCCGCGTGCCCAACCTGGCCGCCGCCACCGACCTGATACTGGCTGGCGCGTCGTAAGGCCCGAAACGGGTGGCTGCGGCCCATAGAGCTACACGCAAAAACGCCTCCTGCTCAGGTAAATAAGAGCGGGAGGCGTTTTCAATTCAGAGAGGCTACCTCTTACTGCCGGGGCGTTGCGGCGGCGTTGCTGGCCATGATGGGGGCCGCGGTGTGGGTAGCCGGCTTGGTGGTGGAGTAAGCAGGGCATTTGGTGCGGCATGAATTGAGAGAGAGAACCCCCAGAACCGCAAAAAGCAATACTTTTTTCATGTTTTTGTGCAATGAAAGACAGGTGCACTATTTGCAACCTGCTAAATATGAAAACTTTCTAACGCATAACGAAGGGTTCTTCTTTAAATTATGCAGAATACAGAATTTGTAAAATTCAGCCTGCAAGGCAGCAAAAAGCCCGCCGCTGCCTGAGGCAGGGCGGGCTTTTCAGGGCGGTTGAGGCTACCAGAAAACTACTGGCGGGCAGCCGGAGCCGAAACCGACGAAGCCATAATCGGCGACGACACACGGTTGGCGGCTTTGGTGCTGGTATAAGCCGGGCACTTCTGCTTGTTGCATGCACTCAGACCCAAAACAGCCACAGAGGCCAGCAGGAGTAGCTTTTTCATCGAAAGAAGAGGAGAACTGGTTAATAAAGAGGAGTTACAGCCCAAAAATAGCAGTTCCGGGCGGGCCTTCCAACCGGCCCGCCCGAAACTTGCCGAAACCCTACGCCTGGTAGCCCAGAATGCGCATCATCGAGTCGGCAGTCTGCTCTTCGGCAAACACCAGGTCGGTGAGGGTACCGTCCTCGGCGCGGTCCAGAATCACCATTTTGGGGGCCGGAATCAGGCAGTGCTTCACGCCGCCGTAGCCGCTCAGGCTCTCCTGGTAGGCGCCGGTGTGGAAGAAGCCCACGTACAGCGGCTCGGCATCAGCGGGCTTGCGCTCGGGCAGGAACACCTGATAGATGTGCTTCTCGGCGTTGTAGTAGTCCTGCGAGTCGCAGGTGAGGCCGCCGAGCTGAATCTTCTTGTACTGCTTGTTCCAGCCGTTGAGGGCCAGCATGATGAAGCGCTGGTTCAGGGCCCAGGTGTCGGGCAGGTTGGTGATGAACGAGCCGTCGATCATGTACCACAACTCCTTGTCGTTCTGCAGCTTTTCGTCCAGAATGCTGTAGATGGTGGCCCCGGATTCGCCCACCGTGAAGATGCCGAACTCGGTGAAGATGTCAGGCTCGGGCACGCCTTCTTCCTGGCAGATGCGCTTGATGGTGCGCAGCACCTCCGCAATCATGTACGGGTAGTCGTACTCCTTCTGAATGCTGGTCTGGATGGGCAGGCCGCCCCCGATGTCGATGGTGGTGAGGGTGGGGCACACCTTGCGCAGCTCGCAGTACTTGTGCACAAACCGGCTCAGCTCCGACCAGTAGTAGCTGGTATCCTTGATGCCGGTGTTGATGAAGTAGTGCAGCATCGTGAGCTCGAAGCGCGGGTCGTCCTTGATTTTCTGCTCGTAGAGCGGAATGGCATCGGTGTAGCGGATGCCCAGGCGGGAGGTGTAAAACTGGAAGCGCGGCTCCTCATCGGAAGCCAGGCGCATGCCCACGTTGCACTTTTCGCGCACGTTGTCGTGGTAGTAATCCACCTCGTTGGGCGAGTCCAGGATGGGCATGCAGTTCACGAAGCCGTCGTTGATGAGGCGGGTGATTTCGTGCTTGTACTCCTGGGTTTTGAAGCCGTTGCAGATGATGAACGTATCCTTCTGCACCTTGCCCTTGGCGTGCATGGCCCGGATGATGTTGGTATCAAACCAGGAAGACGTTTCGATGTGCACGCCGTTTTTGAGGGCTTCCTCCACCACAAAGCTAAAGTGCGAGGCCTTGGTGCAGTAGGCGTAGGAGTACTTGCCCTGGTAGCCGGTCTGCTCGATGCCGAGGCGGAACCACTCCTTGGCCCGCTGAATCTGGGACGAGATTTTGGGCAGATAGGCCAAGCGCAGCGGGGTGCCGTGCTTTTCCACGAGGGCCATCAAATCAATGTCGTGGAAGCGTAACTCGTTATCCTGTACCTGAAACTCATCGGTAGGGAAGTCGAACGTCTGCGAAATCAGGTCGTGGTAGGTATCCATTGAAGGAAAATGGGTTTTCGTGGTTTGTAAAGAACGGTTGTGCGTTATCGAAGTGCAGCCAGGGTGGAATCGGCAATGACCAACGATTGTTTCCGGATATACCCTGTGCCCTTACGTCCATCCGGCATCCGGGGAAGCGTAACGTAGCACCAGTCGTCAGCCGATAGCGAAAGAACGTCTACCGTATCGCCCAGGGCTAGTACTTCCACCGTGGAAGAATTCATTTCATCTGCCGGGACAGAGCGCAACGTAGATTCAGCAGCCAGCACGGCCGCCGGGTGCCGTAGTTGTGCGCTTGGAGTAGGGCGCGAGAAGCTATACACTGCCAGCGTCATGATGACATTAACGAGCAGCGTCCAGCCGATTAGTGGTAGCCAGTTTATTTGCCATTGGCCGTTTTGCCGGCGTAAGGGAGCAATCGTAAATCCCATGGATTGTGTTAGGTGGCTTACCTCAGGTATGAAATGGTTAATGGCTGGGCGGGAGAGAGAACCTGTCATCCTGAGCGGAGCGAAGGACCTTCTTACGTTGGATAGGCATTGAGCAACTTGTTCTGACGTGAGAAGGTCCTTCGCTCCGCTCAGGATGACAGACGGTTTTTATCTGGTCGAGCTTTTGCCGAACTTGCGTGGGCAAAGATACCCCCTCGCGGGGGTTTTGGTTGTGCTCTGTTCGTTGGTTGCGCCGGAAGGCCCGTGCGCGTCAAGCCTGAGCGGGATTTTGCCCGCTCAATCGGCAAGCATCTAAACCACTTAACCCTTTTTCTGCCAATGTAATATGCGACGCATTAAGCTTCTGGAAGTCCGCTCCGAGCTTGGAGCCGGAACCCGTGGTGCCAGCCTGGGCGTAGACGCCCTCAAGGTGGCTTGCCTCAACAAAGGGTCCGACTACTTCCGCCGGTTCAACTCGGTCCACATTCCGGACCTGAACCACGTGCTCTTCGAGAAAAATCATTTCCCGAAGGCCAAGCACATCGATTCTATTTACACGGTGCAGAAAGGCATTGCCAGCACCGTAGAGCAAACGCTGCGCTTCGGCGAGTTTCCGCTGGTGCTGGCCGGCGACCACAGCAGCGCCGCCGCTACCATTGCGGGCATCAAGGCGGCCTACCCGCACAAAACGCTGGGCGTGGTGTGGGTAGATGCCCACGCCGACATTCACTCGCCCTACACCACGCCCTCGGGCAACATGCACGGCATGCCGCTGTCCATCAGCCTCGGCGACGACAACCGCGAGTGCCAGCGCAACCAGCCCGAGCCCGAAACCGAGTTTTTCTGGCAGAAGCTGAAAAACCTGGGCGAGCCCGGCCCCAAAATCACCGGCGAGCATCTGGTGTACGTGGTGGTGCGCGACACCGAGCCCGAGGAAGACGCCATCATCGAGCGCCTGGGCATCAAAAACTACAAGCTCGACGAGGTCAAAGAGAAAGGCACCCGCCAGATAGCCCGCGAGGTGTATGAGCGCCTGCGCTTCTGCGACATGGTGTACATCAGCTTCGACGTGGACTCGCTGGATTCGCGTTTCAGCAAAGGCACCGGCACGCCCGTGGTGGATGGCCTGAACGTGGAAGAAGCCATCAGCCTGTGCCGCGCCCTGCTCGACAACGACCGGGTGGTGTGCTTCGAGATGGTGGAAATCAACCCCACGCTGGACTCGGAAAACACCATGGCCCAGAACGCCTTCGACATTCTGGAAGCGGCCACCGACGCCATTCAGCGGCGCCTGCGGCTGGAAGAAGTGGTGAGCCGGTAGCGGCCGGCTTGCGCGGCGGCAAAAAGCGGATATATTCGTGACCAGCCATAACGAAATCCTGCTTTTTGCCGCCGCCCTATGCTGTTCCGTCTGTTGCCTGCCCTTTGCGTGCCCCTGTTGCTGGCGGCCTGCTCCGCCTCGCCCTCTGCCTCTGGTGGCGGCCCCGGCGCCGAAGCTAGTCAGCCCATGAAGCTGCCCCGCGACACCGTGACGGGCACGCTCACGTACCGCGAGCGGATGGCGCTGCCGGCCGCCGCCGTGGTGCAGGTGCAGCTGTTGGACGTGTCGTTGCAGGACGTGGCGGCTACCGTCATTGATTCCGTCACGATCCGGCCCAACGGCGAGCAGGTGCCGCTGCCCTTCACGCTCACCTACGACCCCGGCCGCATCCAGGAAAGCAACACTTACAGCCTGCAGGCGCGCATCCGGCTGAACGGGCAGCTGCTGTTTATCAGCGACGTGGCCTACCCGGTTATCACGCGCGGCAACCCCCGGCAGGTGCCCATGGTGCTGCGCCGGGCAGGAAAGTAGGCGCGGGCGCGGGCTCTTCCGGCCCAGGTTTCTACCTTTGTGTTTGCCGCAGCCCAGGGTGGCCGCGGCGGTAAGTGCTTATGAACCCGGTTTTTTGGCGGCTTTCTTCCCGACGAATGTAGCGTAGGCCACGGCCGACGCGGATGGCTGGCGCCCGCCCTTCGGGCCGGAGATGCCCTTGCCCCGCCCAGGCCGGTAGCTTACGCCGCCTCCCGGATTTCGCCTCAAAATATATCCGAAGCCTACGATAAGGCTTCTTTTTCAGCGTTTCGCTTCTTCTAGTGCAGCAACTCGAACAAACCCTCAAAGCCGCCCTCGGCGCGGCCATTCAAACTGTATTCGGCACCGAGGTGCCCGCCGCCCAGCTTACGTTGCAGCCCACGCGCAAGGAGTTTGCCGGCCAGCTTACGCTCGTCACGTTCCCGTTCACCAAAACCCTGGGCAAGGGCCCCGAGCAGATCGGGCAGGCCGTGGGGGAGTGGCTGGTGGCCAACTCGCCGCTGGTGAGCGGCTACAACGTGGTGAAAGGCTTCCTGAACCTGGAAATTGCCGACGCCGAGTGGGTGAAGCTCTTTACCAGCCTGTACCAGCAGCCGGCCGGCGCGCCCGTCACTACCGAGGGCCCGCGCAACGTGGTGGTGGAGTACTCCTCGCCCAACACCAACAAGCCCCTGCACCTGGGCCATTTGCGCAACAACTTCCTCGGCTACTCGGTGGCCGAGATTCTGAAGGCCACCGGCGCCACCGTCACGAAGGCCAACCTGGTCAACGACCGGGGCATCCACATCTGCAAGTCGATGCTGGCCTACCAAGAAATTGGAAAAAAAGAACGTCCAAGTTCTGAAGTGAAAGGCGACCATCTAGTTGGTCAATATTATGTATTATTTGAAAGCGTGAACAAATACCAAATTCTTCATGCCAGGGAATTGGTTGCTAGTATTTTACAGTTTTTCGTAGAGTATAAAAGCTTGAAGTATGATATAATAGCCAAAGAGTTTATTAAACAATTAGTTAAAGACACATTGGATAATGTCGATAAAGAAGAAAAGAAAGATGTTGCATTCGCGAAATTTTTGCCTAGACTTATTAGAGAACTAAGGCGTCTGAGTAAAGTTAAAAATGAGACTCCTTTAATTCGATATTTCTACAAGGAACTTGATAGAACTTATAGAAACTTATGGATAGTAAAGGCTCAATGGATGCTCCGTAGATGGGAAAAAGGCGATAAACTGACTTGGAATCTATGGGAGCAAATGAACGGATGGGTATACGAAGGGTTTGATGTGACTTATCGCACAATCGGCGTCGATTTCGACAAGTATTACTACGAGTCGGGTACCTACCTGCTGGGTAAGGAGCGGGTGGAGGAAGGCCTGCAGAAAGGCGTGTTCTTCAAGAAAGAAGACGGCTCGGTGTGGGTGGACCTCAAGGAGGAAGGCCTCGACGAGAAGCTACTGCTCCGCGCCGACGGCACCTCGGTGTACATCACCCAGGATCTGGGCACGGCCGAACTGAAGTACCAGGATTTCGGCTACGATTTGAGCGTGTACGTCATTGCCGACGAGCAGAACTACCACATGCAGGTGCTGCGGGCGGTGCTCCAGAAGCTGGGCAAGCCCTACGCCGACGCCATCTACCACCTCAGCTACGGCATGGTGG